>NZ_BAAASM010000033.1:0-31306 GCF_039532885.1 Streptomyces nogalater | reverse complement strand
GGGGACCGGGCGTCCAGCCCGGCCGGGCTCCGGCCCACGCAGGTTCGAATCCTGCCCTCTCCGCGCATATGGACGTTATCCATCTCTCTTTGTGGATCGCGGTGTCTTCATGACCATCAATGATCTTCCGTGCGGTCGATATCGTCGTGTAACCATCATTGCGAACCCCGCTGCCGGTTCCACGACAGATGCTCGAATTGCGTCAATGGAATCATTGTGTGCTGACCTATGTGAACATGTTGATGTTTTCTGGACGAAGCACAAAGGTCATGCAACCGATTTCCTTGCATCTCTGCTCAATCAAGAGGTTCCCGGTGCCGATCTTCCTGACGTACTCGTCTCCGTAGGCGGAGACGGGACTCTGCGTGAGGTCATGGACGGGATTCGCCGCAGCCGGCACCGCCCACCGCTGATCGTCATGCCGGGTGGGACGGGTAACTCCAATTATCGCTCCCTATGGGATGACATTCCCTGGGAGACGGCTCTTCATTCAGCGCTTACCGGCGGTGCAGCAGCAGTGCGGAAGCTGGACCTCGCTCGGATCAGCTCTCCCGAACGGCTTATCGTGCTCGGCGCCAGTACTGGCCTATTCGCAGCCGCCACTGCTGAATCCCGTTCCATCCCGATACCCGGACGTGACCGTTATCAGGAAGCCATCTCAAGGACGCTGAAGAACTACAAGCCGTACATGGGCCGGGTGCTGGTCGACGGGAGGGTCGTCCACTCGGGTGCCACCACGCTCGTGAACGTGGGCGGCGGGCGTCACCGCGCCGGCGTCTACAACATCTTGCCTCGCTCACTACCCGACGACGCCCTCCTGGACGTCTGCGTGCTCGACGCGTCGTTGCCGACCCGGACAGCGCTGGACCTCATGCGAACCGGCGAGCACCTGGGACACCCGGGCGTCACCTACGCCCAAGGCGCCGAGATAACGCTGGAACGCATCGATGGAAGCCCCTTGCAGTTCGAGACCGACGGGGAAGTCGTGACGAGTAACCGTCACAGCATCACCATCAAGGTACTGCCCGGTGCAGTGCCGGTCATCGCGCGTGATCAGCACCAGGGCGGGTGAGGAAAAGTGGACACAGCGCCTGCGGTCGGCGAACGCGGTCACGGTCAGTTGGCATTGCTCGCCGAATGGGCAAGCTCCCTCGAACTCAGCGAAGTACCTGACCGCGTACAAGGCTTCGCTGCCAGCCACATCCTGTCCCAGCTGGCCGCCATCCGCTCCGGCCTCGGCCAAGAGGACGGTAAGCGGCTCGTGACGGCACTGGGCCGGCCCTGGCAGGACGACGTGGCACAGTCGGCCCGCGTCCTGTCCGCCGCCGGGGCATGGCTGAACCTCGATGACACCGCGTTCGCAGGACACCTGGGACCATCGACGGTCGGAGTGCCGATCGCCTACGCGCATCATCTGGGCCTGTCAGGACGCGAGCTGTTGCGTGCGGTGATCATCGCCGACGAATGCGCAGCTCGTGTGACTGCGTCAGCAACGCTTGGCCCATTCCGCGGCCAGACCGCCCTCCATACCCACGTGGTGGGGGCGGTCGCAGGCCGGCTCGCCTGTGAGCGTGCTCCTGCCGACGTATGGGTGGATGCTCTGGCGCTTGCCCTGAGTGCACCTCCCTGGACACTGATGCGCGGATTCGTTACCACGGACGCCCGGCTGCTGCATGTCCCGGTGGGCGTCCGCATGGGGCTGGACGCCTGTGACGCGGCGCACGGAGGGCTGCACGGAGCAGCGGACGTTCTCGAACACGAGGACGGCTTCCTCCATCAGTTCGCCGACGTTCCCCTTCCAGAAGCCGTGACCCGCGGGCTGGGACAGCGCTGGCACACCGAGACCCTGTCCTTCAAACTTCACCCGGGAGGCCCGGGAATCGACGCAGCAATCGACTGCGCCGTCGACCTCCACAACCAGATCCCCCCGTTCGACGTGGAAGACGTCGAGGAAGTCCTCGTCGAGGGATCCCTGTATACGATGTATGCGGCCCGGAAGGCGGAGCCTTACCTCGCCGGCCCAGAAACGCCGATCGGCGCGCTGGTCTTGACCACTCCCTATCCAGTGGCCACGGCACTTCTGACAGGGCGGCTGTCCATCCACGACTTCTCCCTGCCAGAGGTCGGAGATACCAGCCGGTGGGCCCTGGCAGAGAAGGTACGGCTCGTCCACGACCGTGACATGACTCGCATCCTGATGCGCGGCGACGCCCCCTTCGGTGAGGCGCTACGACAGGCCGGCGACCGCGCCTGCGCTTGGCTCCGCCGCTTCGGTGGCCAGGACCTCGTCGACCTAGTGGGAAACGTCGGGGATCCCCTGGACGAATTCATCGAGGCAGTCAAACCCACACCGGCGCGAGTCAGCGTGCGTATGACGGACGGCAGGACCTACGCCCAGTATCGCGCGATACCGCGCGGTGGCATCGGCCCTGACCTCAGAACCGACCACCAGAAACTGGTCGCCGAGAAGTGGATCGAGGCCGGCGGTCCCGAGCACATAGTCACGACCTGGCCGGACCTCGTCGACATCGGACCCGACCAACTGGCCAGATTGCTCGAAAGCGCCCTTGCCGGTTAAGGAGACATCGTGCATGACCCTCACGAGTTGTTGCGTCAGGGTGCCCAGGCCCAACACCGGCTGAGGAGACGCCGCTATGCCCTGGACACAGACACCCTGAGGAAGCTCGTCCAGCAACGTGCGGAGGCCATCGCGCACAAGGACTCGCTGCGAGGACGACTCAACTCGGTCACACGCAAGCTGGCAGAGCAACGCGGCGCCAGGAACCAGAACGACCTCGACGCCGCGAAAGAGTTGAAGAGCCAGATACACCCAGCAGACGAGGCACAGCGCATCGCCGACAGCGACTTGAACAGCTTCCTGCTGGCAGTGCCCAACATCCCCGCGGACGATGCTCCCGACGGCGGCCCTGAGGACCCCCCGGTCGAGATCCGGCGATGGGGACGGCAGCCAACCTTCGATTTCGAACCACGCGACCATGTCGAGCTCGCCACGTCCGCCGGCCTCCTCGACCTGCCCCGGGCCAGCAAGCTGTCCGGATCCCGCTTTGCGGTGTTCCGCGGCGCAGGCGCGATGCTTGAGCGCGCGCTGACCTCCTTCCTACTGGACCTGCACACCAAAGAACACCAGTACATCGAGCACAGCGTCCCCTACCTCGTGACCCCGGAAACCATGACCGGAACAGGGCAGCTGCCCAAATTCGCTGACGACCTGTTCGCCACCAGGGTCGCCGACCGCAGCCTGTACCTGATCCCCACAGCCGAGGTACCGCTTGTCAACCTCTACAGCAGGGAGACCCTGGCAGAAGACGACCTCCCACTGAGTCTCACCGCCCATACGGCCTGCTTCCGCTCAGAAGCCGGATCCTACGGCCGGGACACACGCGGATTGATCCGCCTCCACCAGTTCGCCAAGGTGGAACTCGTACGGTTGTGCCTTTTGGAGGAGGCGGAAGAACAACTCCAACTGCTACTTGGCCACGCCGAAGAATGCCTCCAACGCCTCGGCCTCCACTACAGAGTGATAGACCTGCGGGCAGGCGACCTCGGATTCTCCGCCCGCCGCACCTACGACCTTGAGGTCTGGCTACCGAGCCAGCAGTGCTTCCGCGAGATCTCCTCCGTGTCTGACTGCGGAGACTTCCAGGCCCGCAGAGCCGGCATCCGAGTCAAGCGAGGCAACCAGAAAGAGTACACAGCCACACTGAATGGCTCGGGACTCCCCATCGGCAGGACGGTCGTGGCCCTCCTCGAACAGAACCAACGCAGTGACGGCTCCGTCGAGATCCCTCCAGCCCTCGTCCCCTACACCGGATTCCACACGATCAATCCCGACGGAACCACTCTCTGAGTAGGCCTGTGCGGCGTGTGGCCCTGGTTCGAGGGGCGGGAAAGGGACGGACACGCCGATATTCAGGGCGGCGTGACACGTCTCCAAGGGGGCCGTGACACCAGTGTCGCGCTCACGCTCCGTCAGCGTGACAGCGGGGCCGCCGGCCGGAGCCGATCGCCCAGCCGATCCCCCCTGCGGCGACCAGCACCAGTGCCGTCTCCGGGAGGATGCCCAGCTCGGTGGCCGGGGTCGTGGACGTGCGCAGCGGCACCTTCTGCACCAGGTAGGCGGGCACGAACATGCCGGTCCTCTGGGTGATCCGGCCGTCGGGCAGGATCACCGCGCTGACCCCGCTGGTGACCGGCACGGTCACGGTGCGGCTGTGCTCGACGGCGCGGATACGGGACATGGCGAGCTGCTGGTAGGTCATCTCGCTGCGGTCGAAGGTGGCGTTGTTGCTCGGCACGGAGATGATCTGCGCGCCGTGCGTCACCGTGTCCCGCACGGCCCAGTCGAACGCGGCCTCGTAGCAGGTGGCCAGGCCCACCTTCGTACCGGCGATGCCGAACACGCCCGGCTCGGTGCCCCGGCTGAAGTCCTGGCGGGCCATCTCGGTCCAGCTCTTGTTGATCGCGCCGACGAGCGAGCGCAGCGGGAGGAACTCGCCGAAGGGCTGGATCTGCCGCTTGTCGTAGGTCTGCGTCGGTCCCTTGACCGGGTCCCAGAGGATCTGCTCGTTGAGCAGCTCGCCGTCCCGCTCCACGACACCGCCGACGGAGACGGGCACGCCGATGTCCTTGGCCGCCTGCTCGATGACGGCGGCGGCGTCGGGGTTCGCGAAGGGGTCGATGTCGGAGGAGTTCTCCGGCCACAGGACGAAGTCGGGCTTGGCCGCCTTGCCCGCCCGGACGTCGGCGGCGAGCTTGTGCGTCTCGCGCGCGTGGTAGTCGAGCACGGCCCGCCGCTGGGCGTTGAACTCCAGCCCCGCGCGCGGCACATTGCCCTGGATCACCGCCACGGTGGCGGTGCCGTGCTCCGCCTCGTCGCTCACCAGCGCGCGGGCCGCGACCGCGCCCGCCACCGGTACGGCGACACTCAGCAGCGCGGTGGCCGCGGCGGCACGCCGTACGGTCCGGGTCCGCCGCCGCTCGGCGAGCAGCCGCCCGGCCTCGTACAGGCCGAACCCGCACAGGACGACGGCGAAACCGAGTACGGGGGTACCGCCCACCGCGGCGAGCGGCAGGAAGACGCCGTCCGCCTGGCCGAAGGCGATCTTGCCCCAGGGGAACCCGCCGAAGGGCGCCCGCGCGCGTGCCGCCTCGCCCGCCGTCCACAGGGCGGCGGCCCACACCGGCCAGGCGGGCAGCCTGGAGACGGCGGCGATGCCGACGCCGGCCAGGGCGACGAAGACCGCCTCGGCGGCCACCAGGGCCAGCCAGGGCAGGGGACCGACCTCCACACTCGTCCACACCAGCAGCGGCAGCAGGAAGCCGAGCCCGAAGAGGTAGCCGAGGCCGAGCGCGGCCTTCCAGCTCCGGCCGCGCAGCACCCAGGCGAAACCGGCGAACGCGGGCAGGGCCAGCCACCACAGGGTCCGCGGCGGGAAGCTGACGTAGAGCAGCGCTCCGCAGAGCACGGAGGCGACGGCCGGGACGAGGCGCGGCAATCGGCCACGGCGCGCGGCGGACGCCGGGCACGGCTCCAGCCGGTCCGGCTGGTCCGGCTGGTCCACGGAGGTTGCGGTGACGGTCACCCGGGTGAGTGTACGGCGGTCATCGCCACCGCCGACAGCGCGGTCCGGCGCCGGTTCTTTGGAGATCACCGCTGGTGGCGGGCCAGTTCCCGGGCTTCGGCGGCCGGGTGGCCGGGGGGGGCGCTCGTTCGCGCCGTGCGGCCGGGCACCCGCCCGCCGGACCGTGCGGGCGGCGGGTACCGGACCGGCGGAATCATGCCGTTCCTCCGCTTCCCGGCCCATAAGCGGCCCACAGCCGTTACGGTGTGCCCAGCCTCGGCGGCCCGGCCGGAAACCGGCCCGCGGCCGGGGCCTGCCAAGGCCGGGGGACCGGGTACGAGGGGCGACGGGTGGGGTCGACGGGGACGCAGTCCGCGACCGGTGCGTACGGTGCGGATGCCTATGGCGTGCGAAGAAACGTTTCCGACGGGACGGGCATGCTCCTGCTGGGGGCCTGTGCGGGGTGGTCGCTGATCACCGCGGCGTCCCGGGGCGGACGGCCGGAGGGCATGCTGCTCGCGGTGCTCGCCCTGGCCGCCGGGTATGCCGCGGGCCGGGTCTCCGGTGCGCTGCTGCCGGTGGCCGCGCCCTGCGCCGGCGCGGCGGCGGGGCTGGCGCTGACGGTCGCGCTGCCCGGGCTCTCCCCCGGTCCCTGGTACGCCGGTCCGCTCGGTGCCGCCGGCGGCACCGCCGCGCTGCTGGCGCTGGCCACCGGGGCCGCGTGCTGTGCCGCCTGGGCGACGGGCGTACCCGCGCTCCGGATCGCGCTGGCGGCGCTGGCCTGCGCCACCGTGCCGGCCGGGCTGGTGCTGGGGTCGGCGGCCGGGTGCGTGGCCGGCGGGGCCGTCCTGCTGTGTTCGCTGGCCGCGGGCTCGGCACACGGCCGGGGCAGGTGGCTGGCGGGGCTGGCCGGGGCGGCGGGCCTGGTGACGGCGGCGCTCTGGGCGGTCGCGGCGGGCGCGCTGCCCGACGGGCTCGCCGGGGCGCTCGGTGGCTGGTTCCCCGCCCACCGGGTGCCGCAGTGGCAGGAGGCCCTGCGGCTGGCGGACCACCAGCTCGGGCTGGGCGTCGGTCCCGGCCGGTTCGGCGAGCTGGGCGACATCGGCGGGACATCGCCGGCCGACGCCAAACCGCACTCGGCCCCCTTGCAGCAGGCGGCCGAACAGGGCCTGGTCGGGGTGTGCCTGCTGGCCGCGGTGTTCTGCTGGGTCCTGTACGCGCTGTGGCGCAGCGCGCGGCCCACGCCGGTCGCCCTCACGGCGGGTGCGGCGCTGACGACGCTGGCCGCCCTCGCCTCGGTGAGCAACGCGCTGAGCTTCACCCCGGTGACGGCGGGCGCCGGTCTCCTGGCGGGCTGGGCCACGGCCCGGCCGTGGTCGGTCGGCCTGGACACCCCGGCGCGCCCGGAGCGGACGAACGCCGGCCATCCCGGAACAGACGAACGCTAGCCCGCCGTTCCGGGCCTGATGGTGCGGAGCCGGTCCCTGATGAGCCGCACCGCGGACTCCGCGTTGTCCACGGTGATCGTGAACGTGTGGCCGTCCCACAGGCGCAGCACGATGCCCTCGCCGCGGCGGACGACGACGGCCGTGCCCTTCTCGGGCCGCCAGCGGTAGCCCCAGCCGCCCCACTGCCGGGGGGTGACATGGGCGGTGAACTCGGCGCCGGCCACTTGGGAGAGCGGGATGCGGCGGCGCGGCAGCCCGATGTGTCCGCAGCGCACTTCGAGGCACTCGCGGTCGAGCTTGAGATCGACGTGTACGAAGGCGAGCGTGCCGAAGAGCACGAGCAGGCCGGCCGCGATGCAGCCGACGACGGACATCACCAGCGCGGCGATGCCGGACGTCCAGGCCGAGTCCACGGCCAGCGCGATGCCGAGCGCCAGGCAGGCGGCGCCGACGAGCGCGAACAGCCACTGCACCCGGTTGGTGGCGCGTCCCTTCCAGACCGGGGGGAGCGTTCCGTCGGCGTCGGGGTGGTCCCTCATATGTACGAGGTTACTCGGGTTTCGCCGCTGGGGAACGGCCTAGCGCGCGGCGGCCGGCCCGGGCGACGCGTGGCGGGCGCCCGGGCGGTGGCTGCCGCGCCGGTCAGCGGACCGGGCTGACGGCGCGCAGGAAGCGGCCTTCGTCGTAGGACAGCGCCGTGTCCGGGAGGGCCGCCTCGCGGCCGCTCAGCAGCACGGTGAGGGTGGTGTCGGCGGCGGCCTCCGGGGCCGGTTCCACGCCGATCCGGCGCAGCGCCTGGGCGGCCACCGCCCCGGCGGTACCGTGCAGCACGAGAGGCGGGCGGCCGGGCCGCTGGACGGCCGCGCGGATCCGCTCCGCGACCAGCTCGTAGTTGGTGCAGCCCAGGACGAGCGTGGTCACGTCGTCCGGGGTGCGGGCCGCGGCCGAGGCGATCGCGGCGTCGATCGCCGCGTCGTCGGCGTGGTGCACGGCGTCCGCGAGGCCGGGGCACGCCACCTCGGTGACGGCCACGCCGTCGGCGAAGCGCTCGATCAGGCCGCGCTGGTAGGCGCTGCCCGTGGTGGCCGGGGTCGCCCAGATCGCGACGGGACCGCCGCCCGCGGCGGCCGGCTTGATCGCCGGTACGGTGCCGATGATCGGCAGCCGCGGCTCGAAACGCTCCCGCATCGCCGGCAGGGAGTGCACGGAGGCGGTGTTGCACGCGACGATCAGGACGTCGGGCTCGTGCGCGGCGGCGGCCGCGGCCACGGCGATGGCCCGCTCGGTGATGTCCTCGGGGGTGCGCGGTCCCCAGGGCATGCCGTCCGGGTCCCAGGACAGCACCAGATCCGCGTCGGGGCGCAGTCGGCGTACCGCGGCGGCGGCGGGGAGCAGGCCGATTCCGGAGTCCATGAGCGCGATCTTCACCCGGCCACGATAGACGATGGCCGCTCACGGCCCCCGCCGGGTGGGGCAGACTGCCGCCGTGAACGCGTACTTGTGGATCACCGTCGTATCACTGGCCGCCTGGGTCTGGCTGCTGCTCGGCCAGGGCTTCTTCTGGCGCACGGACGTGCGGCTGCCGCCGCGCCGGGAACCGGACGCGTGGCCGTCGGTCTGTGTGGTCGTACCGGCCCGGGACGAGGCCGCCGTGCTGCCGGAGAGCCTGCCGTCGCTGCTGGCGCAGGACTACCCGGGGCGGGCCGAGATCTTCCTGGTGGACGACGGCAGCACGGACGGCACCGGGGAGCTGGCCCGTGAGCTGGCCCGGCGGCACGGCGGGCTGCCGCTGACGGTGGACTCGCCCGGTGAGCCGCCGGCGGGCTGGACGGGCAAGCTGTGGGCGGTGCGGTACGGCATCGGGCTGGCACGCGCGCGCGACCCCGAGTACCTGCTGCTGACGGACGCGGACATCGCGCACGCGCCGGACAGCCTGCGCGAGCTGGTGGCGGCGGCGGAGGCGGGCGGTTTCGACGTCGTGTCGCAGATGGCGCGGCTGCGGGTGGCGAGCCTGTGGGAGCGGCTGGTGGTGCCGGCCTTCGTGTACTTCTTCGCGCAGCTGTATCCCTTCCGGTGGATCGGCCGGAAGGGTTCGCGCACGGCCGCGGCGGCGGGCGGCTGTGTGCTGTTGCGCGCGGGCATGGCTCAGCGGGCGCGCGTTCCGGACGCCATCCGGCACGCCGTCATCGACGACGTGGCGCTGGCGCGCGCGGTGAAGGGCGCGGGCGGCCACGTCTGGCTGGGGCTGGCCGACCGGGTGGACAGCGTGCGCCCCTATCCCCGGCTGGGCGACCTGTGGCGGATGGTCTCGCGCAGCGCCTACGCCCAGTTGCGGCACAATCCCCTGCTGCTCCTCGGTACGGTCGCCGGGCTGGCGCTGGTGTACCTGGTGCCGCCGGCCGCCGTGGTCGTGGGCGCGGCCGGCGGGGACGCGGCGACCGCGCTCGCCGGGGCGGTGGCGTGGGCGGTGATGGCGGGCACGTATCTGCCGATGCTGCGCTACTACGGGCAGCCGCTCTGGCCGGCGCCGCTGCTGCCGTTCACCGCGTTCCTGTATCTGCTGATGACGGTCGACTCCGCCGTGCAGCACTACCGCGGGCGCGGGGCCGCCTGGAAGGGCCGTACCTACACCCGCCCGGACGCCGTGCCCGACGAGGGCTGAGCCCGGTCGCGTATGGCCGGACCGTTCACGGCCCGGTCGCTCGTGGCCGGTCACTTGCGGCCGGGTCACTTGCGGCCGGGTCACTTGCGGCCGGGGGTCCAGTTCATGCCCCAGCCGTAGGCGTGGTCCACGGTGCGCTGCGGGCTCGTTCCGCGCTCCGGCACCAGGTACCGCACCTCGCGCTGGACGACCAGATCGCCGCCGGTGTTGGTGATCAGGGCGAGCGCGCACACCGGGGCGGCGACGGTGCACTCGTCCAGCGAGAACTCGATGGGGGCGCCGTGCTGCGGCTGGAGGGTGACGGTGGCGTGCAGGTCGGCGAAGGAACGAGCGCCTTCGTAGATGGTGACGAAGACGAGGATGCGCCGGAAGTCGCGGGTGTGGTCGAGGTTGATGGTGAGGTTCTCGCCGCGGGCCACGGCTCCGGTGCGGTCGTCGCCGTCGAGATGGATGTACGGCGGCTGGTGCAGCGCGCCGAAGGCGTTGCCGAGGGCCTGGACGACCCCCTTGCGGCCGTCGGCGAGTTCGTACAGCGCGCACAGGTCGAGGTCGATGCCGCCCTGGCCGGTCAGCCGGCCGAGCCAGCCCGTGGGCTGCTTGAGCAGGTGCCAGTTGAGGTTCACCCGCATGGCGCCGGAGGTGCCGCCCTGCTTGGCGAGCGAGACGGACGGGGCCGCCTTGGTGAGCGTGACCTTGGACAGCCGGACCGGCTGGGCCGCGGGCGGCGGTGGCGGGGCCGCGGCGGGACGGGCCGGCGGGGCCACGGGGGCCGGTGGGGCCGGAGGGGGCGGCGGGGCGAGCCGGGCCGGTGGCGCGGGCGGTGCCGCGTGCTGAGGCTCGTCCACGGTGATGCCGAAGTCCGTCGCCAGCCCTGCGAGTCCGCTGTCGTAGCCCTGGCCGACGGCCCGGAACTTCCAGCCGCCCTGACGGCGGTAGAACTCGCCGAGCACGAAGGCCGTCTCCACCGTCGCGCCGGGGTTGTCGAAGCGGGCGACCACCTGCCCGGAGGCGGCGTCGGTCACCTCGATGTAGAGGTCCGGGACCTGTCCGAACGTGCCGCCGTCGGCGGAGGCGGCGAGGACGATCCGCTCGATGTCGCCCTCCACGCGCGCGAGGTCGGCCAGCAGGGTGTCGGTGACCCGTCCGCCGGCCGACCGCTTGCCCTCGTGGCGTACCGCGCCGGAGGCGTGGGCGGGCTGGTTGTAGAAGACGAAGTCCCCGTCGGAGCGCACCTTTCCGGAGGCGAGCAGCAGGGCCGAGGCGTCGGCGTCGGGCGCCCCGGGGTGGGAGCGCCAGCCCAGTTCGACGCGTAGCGCCGTGGCCGGCACCTGTGTATTCGATCCTTTCGGCATGGACATGTCCGCCCCCATCGCGTGTTCGGTTCGGCGGGTTCCGCCTGTCTGTCCGGATCTTTTCGTTCCGTGCGATCCGTACCCCACAACCTATTGCGGGCCCCGGCGCTCGCCCAGGAGCGGCACAGGAAGATCGCCGGTCGACCGCCGGTAACACCGGAGGAACTCGGCCTTTACACGATCCAAACGTCGATTGGCGCCCCTTTTTGCCATGTTCGCTCGGGTTGGGGATGTCAGAGTCCTGACGACACGGAAAACAACCCTCTTATCGGTCTCCCCAACCAGCACATCGTGGGCTTAACTTATGTCCCATGACCTCCCCCCGCTCCACTTATGGTGGCGGCTACTACTCCGCCTCCTTCAAGGAGACCCCGATCTACGACTCGCTCGTCGCCGAGCGTGGCACTCCGCAGATCGCCCCGATCAGGGTCCCCGCCGCCTACGACACGGGCAGCAGCCTGCCCGCCCTGCCGTCGGCACTGCCCGCCCTCCCGGCGGCCCCGTCCGCGCAGCAGCCCCCGGCCTACGGCTATCCGCAGACGCCGCAGCCCGCCCCGCTGCAGCAGGCACCCACGGCGTACATCCCACAGCAGGCGAGCGCCCCGCGCGGCTATCCCGGCCCGCAGGCCCCGCAGCAGCAGCGGCCGGTGGCGGGGGGCAACGGGTACGAGGCGATGCGCCCGGCCGCGCCGCGCCCCGCGCAGGCTCCCTACCAGGATCCGTACAACAACCAGCAGCAGTACCGCGGTTACTGACGGCACCCCCGCCGTCGGTGCCGCCTGGCACGATGAACGGCATGGGAAACGCCGTAGTGCAGTCGATCCACGTCCATCCGGTCAAGGCGTTCCGGGGCGTTTCGCCCCGAACGGCCGTGGTGGAGCCCTGGGGCCTGGCCGGTGACCGGCGCTGGACGGTGATCGACGACGGGGGAACGGTCGTCACCCAGCGCGAGTCGCCGCGTCTCGCGCTGGCCGCCGCCGAGCCTCTGGCCGGCGGCGGCATTCGTCTGTCCGCGCCCGGCCGGCAGCCGCTGACGGTCGAGGTGCCGGAGCCCTCCGGGACCATCCCGGTGGACGTGTTCCGCACGAAGGTGGAGGCGGTCCCGGCCGCCGCGGCGGCGCACGCCTGGTGCAGCGCCTACCTGGGGACGAAGGTCCGCCTGGTCCACATGGACGATCCGGCCGTCCGCCGCCCGGTCGCCCCGCAGTACGCCCTGCCCGGCGAGACGGTGAGCTTCGCCGACGGCTTCCCCCTGCTGGTCACCACGGTGGCCTCGCTGGAGGCGCTGAACTCCCTGACAGCCGAAGGGCCGCACGCCCACGAGGGCCCGCTGCCCATGAACCGGTTCCGGCCCAACCTCGTCGTCGCCGGCACCGGGCCCTGGGACGAGGACGACTGGACCCGGATCGCCGTCGGCGACGTGGTCTTCCGGGTCGCCAGGCCGAGCGCGCGGTGCGTGGTGACCACCACCGACCAGGACACGGCCGCACGCGGCCGGGAGCCCCTGTACACGCTGGCACGCCACCGCAGGGCCGGCGGCAAGGTGCTGTTCGGGCTGAATCTCGTGCCCGTCACGCCCGGCACCGTCGGCGTCGGCGACCCGGTGCGCGTGCTGGAGCGCGCCTCGGACGGGGCCCGGACGGCGGAGGGACGATGATCGCCGGCCCGGGAACCGGGGCCGTGTGCCGGACGTTGAGGGGGCGTGAGAATCTCGTGAGAGACCGCGTACATCGGATGGCACGGCGCTGGTGACGCCGCCCTCGACCGGTCCGGGTCCGGGCGGGCACCGCCGCCGGGGTGGTGACGGACCGGAAGGGGGGACATGCGGGCACTCACCGGGCTGTGGCGCTGGCGGCACAATCCGCTGCGCCGCGCGACCGATCTGGCCGAGGCATGGGTGGCCCTCGTCGCGCTGCTGCTGATCGCCGTGGCCGCGCCCGTGACGGGCTGGCTGGCCGGGAGGACCGCCCAGGACTCGCTCCAGCGGTCGGCGCGGCAGCAGCAGCACGCGCGCCATCTCGTGACGGCCACCGTGGTACGGGAGTTGGGCGGCGCCCTGCCGGAGGCCGACCCCGAGTCGGCCTCCGCGCGCGAGAGCCACAGCCGGGTCCTGGCGTACTGGCGGGCACCGGACGGCACCCGGCGGCACGGCCCGGTCCTCGCGGCGCTGAGGTCCCCGCACCCAGGGGACCACTTCAGGCTGTGGACCGACCCGCGGGGCCGGATAACGACCCGCCCGCTGGACTCCGCCACGGCGACGGCGCACGCCACCCTCGCGGGGCTGGGGGCGGCCCTGCTGACCGCGGCCCTGGTCGAGACCGGCCGGCGGGTGACCGTATGGCGCCTGGTCCGGCGGCGGTACGCGCGCTGGGACCAGGCCTGGGACCGGGCCGGCCCGGACTGGGGCAAGGCGGACACCAACAGCTGACGGCCTGGAGGCTCTGGTCAACCGGGCGCACACGCACACGCTACGGTGGACCGGCCGAAGCGCCGCCGGCGACGCCCCGTGGGTGTGTGATCCCCGGGGTGGGGGGTTCCCGGGGGCGCGCACGCGCTCACGCCCGCGGGCCGGGCACGATCGCGGTCCGGCAGCGGCGGCGCCCCGACGGGCGGCGGGCCATCAGGACGACGAGGTGGGGGCACAGCAACGCCATGGCACAGGGCACGGTCCAGGTGACGCACAGCGGTACATCGCGGTGGCGGCGCCGCACGGGTGAGTACGCGTCGCTGGCCGCCGCCCTGGAGGCCGCCGCCGACGGCGACGTCCTCACCATCGCCCCCGGCACCTACCGGGAGAACCTCGTCGTGCACCGGGCGGTGACGCTGCGCGGGTCCGAGGGCTCGGCCGGTTCGGTGCGGATCGCGCCCGTGGACGGGGTGCCGCTGACCGTGCGGGCCTCGGCGGTGGTGCGGGACGTGCAGGTGGAGGGCCAGGACGCGGCGGTACCGGCGCTGCTGGTCGAGGAGGGCACCCCCGAGCTGGCGGACGTGCGGATCGTCACCCGGTCCGCCGTCGGCATCGAGGTGCGCGGCGGCGCCCGCCCGACCGTGCGCCGGTGCACCGTCGACAACCCGGCCGGTGTCGGCATCGCCGTACTCGACGCCGGCGGGGTGTTCGAGGACTGCGAGATCGTCGCGGCCGGACAGGCGGGCGTGGCCGTCCGCGGCGGCGCCCGGCCCCGGCTGGAGCGCTGCCGGGTGCACCACGCCTCCGGCACCGGGCTCACCGTGACCGGGGAGAACTCCGCGCTGGAGGCGGTGGGCTGCGAGGTGTACGAGGTGCGCGGCGCCGGCGTGCAGATCACCCAGCGGGCCACCGCGCACCTGACCGACTGCGAGGTGCACCGCACCACCGCCGACGGCATCACCCTGGACACCGACGCGGTGCTCACGCTCGCCGACTGCCGGCTGCACGACATCCCGGAGAACGCGGTCGACCTGCGGTCCCGTTCGGTGCTCACGCTGACCCGGACGACGGTGCGCCGGTTCGGGCGCAACGGCCTGTCGGTGTGGGACCCGGGCACCCGGGTGGACGCCAACCAGTGCGAGATCTTCGACAGCACCGGCGACTATCCGGCGGTGTGGGTGAGCGACGGGGCCACCGCGGTGCTCGACTCCTGCCGGGTGCACGACGTGCCGGACGCGCTGTTCGTCCTGGACCGCGGCTCCCGTGCGGACGTCGTCGACAGCGACCTGTCCCAGGTGCGCAACACGGCCGTGTCGGTGAGCGACGGGGCGATCGCGCAGCTGGACGACTGCCGGATCCGGGAGGCGGCCACCGGCGCCTGGTTCCGCGACCACGGCAGCGGCGGCACGCTGAACAATTGCACCGTGGAGGACATCCAGACCGGGGTGATCGTCACCAAGGGCGCCGATCCGGTCATCGAGCGCTGCACGGTCGGCTCCCCCGCCGAGGCGGGTTTCTACGTCTCCGCGGGCGGCCGGGGCTCCTTCCTGCACTGCCGGGTCACCGGCAGCGGGGGCTACGGCTTCCATGTCATCGACGGCTGCCGCACGACTCTGCGCAAGTGCCGTACGGAACGCTGCGCGCGCGGCGGGTACGAGTTCGCCGACGGCGGACCGGACGCGGCCCCGGGGACGGGGCCGGTCGTGGAGGACTGCACCAGCGACGAGAGCGCCGCTCCCGGGACGCCGGCGGTGCGCGAGCCGGCCGTGCAGACCGTGGCTCAGACCCCGGGCCTGCTGGGCGCCCTGCCCGGGCAGCGGGCGGCGGAGCAGGAGCCGCCCGCCCCCGCCGTGGAGCCGGCCGGGCCCCGGCGGACGTCGCAGGACGTGCTCGGCGAACTCGACGCACTGGTGGGCCTGGAGAGCGTCAAGCGCGAGGTGCGGGCGCTGACCGACATGATCGAGGTGGGCCGGCGCCGGCAGCGGGCGGGACTGAAGGCGGCCTCGGTCAAACGGCACCTGGTCTTCACGGGCTCCCCCGGCACCGGCAAGACGACGGTCGCCCGGCTGTACGGCGAGATCCTCGCCTCGCTGGGCGTGCTGGAGAAGGGCCATCTGGTGGAGGTGTCGCGGGTCGACCTGGTGGGCGAGCACATCGGCTCCACGGCGATCCGCACCCAGGAGGCCTTCGAACGGGCGCGTGGCGGCGTGCTGTTCATCGACGAGGCATACGCGCTGTCCCCGGAGGACGCCGGGCGGGACTTCGGCAAGGAGGCCATCGACACCCTGGTGAAGCTGATGGAGGACCACCGGGAGGAGGTGGTGGTGATCGTCGCCGGGTACACCGCGGAGATGGAGCGCTTCCTCTCCGTCAACCCGGGCGTGGCCTCCCGCTTCTCCCGGACCATCACCTTCGGCGACTACGGCCCCGAGGAACTGCTGCGGATCGTGCGGCAGCAGGCGGACGAGCACGAGTACCGGCTGGCACCGGGCGCGCCGGAGGCGCTGCTGACGTACTTCGCGGCGATCCCGAAGGGCCCGGCGTTCGGCAACGGCCGTACCGCCCGGCAGACGTTCGAGGCGATGGTGGAGCGTCACGCGAGCCGCGTGGCCCAGCTCCCCGACCCGACCACCGACGACCTGACCCTGCTGTACGCGGAGGACCTGCCCGAACTGCCGTGAGCGGCCGCGGGGGTGGCGCCCCCAGGGGCTACAGGTGGTCCCCCCAGCCGGGCTGGATCATGGTCTGGAAGGCCCACCTCCCGTCCCGCTTGAGCAGGATGTCGGCGTACCTCAGGCGCTGGGAGCGGCCGTCGGCGGTCATGGTGGAGTCGGTGAAGACGACGGCCATCGAGGAGGACAGGAACACCGGGGTGCGGGTGGACTCGAAGGTGATGTCCTGGTCTCCGTCGCCCATCACCTGGGTCATGGTGGCGAGGAACCGGTCCCGGTCCCACTGCGCCGACCGGCCGTCGCCCGCGGAGTCGTCGCTGACGAGGTTCAGCGGGAACACGGCCATGTCCGCCATGCGCCTCACGTCGCGCCGGCCGCTCGCCGCGTCGTACTCCGCGAACCACGCGTCCAGGCTCGCACGGTCCTCGGGGGTCGGGGTGTATCCGGTGTCGGGCAGGAAGGTCATGCGGGCTCCTTCGGTGAGGGAGGAACGATCTACTAATCAAGTTTGACTAGTCGAGTGACAGGGAGCGTATACCGATCCGGGGACGTGATCAAACTTGATTAGTGGGGATGGTCAGGAAGAATCCGAGCGGGCCGGGTCCGGGCGCTGGGCCGGCAGGCCGGGCAGGAGGCGGGTCAGAAGGCGGGCTCGTTCGCGGGTGAAGGCGGGGTCCGACGGGTAGTCGGAGTGGCCGAGGATCGGGGCCGGGAGCGGGTGGTCGGGGGTGCGGCCGTAGGCGGCGGGGTCCGGCAGCGGCTCGTGGTCGACTTCCGGGGCGGTGCCGGCCGGGACCCGGACCGGGCCGCCGATGGGGTCGGTGCGACGGTAGAGGTTGCGCCAGCAGCAGATGTCGCGGTGCAGGGCGGCGAGGGCCGGCGGGCCGAAGTGGGCCGGGAACCAGCGGCCGTACAGGCGCCCCAGCGGGGAGCCGTAGGTGAGCAGGGCAACGCGGGCGCGGACCGACGGCGGGAGCTGCCAGGCCGCCGCGGCGGCGAGCACGCTGCCCTGGGAGTGCCCGGACAGCACCAGCCGGCCGCCGGTGCGCCGGGTCCAGGTGACCATGCGCCAGGTCAGGTCCGGCACGGCGCGCTCGGCGTAGCAGGGCGGCGCGAAGGGGTGGGCGGCGCGCGGCCAGAACGTGCCGACGTCCCAGAGGATGCCGATGGTGCGCCGGGCCGCGGCGTCCTTGTACGCGCGCCTGCCCCAGGTCACGAAGAGCACGAAGCCGACGCCGGCCAGCCAGGAGCCCAGCGCCTGGGAGGTCTCGGCGACGGCCTGGACGAGGTGCGGGGTGCGGTGGGCCGCCCCGTCGGGTGTCTTCCCGGTGGCCGCGGCACCGGCCAGCGCCACCGCGCCCAGCAGCAGGGTGGTGGCGGTGAGAACGGCGACGACGAGCGGGACGCTGTCGGTCAGGGTGGCCATGGCGCGGGCGTGCGCGATGGCGCGGGTGCGGGACGGATCCTCCGGCTCGCCGGGGTGCTCCTGGCGCACGCGGGCGCGTTCGGCGCGGGCGAGCCTCGCGGTGCGCACCGCGAGGGCGGCGGCCAGGAGCAGCAGCACCACGATGAGCGGCGGGATGACGGAGGCCTGCCAGGTCAGCAGGGTGGGCGGTCCGGCGAGCAGGGCGCGGGTGCCGTCCAGCCAGTCGGCGACGCGCTGGGCGACCCCGCCGGAGATCACTCCTCCCAGCGCGCAGGCGAGCAGGGCGACGGCGGGCCCGCCGAGGCCCCGCATCCCGGTGCTCGGGTCGGGGCGGCGCCGGTACAGCAGCCGGGCCACGACCGCGAGGGCGACGACGACGAGGCCCTGGGCCAGCATGAGGACGCCGAAGGCCGGATCGCCGGGCAGCCGCCCGGCGGACTGCCAGCCGGGCCGGGACCACCCGGTGTACAGCAGGGCGAGCAGGAGCAGCGCGAGCGCGCCGAGCTTCAGGCAGCGGACCAGGTGACGGTCCAGACGCCGGTCGAGACGGCGCTCGCTGCGGCCCCGGCGGCAGACCACCCAGACCACCGCGACCGCGCCGGCGGCCAGGGCCGCGAGCAGGGCCCAGCCGAGGGCGTCCAGGACCGCGGGGCCGCCGGGCCGGCGGTCGAAGCGGGTGGCCGGGATGGTGACGGCCGCGGCCACCGTGAGCAGACCGGCGGCGGTGTGCGCCGCGCGCAGCCGGGAGACCAGCCGGCGCCCGTACCAGAAGCCGGGCCGGGCCAGCGCGCTGCCGCGCGGGTCCGGCCGGGCGTCGGCGTCCGACCCGGCATCGGCTTCGGCGCCGGCGCCCCGCTCGACGGCACCGGCATCGGCGTCCCGCTCGGTGGCGTCGGCGCCCGGGGACAACGGCCGGTGGGACTCGTAGGCGTTCCAGGTGCGGTGCGAGAGGTACCAGAGCAGACCGGTCAGCGCGGTCGGCAGTACGGCGGCCAGGGCCAGCCTGCGGCCGGGCGCGCTCCACCATCCGCCGGCCCCGGCGGGCGCCCCGGGGGCCGCGGGTGCCAGGAAGCCCAGCCAGGAGTGGCGGCGTACGCACGCGGGGGCACTCGCGCACTGCCAGGCCACCAGGTCCAGGGCGACCTCGCAGACGGCGGCGACCAGCAGCACGGTCAGGGTGAGGGCGGTCAGCCGTACCAGCAGGCCGTAGAGCCGCACGGTGCGCGGCCGGTCGGGTGCGGCGGGGCGCATCCAGTGGGCGAGGTTGACGACCATGAACGGCAGCAGCAACAGCCACAGGGCGCGACTGCCGTCACCGGAGGTGAGGTTGCACCAGACGTACGCCTCCCGGACCGGCCCGCCGCGCGGCTCCCGCCCGGCGGCGGGTCCGGCGGCGCGGGCGTCCCCGGTGTCCTCGTTGCGCCCGGTGTCCTCGACGTCCTCGGCGCGCCGGAAGACGGCGGCCGTGTCGTCGCCGGAGACCCGGACCGTGCGCGGATCGCCGAGCATCTTCTCGGGTGTGGTGCCGCCGACCCCGTGCACCAGCAGTTCGAGGTCGGTCCAGGGCTCCGCCGGCCGCCCGGCCGGCCAACCGGCCGCGCGGTCCTCGTAGTCTCCCAAGGGGGGATTCCCTGCGGGGGAAGCCCCTGAGGGCGGCTCCGGGGGCGGCCCCCCTGGGGCCCGGTCGTCGTCCCGGTCCGGTGCCGGGCTCCCGTAGCGTTCTGCGGCCTGCTCCACGGCCCGGTCCCGCGCGCGTTCCATCGTTTCGCACATCCCCCGTGACGCCCTGACGTCTGTGTCGTGCGCGCTCCAGGATGGCCGCTTCGACCGCCGTGTACACCTCTCGTCACGGAATCTCCCCGAACCGGGTCACGCCGGACGCCCCGGGAGGTGGTGGCGCGAGCGGAGCCGCCCCGTGAAAAGATGGGACGCCCGCGCACTGCCCGAACGGACGGAAGTCCAGGTCGCAGCCGGTGCGCCGGGCGTGTCGGACGGTTGGCGGCGAAAGGACCGGAGCGTACGTGAGCGAGAATCAGAACCTCCTCGCGGAGCAGCGCCGCGCCCTGATCCTGGACGAGGTCCGGCGCCGCGGCGGGGTGCGGGTCAACGAGCTGACCCGCAAGCTCGGCGTCTCCGACATGACCGTGCGCCGCGACCTGGACGCGCTCGCCCGCCAGGGCATGCTGGAGAAGGTGCACGGCGGCGCGGTGCCGGTGGTCGAGGCCAGCACGCACGAGCCGGGGTTCGAGGCCAAGTCCGGGCTGGAGCCGACCGCCAAGGAGGACATCGCGCGCGCCGCGGCCCGGCTGGTCGGCCCGGGGGCGGCGATCGCCCTGTCCGGCGGTACGACGACCTACGCGCTCGCCCGGCAACTGCTGGAGGTGCCCGACCTGACCGTGGTGACGAACTCGGTGCGGGTCGCGGACGTCTTCCACGTCGCACAGCGCACCTCGGGGCAGCGGCAGGGGTCGGCCACGGTGGTACTGACCGGCGGGGTGCGCACGCCGTCGGACTCGCTGGTGGGACCGGTGGCCGATCAGGCGATCGCCGCGCTCCACTTCGATCTGCTCTTCCTCGGCGTGCACGGCATATCGGTGGAGGCGGGTCTGTCCACGCCGAACCTCGCGGAGGCCGAGACCAACCGGCGTCTGGTGCACTCCGCGCGCCGGGTCGTGGTGGTCGCCGACCACACCAAGTGGGGCACGGTGGGCCTGAGTTCCTTCGCCACGCTGGACCAGGTGGACACACTGGTGACCGACGCGGGCCTGCCCGCCGAGGCGCGCGCGGAGATCTCCGAGCATCTGCGGGTGATCGTGGCGGGCGAACCGGAGGAAGAGGCCGGGGAGATCCGAGGGGACATCTCAGGGGAAATCTGAGGGTCCTGCGTGACAGTCCCCCTTCGAAGGGCCTTCGGCTATGGTGGCCTGCCCTGGCCGGTCGCCCGCCCCAGGGGGCGGGACAAGGGGGTTCGCGCCATGGCTCGTCGTCTGCGCCCGGTGGACATCGACTTCGTCGGCACCGCACCCGTACGTCTGGTCTTCGTCCGCGAGGTCTCCGCCCCTCCGGAACGGGTCTTCCACGCGCTCGCCACGGACGTGTCCGGCTGGCCTCGGTGGTTCTCGGCGGTGACGTTCGCCCGGGCCACCGACGGCGGCGCCGGGCGGGAGATCCGGCTCAGAGGCGGGGCGCGGTTCGAGGAGACGGTGCTCGTGGCGCGGGAACCGGAGGCGTACGCCTACCGCGTCGATGTCACCAACGCGCCGGGCGTCCGGGCCCTGGCCGAGGAATGGCGGCTGACTCCCCGTGGCAGCGGTACCCGTGTGCGGTGGACTGTCGCCGTCGACGGGCCCGCGCCGCTCCGGTTCCTCCTCGGGCCGGCCCGGCCGGGGCTGGGACTGGCCTTCCGGAACGCGGTGAGATCCCTGGACCGACAACTGGCGACACGCTGACCCGCCCCAGCCGCCAGCCGACGCCAGGCTGACACACGCCGGACCGGCAGCCGACGCCAGGCTGACGCACACCGGACCGGCAGCCGACGCCAGGTCGACGTGCACACCGGACGATCAGCCGTCAGCCCGCCGGCCCACATCGACCGCCACGCCCCGCCGTCGGTCCGGCCGCATCTCCGCCCCTCAGTCCGGCCACACCCCCGTCGCCAGGAACGAGCCGATCGCCGCCGAATAAGGGGCGATGTCCAGTCCCTGGGCCGCGAGCCACGCGTCGGAGTAGTACTTGTCGAGGTACCGGTCCCCCGGATCGCACAGCAGGGTGACGACACTGCCGGTACGGTCCTCGGCCACCATCTCGGCGACGATCTTCAGCGCGCTCCACAGCCCGGTGCCCGTGGAGCCGCCCGCCTTGCGGCCGATGGCGCCCTCCAGCGCCCGCACGGCGGCGACGCTCGCCGCGTCCGGGACCTTCATCATCCGGTCGATCGCGCCGGGCACGAAGCTGGGCTCCACGCGGGGCCGGCCGATGCCCTCGATCCGGGAACCGCAGTCGCAGGTGACGTCCGGATCGCCGGTGGTCCAGCCCTCGAAGAAACAGGAGTTGTCCGGGTCGGCGACACAGATCCGGGTGTCGTACTGCATGTAGTGGACGTAGCGGGCGAGGGTCGCGGAGGTGCCGCCGGTGCCCGCCGTGGCCACGATCCAGGCCGGCTCCGGGAACCGCTCCAGGCGCAGCTGGCGGAAGATGGACTCCGCGATGTTGTTGTTGCCGCGCCAGTCCGTGGCCCGCTCGGCGTAGGTGAACTGGTCCATGTAGTGGCCGCCGGTCTCCGCCGCCAGGCGGGCGGACTCCTCGTACATCTTCCGGGAGTCGTCCACGAAGTGGCACCGCCCGCCGTGGAACTCGATGAGCCGGCACTTCTCGGCGCTGGTCGTGCGTGGCATGACGGCGATGAAGGGCACGCCGATCAGCTTCGCGAAGTAGGCCTCCGAGACCGCCGTGGAGCCGCTGGACGCCTCGATCACCGGGCGGCCCGGGCGGATCCAGCCGTTGCACAGGCCGTAGAGGAACAGCGAGCGGGCCAGCCGGTGCTTGAGGCTGCCGGTGGGGTGGGTGGACTCGTCCTTCAGGTACAGGTCGATACCCCACCGCTCGGGCAGCGGGAAGCGCAGCAGGTGCGTGTCCGCCGAGCGGTTGGCGTCGGCCTGCACCTTGCGGACGGCTTCCTTGAGCCAGTCGCGGTAGGCGGGGTCGCTGCGGTCGACGTCGAGGGTGACACCGGTTCCGGTCCGGGGCGGGATGCTCACGGCGGGGCTCCTTGCACTCGTCGCCGGCGGCGCGTCGCGCGGGCCGGCAGATCGAGCATAGGTAGCTTTCGCACGCCTTCCCACCTGGATAAACGCATCTTTGGGCCACCCAAAGACGGGCTGGGGCACAGGCGTGCGAACCACCCGCCACGCAGGGACGCGCGTGCTCCGGGTGACTCTTCCACGCGCCCCCGCGCGTACTGGTGCTCCTCGCTCCACCGAGGCAGACTGCACGCGACGGGACGGTCCGTCCCGGACGGGGGCGCACAGGAACCGACGGACCAGGGAAACCACGCAACCAAGGACAGAGCGCGAGGGGGGCCGACATGACCGAGCCGGAGTTCAGGGCCACAGGCGTGCGGATCGGCAAGGGGCTGCGCTCGCTCACCCGGGCCGGACAGGTCCGGATCAGCGACGGCCGGCTCCAGTTGCTCACCAGCTACGGCAGCGAGATAGACAGCGCGCCGGTACGGGCGGTGCGCGCCTCCAAGCCGTGGTTCGTCCCGGACGACCGGGCACTGGCCGACCTCAACGGCACGCGCTATCTGCTGACGCTGGGCGAGCGCGACCCGGCGCCGGGCCGGCCGGGGCCCCCCGCCGCCCGGCGGTTCATCGAGGCGGCCCGCCGGGCGGCGGGGGGCGACGGCTGAGCGGACCGGGACGCGGCGGCCGGGCCGGCCGGACCGCGCGCCGTGCCCCGGCGCGCGGTCGCGGCGAGTTGCGGGAGCGCATGCGCTGCGTCACGCTGGTCTCACGTCACTCTGGGTTTACCGGCGACAACGCTGCGAACCAGCCCGCCGGCCACGACAGCAGGCGGACGTTTGGACGCAAGCACCCTGCTGGATCCGTTGTTCTCCGTGTTCTTCCGGTTCCTCCGGACCTCACATCGGGGAGTCGCAGCCGTGATCAGTCACCCAAGCAGGCACTGCACGGTGGAGCTCCAAGCCCTGCCGTCGCGGATCGGCCAGGTCCGCAGAATCGTATCTGCGCAGTTGCGTTACTGGCATCTCGACCCGTTGATCGACCGAGCCGCGCTCGGTGTGACGGAGCTGCTGAGCAACGTCCACCGGCACGCCAGGCCCGACAAGTCGTGCACCGTGGAACTGGAGTTGCTGCCGGACCGGCTCACGGTCTCGGTCCGCGACCATGATCCGCGCCTTCCGGTACCGGCCGACGTCACGGACCCGGCGGACGCCGCCCCGCTGGCCACCTGCGGGCGGGGGCTGGCGATGGTGGCCGCGGTGAGCGAGAGCTGGGGCGCGCGGCCGGACGGGGAGAACGGCAAGGTCGTGTGGTTCACGCTGCCGGCCTCGGCGGCGGCCCACAGCCATCCGGCGCGGTCGCCCCAGGGCACGTCCCGGCCGGCACCGGCACCGGCGCCCGCCACGGCGACGGTCGCGGCCGGGGTCTCCGCTCCGCCGGGGGCCGGAGTGCCGACAAAGACCGGCGTGCCGACGGGAGGCGGTCCCGCCGTCCCGGTGACGGCGGTGGCGGCCGGGTCCGCGACCACGAGGAAGGCGGTGGCGGCGAACAGGGCCGAGACCGCGGTGGCGGCGGTGGCCGCCCATGCTCCCGTGGCCGCCGGGGCGACGACGGGAGGCGCGGTGACCGTCGGCGGTGCGGCGCCGGACTGAGTCGCCGATCGCGGCGGACGATGACGCACGCGGTGGGAGCGCCCGGAACCGAGGCCGGGGCGCTCCCACCGCGCTCGTCGGACCCGTGGACCACCGGCTCGACCGGGTCTGCCGCGCCGGGGCGGACCCGATCACGCGTCCGGTCACGCGTCCGGTCGGCCCCGCCCTCCGCGCCATTGCGGCCGAAGCGCTCCTTCAGAACGCACAGCCGGCGCCCGTACCTCGCCCTCGTCGATCTCGCCGGGGGCCGAAGCGGCGGCCGAGGACCACGAACGGCGAGTCACCCGCCGGGCGTTCCGGGTGCGCGGGCCCGGCGTTCCGGGTGCGCGGGCCGCCGCCACCCCCGCGCCACGCGGTGTGACGGGCCGGGGCCGCCGCCCGGTCGCGCGGTCGCCCGGTCTTCCTGCGGTCGAAGACGCTGGGCATCTCGCCCGCGGAGGTAGTACGCCACTCCCGGAGCCTGACTGGCGCACTGTAACTACTAGTATGTAAAGTGCTCGTATGAGCACCTCGGAACGACTGATCGAGTCCACCCGCGAGCTGCTGTGGGAGCGCGGGTACGTGGGCACCAGCCCCAAGGCGATCCTGGAGCGCTCGGGAGCCGGCCAGGGCAGCATGTACCACCACTTCAAGGGCAAGCCGGATCTCGCCCTGGCCGCGATCCGGCGTACCGCCGCCGAACTGCGGGCCACCGCCGAGGCCGTGCTCGGCGGGCCGGGCACGCCGTACGAACGCATCGAGGCCTATCTGCTGCGCGAGCGCGATGTGCTGCGGGGCTGCCCGGTCGGCCGGCTGACCATGGATCCGGATGTGATCGCGAGCGACGAACTGCGCGCACCGGTGGACGAGACGATCGCCGCGATCCGGGACCGGATCGCCGAGATCGTCGAAGAGGGCAAGCGGCAGGGGCAGTTCGCGCCGGAGCTGGACGGCGCGGAGATCGGCGCGGCCGTGCTCGCGACCGTGCAGGGCGGCTATGTGCTCGCCCGCGCCTCCGGCTCCCCGGCCGCCTTCGACGCCGGCGTCCGCGGTCTGCTCGCACTGCTCGCGCCCCGAACTCCCGAAACCTCCGACACCCCCTGAACCCCTGAGCCCCTGACCCCCGAACTCCCCGGCAGGAGAACCGAGTCACATGCACATCACCAGACGCCGGCCCGACACCCGGCAGGGCCCGGCGGACAACTTCACCGGCACGGTCTGGCTGGACGAGACAGCCGCCCCCGCCGCCCCGTCCCGGCTGCGCGTGTTCAGCGTCCATTTCGCGCCGGGCGCGCACACGGCGTGGCACACACATCCGCACGGGCAGGTGCTGCACGTCCTGGAGGGCGAGGGCCTGGTGGGGCGCGAGGGCGGCGAGGTGGAGGAGATCCGCGCGGGCGACACGGTGTGGATCGAGCCGGGCGAGCGGCACTGGCACGGCGCCGGGCCCCGCACCTTCATGACCCACCTCGCGATCGTGGAGGCGGCCGAGGACGGCACGACGGCCGAGTGGCACGCGCATGTGTCCGACTACCCCGCCTGAGAAGGGACGTACGAAGTGCACGCGCTGCAGTACGAGTTCACCCTGCCCGCCGACTACGACACGGGGCTCGTCCGCGCCCGGGTCGCCCGCGTCGGGCATGTGCTGGACGACTGGGACGGCCTGGGCGTCAAGGCGTATGTGATGCGCGAGCGCGGGGTGAACGGCTCGTCGGTGAACCAGTACGGGCCGTTCTACCTGTGGCACACCATGGAGGGCATGAACAGGTTCCTGTGGGACGGGGCCTTCCAGGGGCCGGTCGACGACTTCGGCCGGCCGGTGGTCCGGCAGTGGACGGGGCTGGCCTTCGAGGAGGGCACCGCGTCCGCGTCCGCGCCGGGGTACGCCGTGCGGCGACGCCAACCGGTCCCCGAGGGCGTGGAGTTGGCGTCGTTCATGGCGGACGCGGTGGCCGAGACGGGGAGGCTGGCGGCGGCGGACGGGGCGGTGCTCGCGGCGGCGGCCGTGGACACGCGGGCCTGGGAAGTCGTGCACTTCTCCCTCTGGGAGCACGACGGCCCCAAGGCCGACGGGGACCTCTTCGAGGTGCTGCACCTGTCCGCGCCCGGCCGGGACCGGCTCCCGCGTGGACGGCAGTGGTGAGGCTCGTCCGTACGGTCCTCGGTGACATCCGCCCCGACGAACTCGGCGTGTGCGACGCGCACGACCATCTCTTCCTGCGCAGCCGACGGTTGCCGGGGCAGGAACTGGACGACGTGTCCGCCGCGCGGGCCGAGCTGGCGGCGTTCCGCGCGGCGGGCGGGGCGGCCGTAGCGCAGTGGACGCCGTACGGCATGGGGCGGCGGGCGGCGGACCTGCCGGCGCTGTCCCGGGCGACCGGGGTGCGGATCGTCTGCGCCACCGGACTGCACCAGGCCGCGCACTACGACCCGGAGGTGCTCGACGGGCTGGACGGGGACCGGCTGGCCGGGCTGTTCGTGACGGAGCTGACCGAGGGCATCGGGACGACCGGGGTGCGGGCCGGCCTGATCAAGGTGGCGGGCGGTTTCCACGGGCTCGACGCGCACGCCCGCCGGACCATGACGGCGGCGGCCGAGGCGCACCACGCCACCGGCGCGCCCCTCGCCGTGCACCTGGAGCTGGGCACCGGCGCACTGGACGTACTGGACCTGCTGTGCGGCGATTTGGGGGTACCCGGCGAGCGGGTGATCCTCGGGCATCTGAACCGCTTCCCCGACCCGGTGACACACCGGGAGGCCGCCGCGGCGGGCTGCTGGCTGGCCTTCGACGGGCCCTCCCGCGCCCACCACGCCACCGACTGGCGGATGCCGGAGGCGGTACGGGCCCTGGCCGAGGCGGGGTTCGGGGACCGGCTGCTGCTCGGCGGGGACACGGTGACCGCCGGGGCGCGCTCGGTCGACGGCGGGCCCGGGATGCCGTACCTGCTGCGCCGGGTGCGGCGGCGGCTGGCGGCGGCGGTGGGCGCGGAACTGGTGGAGCGCATGCTCGGGGAGCACCCGGGGCGGGCGTTCGGGGCCGACTGGAAGTGAGCGTCCCGGGCAGGGAAATACGGGTGATCAAGGTCCGGACCGGCCCCTAGCCTGACCGGCATGACCACACCCGTGTACCCGCCCAAGCCCGTGCCCGGCGACCGGATGGCGATCCTCTCGCCCGGAGCCGGTCTGCCGGGGATCCTGCCGCTTCCGTACGAGCTGGGGCTGAGACGGCTGCGGGAGGACTTCGGCCTGGAACCGGTGGAGTACCCCACCACCCGCACCATGGGCGCCGGCCCGCGCGAGCGCGCCACCGACATCCACGCCGCGTTCGCCGATCCGACGGTCAAGGCGGTCATGGCCAGCATCGGCGGCGACGACCAGATCACCGTGCTGCCCCACCTGGACCGTGAGCTGATCCGCGCCCACCCCAAGCCGTTCTTCGGCTTCAGCGACAACACCAATCTGCTGCTGTTCCTGCGCAACCTGGGCATCGTCGGCTACCACGGTGCCTGTGTGATGACCGAGCTGGGCCGCCCGTACGCGCTGCACCCGATGACCGCCGACTCGCTGCGCGCGGCCCTGTTCACCCCGGGCCCGTACGAACTGCGTCCGGCCGGGCGCTACCGCGACACCGACCGCGACTGGGCCGACCCGGCCACGTTCGACGCCGAACCCGGCTCCGAGCCGGCCGGCGGCTGGATCTGGCACCGGCCCGAGCGGCTCGTCGAGGGGCGCGCCTGGGGCGGCAACCTGGAGATCCTGTCGTGGCTGCTGATGGCCGACCGAGAGATCGCACGCGACCCGGCAGCCTACGACGGCGACGTGCTGTTCCTGGAGACCTCGGAGGAGTTGCCGAGCGCCGCCGAGGTCTTCCGGATCCTGCGCAACATGGGCGAACGCGGCCTGCTGGAGCGTTTCCCCGCGTTGCTGATGGCCCGCGCCAAGGCGTGGTCCTTCGAACGGCCGAACGACGCGGACGCCAGGCGGCGCTACGCCGCCGAGCAGCGTGAGGCGGTGCTCCGCGCCCTGGAGGTATATGCCCCGCACACCATGGCGGTCTTCGATGTGGACTTCGGACACACCGATCCGCAGCTGGTGATCCCCTACGGCGGTCAGGTCCGTGTGGACGGCCCGGCGCGCCGGATCACGGTGACGTACTGAGGGTCCGGCCCGCCCGGGGTCAGCCCGCGGTCCCGGCCAGTGCCGTCAGCGGGTCGTCCAGGACGGGCTGCCAGGCCAGTTCCCCGGCACCGACCAGGCTGCTGTGGTCCAGGGTGCACGGCAGGATGGGGACGCCGCCGCTCTGGCCCCACAGGCTGC
Source organism: Streptomyces nogalater (assembly GCF_039532885.1). Classification (NCBI taxonomy): domain Bacteria; kingdom Bacillati; phylum Actinomycetota; class Actinomycetes; order Kitasatosporales; family Streptomycetaceae; genus Streptomyces; species Streptomyces nogalater. The sequence goes on along the minus strand of NZ_BAAASM010000033.1, from coordinate 3,070 downwards.
GGTCCGCGACCACCGCGCGCAGCCGGCCCGGGTCGGCCGCCAGCAGGGTGCGGTGCAGGCCGCCGAGGACGATGCGGTCCGGGTTCAGGATGTTGACCAGACCGGCCAGGCCGAGGCCGAGGCGGTCGATGAGGGTTTCGGCCGCCCTGCGGACGGCCGGGTCGTCGTACCGGGTGCGCAGCAGGTCGTCGGCCTGCCGCAGCAGCGACAGCTCGGGGCCGGGCTCGCGGCCGGCCTCCACCAGCAGGGCCAGCGGATCCGCCTCCACGTCCAGGCAGCCGCGGCCGCCGCAGTGGCAGGGGCGGCCCTCCGGGTTGACGGTGAGATGGCCGACCTCCAGCGCGAGGCCCGAACTGCCGGTGTGCAGCCGGCCGTCCAGGACGAGCGCGCCGCCGACCCCGCGGTGCCCGGTGGCCACGCACAACAGGTCCCGCGCGCCCCGCCCGGCACCGTGCCGGTGCTCGGCGAGCGCGACCAGGTTGACGTCGTTGCCCGTGAAAGCGGGCCCGTCGATGCCGGCGGCGCGCACGCACTCCGCGAAGATCCGGCGGACCGGCGCGCCGACGGGCCAGGCCAGGTGCAGCGGGTTGAGGGCCAGGCCGTCGGGTTCGGCGACGGCGGACGGCACGGCGAGTCCGGCGCCGACACAGCGCCGGCCGGTCGTGCGCAGCAGCTCCGCGCCCGCCTCCACGACGCTGGCGAGCACCTTGGCCGGGTCGGCGTCGACGGTCTCGCAGCCGGGCGCGGTCGCCACGATCCGCCCGCCGAGTCCGACCAGCGCGGCCCGGAAGCCGTCGGCGTGGATCTGCGCCGCGAGGGCCACCGGTCCGTCCTCGGCGACCTCCAGCCGGTGCGAGGGACGGCCCTGGGAGCCGGCCGCGGAGCCGGGCCGGGCGTCCACCCGGATCAGGCCGAGCGCCTCCAGCTCGGCGGCCACCGCGCCGGCCGTCGCCCGGGTGACGCCGAGTTCGGCGGTGAGCACGGCCCGGGTCGGCGCCCGCCCGGTGTGCACCAGCTCCAGCGCGGGTCCGAGCGCACCGCGCCCCCGGTCCAGCCGCGCCCTCGTGGTGGTCCTCTCCCCCGCCGCCCGGGGATCCGCCTTGCCGTTCATGAGGGCGAGTCTCCCATGATCCGTGCCCGGGGTGTCCGGTGCCGCCGGCTACCGGCCGCTCACCCGCAGGGTGATGTTCAGCCGCCCGGCGAGGCCCAGCCAGTCCGGGGCGGTGCCCGGGCGCACGCGCGGCACGCCGTGGTAGGCGAGCCGGGAGGGGCCGCCGAAGACGAACAGGTCGCCGCCGCGCAGCTCCACATCGGTGTACGGCCTGCCGCGCGTGACGGTGTTGCCGAAGCGGAACACGCAGGTGTCGCCGATGCTGAGGGAGACCACCGGCGCGTCCGCCCGCTCGTCGGCGTCGCGGTGCATGCCCATGCGGGCGTCGGCGTCGTAGAAGTTGATCAGCGCGATGTCGTACGGCGCGGCCGGCACGGCGTCCGGGCCGAGCGCGTCGGTGACCGCGCGGCGGGCCAGCTCGCCGAGCCGGTCCGGGAAGGGTTTGACGGGGGCACCGTCGCCGTCGACGGCGGTGCGGCTGTAGGCGTACGGGTACCAGTGCCAGCCCAGGCAGACCTGGCGGGCGGTCATCGTGCCGCCGCCCGGGGTGCGGACCGTGCGCAGCCCGGCGGGGGGCCGGGCCCAGTCCCGGCAGGCGGCGAGCAGGGCGCGCTGCCGCGCGGCATCCAGCCAGTCCGGGACGTGCACGGCGCCCGGCGCGACCCGTGCGCGCTCCCTCCCGAAGAGCTCGTCCTCCATGCCCCCATCCTGCCCCACCGGCTCTGAGCTGCGGCTCGGCTAGCCTGGACGCACGATGAGCGACCGTATGACGACACCGTGGGGCGAGGTCGAGCTGACCCGCTTCCCCGAGGATCCGCGCGACCGGCTGCGTGCCTGGGACGCCTCCGACGCGTACCTGCTGCGCCATCTCGCCGAGGAGGGAGTGCCGCTCACCGGCACGGTCGTGGTGCTCGGGGACCGCTGGGGCGCGCTGGTCACCGCGCTGGCCGGGCACCGGCCGACGCAGATCACCGACTCCTTCCTCGGCCAGGAGGCGACCCGGGCCAACCTGGCGCGGGCCGGTGTGGAGCCGGGCGCCGTAAGGCTGCTCACCACGCAGGACCCGCCGCCGGAGCGGGTGGACGTGCTGCTGGTGCGGGTGCCCAAGAGCCTTGCGCTGCTGGAGGACCAGTTGCTGCGGCTGGCGCCCGCCGTGCACGCGGGCACGGTCGTGATCGGCACCGGCATGGTGAAGGAGATCCACACCTCGACGCTCCGGCTGTTCGAGCGGATCCTCGGGCCGACCCGGACCTCGCTGGCCCGGCAGAAGGCCCGGCTGATCTTCTGCACCCCCGACCCGGCGCTGGAGCGGCCCGCGAATCCGTGGCCGTACGGTTACACCCTGCCGGACGGTGTCGGCGCGGTGTCGGGGCGCCCGGTGGTCAACCACGCGGGCGTCTTCTGCGCCGACCGGCTGGACATCGGCACCCGCTTCTTCCTGCGGCACCTGCCCGCTCCCGGCGCGGGGCGCGTGGTGGACCTCGGCTGCGGCAACGGCGTGGTGGGTACGGCGGTGGCGCTGGCCGATCCGGCGGCCGAGGTGCTGTTCGTGGACGAGTCCTTCCAGGCGGTGGCCTCGGCGGAGGCGACGTACAAGGCGAACGGGGTGCCGGGGCACGCCGAGTTCCGGGTCGGGGACGGGCTGACCGGGGTCGCCTCCGGCAGCGTGGACCTGGTGCTGAACAACCCGCCGTTCCACTCCCACCAGGCGACCACGGACCAGACCGCCTGGCGGATGTTCACCGGGGCGAAACGCGCGCTGCGGCCGGGCGGTGAGCTGTGGGTGATCGGCAACCGGCACCTCGGCTATCACCTGAAGCTGAGGCGGCTGTTCGGCAACAGCGAGACGGTGGCGTCGGATCCGAAGTTCGTGGTGCTGCGGGCGGTGAAGAAGGACTAGGCCGTTTCCTTCGGATCACCTCGCCGACCAGATGAAGATGGCGGCGAGGTGGAGTCCGG
>NZ_BAAASM010000032.1:0-257717 GCF_039532885.1 Streptomyces nogalater | reverse complement strand
GCCCCTCAACGCCCACAAGGCCGGCACCATCAAAGGCCTGACCGCCGAAATCGGCGCCTCCCTCACCTCCGGCGCCCCCATCTGCGACATCAAGGACTGAACCGCGGTCGTACGGCAGTGAAGCGAGTCGGCCCCTGGCGCATGTCGCCGGGGGCCGCCCGCGTTCCGGGCTCCGTACCGGCCCGGCACGCCGGTCGTCCGTACCGTACGGGCCGGGTGTTCCGGCGGGGCGCTCAGCGTCGTCGCAGGTCCGCCACCCGGCCCCGTTCGGCCGGGGTCGGTTCGGGCAGCGCGGTGGCGGAGCGGAGGGGGGAGGCCCCCGGTACGTGGCTTCTGCGGGGTCCCGGCAGGGAGGTGCGGCGGCCCGCCGGGACCTGGTCACCCCCCGGGTTTCCGCTCGCCCCCGCAACGGCGATCTGGACGCCCTGGTCGGCGAGGGCCTGCAGTTCGGTGGCCGCGCGGTCGTCGTGGGGCGGGGGCTCGTCGGTGACCAGGCGGGTGATCAGGTCCGTCGGCACGGTCTGGAACATCGTGTCCGTGCCGAGCTTGGTGTGGTCGGCGAGGACCACGACCTCCGCGGCGGCCTGGACGAGCGCCCGGTCGACGGACGCCGAGAGCATGTTGGAGGTGGACAGCCCGCGTTCGGCGGTCAGACCGCTTCCGGAGAGGAAGGCCTTGGAGACGCGCAGGCCCTGGAGGGACTGCTCGGCGCCGGAGCCGACGAGGGCGTAGTTGGAGCCGCGCAGGGTGCCCCCGGTCATCACGACCTCCACCCGGTTGGCGTGGGCCAGCGCCTGGGCGACCAGGAGGGAGTTGGTGACGACCGTCAGGCCCGGCACGCGCGCGAGGCGGCGGGCCAGCTCCTGCGTGGTCGTACCCGCACCGACCACGATGGCCTCGCCCTCGTCGACGAGGCCCGCGGCGCGGTCGGCGATGGCCGTCTTCTCGGCGGTCGCGAGATGCGACTTCTGCGGGAAACCGGACTCCCGCGTGAACCCGCCCGGCAGTACCGCACCGCCGTGGCGGCGGTCGAGGAGTCCTTCTGCCTCCAGCGCGCGCACGTCCCGCCGTACGGTCACTTCGGAGGTCTGGACGACGCGGGCGAGCTCACGGAGCGACACGGCACCGTTCGCTCGCACCATTTCGAGGATCAATTGGCGACGTTCAGCAGCGAACACGAAACTGACAGTAACCCCAGCGACCGTCTGCTTTCAGCAGTTTGCGCCGAATAGCAGAAGTTGTTCGCAGCGTGGGGCACGAAGTGGTATAGGGCGCCGATCGGGACGATTTCGCCGCCCCTCGACGCCCGTGCCCCCGGTGACCAGCGAAAAGCCGGCCGGGGCCGTCAGCCCTCCGCGCTCGCCTTGCGGGTGTGCAGCTGCCGGGCGACCTCCGCGATCGACCCCGAAAGGGAGGGGTACACGGTGAAGGCGTTCGCGATCTGTTCGACCGTCAGATTGTTGTCGACGGCGATCGAGATGGGGTGGATCAGTTCCGAGGCGCGCGGCGCCACCACGACACCGCCGACGACGATCCCGGTGCCCGGCCGGGAGAAGATCTTCACGAAGCCGTCCCGGATGCCCTGCATCTTCGCGCGCGGGTTGCGCAGCAGCGGCAGCTTGACCACGCGCGCGTCGATCTTGCCCGCGTCCACGTCCGCCTGCGTGTAGCCGACGGTCGCGATCTCGGGGTCCGTGAAGACGTTCGAGGAGACCGCCTTGAGGTCCAGCGGGGCCACCGCGTCGCCCAGGAAGTGGTACATGGCGATCCGCCCCTGCATGGCGGCCACGGACGCGAGGGCGAAGACGCCGGTCACGTCACCGGCCGCGTAGACGCCGGGGGCGGTGGTGCGCGAGACCCTGTCGGTCCAGATGTGCCCGGACTCGCGCAGCTTGACGCCGGCCTCCTCCAGGCCCAGGCCCGCGCTGTTGGGGATGGCGCCGACGGCCATCAGGCAGTGGGTGCCGGTGATGACCCGGCCGTCGGCCAGCGCCACCTCGACCCGGTCGCCGACGCGCTTGGCGGACTGCGCGCGGGAGCGGGCCATGACGTTCATGCCGCGGCGCCGGAAGACGTCCTCCAGCACGGCGGCGGCGTCCGGGTCCTCGCCGGGCAGCACACGGTCGCGGGAGGAGACCAGGGTGACCTTGGAGCCGAGGGCCTGGTAGGCACCGGCGAACTCGGCGCCGGTGACGCCGGAGCCGACCACGATCAGCTCTTCGGGCAGCTCGGTGAGGTCGTAGACCTGGGTCCAGTTCAGGATGCGCTCGCCGTCGGGGCGGGCGTCGGGCAGCTCGCGCGGGTGCCCGCCGGTGGCGATGAGGACGGCGTCGGCGGTGAGGGTCTCCTCGGTGCCGTCGGCGGCGGTGACGACGACCTTGCGGGACCCGTCCAGGGCCTGCATGCCGTCCAGCCGGCCGCGCCCGCGCATGACCCGGGCGCCGGCGCGCGTGACGGACGCGGTGATGTCGTGGGACTGGGCGAGCGCGAGGCGCTTCACCCGGCGGTTGACCTTGCCGAGGTCCACCCCGACCACCCGGGCCGACCGCTCCAGCGGCGGGGTGTCGTCGGCGACGATGATCCCCAGCTCCTCGTAGGAGGAGTCGAAGGTGGTCATCACCTCGGCCGTGGCGATAAGGGTCTTCGACGGCACGCAGTCGGTCAGCACCGACGCTCCGCCCAGACCGTCGCAGTCGACGACGGTCACCTCCGCGCCGAGCTGGGCGGCCACCAAGGCCGCCTCGTATCCGCCGGGTCCGCCACCGATGATCACGATCCGAGTCACGTACCCCATTGTCCCGCACGCTTCAAGGTGCCACTGCCCGGGGGCGCCGCCGGGTCGCTCCCGTGACGCACGGGGCGCGCGGGACGTCTGCCGTACCCTCTCCCCATGTCGCTCTATGCCGCCTACGCCGGCAACCTCGACGCGCGTCTGATGTCCCGCCGCGCCCCGCACTCGCCGCTGCGCGCCACCGGCTGGCTCAACGGCTGGCGGCTGACCTTCGGCGGCGAGCAGCTGGGCTGGGAGGGCGCGCTGGCGACGATCGTCGAGGACCCGCTGGCCCAGGTCTTCGTCGGCCTGTACGACATCGCGCCGATGGACGAGGAGTCGCTCGACCGGTGGGAAGGGGTGGGGCTGGACCTGTACCGCCGGGTCCGCGTGCGCGCGCACACCCTGGACGGTGAGGAGCCGGCCTGGGCGTACGTCCTCAACGGCTACGAGGGCGGGCTGCCGTCGGCGCGCTATCTGGGCGAGATCGCCGACGCGGCGGAGTCGGCGGGCGCCCCGCACGACTATGTGATGGAACTCCGCAAGCGCCCCTGCTGAGAGGGGCGCACCGCCCCTTACCTCCCGTTTCGTCCGTCCTTTGTGGAAAACGACAAGGCAACGAACCCAAACCCGTGCGCTCTGTCATCTACGCGCGTAGGCGAAGAGCGGTTACCCTCATCGGCGTGAACGCATCTCTTCTTCCGGACGACATCCAGGGCGACCCCTACGCCGCCGCCGACGCCGCCGCCGCGCGCCTGCGCGCCCTCACCGGCGCCGAGACCCACGACGTCGCCCTCGTGATGGGCTCCGGCTGGGCTCCGGCCGTCGACGCGCTGGGCGCCCCCGACGCCGAGTTCCAGGTCACCGAGCTGCCCGGCTTCCCGCCGCCGGCCGTCGAGGGGCACGGCGGCAAGATCCGCTCGTACTCCTTCGGTGACAAGCGCGCCCTGGTCTTCCTGGGCCGCACCCACTACTACGAGGGCCGGGGCGTCGCGGCGGTCGCGCACGGTGTGCGCACGGCGGTCGCGGCCGGCTGCAAGACCGTGGTGCTCACCAACGGCTGCGGCGGTCTGCGCGAGGGCATGCGCCCCGGCCAGCCGGTGCTGATCAGCGACCACATCAACCTCACGGCGACGTCCCCGATCGTCGGCGCGAACTTCGTCGACCTGACGGACCTGTACTCGCCGCGCCTGCGCGCCCTGTGCAAGGAGATCGACCCCACGCTGGAGGAGGGCGTCTACGCCCAGTTCCCCGGCCCGCACTACGAGACCCCGGCCGAGGTCCGCATGGCCCGTGTCATCGGCGCGGACCTGGTCGGCATGTCCACGGTCCTGGAGGCCATCGCCGCCCGTGAGGCGGGCGCCGAGGTGCTGGGCATCTCGCTGGTCACCAACCTGGCCGCGGGCATGACCGGCGAGCCCCTCAACCACGAGGAGGTCCTCCAGGCCGGCCGCGACTCGGCGGCCCGGATGGGCCAGCTGCTGGCGCAGGTGCTGGGCAAGCTGTAAAGGGACGCGGGCGCCGCGGCGCCGGTGACGGGGGCTCCCGTACGTCCGCCTCCGAGCCGATGGTCTCGGGCGGGCGAACGGGGGTCCGGGGGCGGAGCCCCCAGCGACGACTAGGAGAGGTTGATCCCAAGGTGCACGACGATCTCATCGCCCGGGCCGAGGCCTGGCTCGCCGAGGACCCCGACCAGGAGACCCGCGACGAACTGGCCAAGCTGATCGACGCCGGTGACACGGCCGAGCTGTCGGCCCGCTTCGGCGGCACGCTCCAGTTCGGCACGGCGGGCCTGCGCGGCGAACTCGGCGCCGGCCCCATGCGCATGAACCGCAGCGTCGTCATCCGCGCCGCCGCCGGCCTCGCCGCGTACCTGAGGAAGCGGGGACAGGGCGACGGCCTGGTGGTCGTCGGCTACGACGCCCGGCACAAGTCGGCCGACTTCGCCCGGGACACCGCCGCCGTGATGACCGGCGCCGGCCTGCGTGCCGCCGTACTCCCCCGCCCGCTGCCCACCCCCGTGCTGGCCTTCGCGATCCGGCACCTCGGCGCGGTGGCCGGTGTGGAGGTCACCGCCAGCCACAACCCGCCCCGGGACAACGGTTACAAGGTCTACCTGGGCGACGGCTCCCAGATCGTGCCGCCCGCGGACGCCGAGATCGCCGCCGAGATCGACGCCATCGCCTCCCTGCACGACGTGCCGCGCCCGGACGCCGGCTGGGAGATCCTGGACGACTCGGTCCTGGACGCCTATCTGGCCCGTACGGACGCCGTCCTCGCGGCGGACTCCCCGCGCACCGCCCGCACGGTCTACACGGCCATGCACGGCGTCGGCAAGGACGTGCTGCTGGCCGCCTTCGCCCGGGCCGGCTTCCCCGAGCCGGTGCTGGTCGCCGAGCAGGCCGAACCGGACCCGGACTTCCCGACGGTCGCCTTCCCGAACCCGGAGGAGCCGGGCGCCATGGACCTGGCGTTCGCCCGGGCCCGCGCCACCGGGCCGGACCTGGTCATCGCCAACGACCCCGACGCCGACCGCTGCGCGGTGGCCGTCAAGGACGGCGCCGACTGGCGGATGCTGCGCGGCGACGAGGTCGGCGCGCTGCTCGCCGCCCACCTGGTCCGCCGCGGCGCGACCGGCACCTTCGCGGAGTCGATCGTCTCCTCCTCCCTGCTCGGCCGGATCGCCGGCAAGGCGGGGCTGCCGCACGAGGAGACCCTGACCGGCTTCAAGTGGATCGCCCGCGTCGACGGCCTGCGCTACGGCTACGAGGAGGCCCTCGGCTACTGCGTGGACCCCGAGGGCGTGCGCGACAAGGACGGCATCACCGCCGCGCTGCTGATCACCGAGCTGGCGTCGGTGCTGAAGGAGGAGGGCCGCACCCTTCTCGACCTGCTCGACGACCTCGCCGTGGAGCACGGCCTGCACGCCACCGACCAGCTGTCGGTGCGGGTGAAGGACCTGTCGCTGATCGCGGACGCGATGCGCCGGCTGCGCGAGCGGCCGCCGGCCGAGCTGGCCGGCCTGCCCGTCGTCCGGGCCGAGGACCTGGCCCGCGGCTCCGAGAGCCTGCCGCCCACCGACGGCCTGCGCTACACCCTGGACGGCGCCCGGGTCATCGTCCGCCCCAGCGGCACCGAGCCGAAGCTGAAGTGCTACCTGGAGGTCGTCGTACCGGTCTCCACCCACTCCGGCCTCCCGGCCGCCCGCGCCCGCGCGACCGAACTCCTGACCACCATCAAGCACGACCTGTCGGCGGCCGCGGGCATCTGACCCGCTCCCCTGGACCAACCGGCGCCGGGCACCCCTCACGGGGAGCCCGGCGCCGCGCCGTGCCCGAACCGATCCGGCGGCCGTACGAGCCGTGGCCCGGCCCGCCCGGCCGCCGCCGGACTCCTACAGGCCAGGCGGCCGGGCACTGGGTCCCCCCGCGGTCCGGGACGGGCTCAGCCCGTGGCGAGGAGGATCGCCAGCAGTACCGCTCCGGCGACCGCGGGTGCGGCCACCTCGTAGGCCCAGCGGACGGTGATCTCGCCCTGCGCGGGCTCGGCCTCGGCGTGCTGTTCCAGGAGGTCGCGCAGGTCGTCCATCACCTTGTCGGTGTCGGCGCGGGTGGGTCCGGTGTCGGGGCCGCGCAGGGCGAAGCCGCCGAAGCCCGGGCCGGCCGGCCCGAGCCCGCCGCCCCGGCCGCCCGGCGTCCGGCCGCGGGACGCGTCCGCCGCGGCCCGCTGCTGACGGCGGGCCGCCTTCTTGCGGGCGCGCAGCGAGACGGGGATCGCCCACAGCTGGTACTTGGCGCCGGACCTGGCGAGGACCTCGTTGGTGTAGCCGGAGCGCAGGCCGGCGACCTCCCCCCAGGGCAGGGTGATCACCCGGAACGGGTTGCGCACGCGCAGCCGCTCCTCGTTGGCGAAGACCGCCGGGCGGAGCGTGAAGGCGAGGATCAGCGGTACGACCAGGATCAGGCCGGCCAGCGCCAGCCACGGGGTGCGGCCCTGGCCCTTGAACAGCGCGTCGAAGCCCAGCCAGAGCACGACCAGGAGCAGCAGCACGCCTCCCGCCAGCCCCAGGGGTGAGCGGTAGATCCGGTCCTTGCCGACGGGCACCGGAGGCTGTGACGCGGGTGACGGGTGATCCGGGGTGGTCATGGGCCGATTCTGCCCCACGGCGACGCGGACTCACCCGTGTGGCGGATCCCCGCCCGGACCCGGCCCTGTCCGCCGTCCCGGGACTTCCCATCCGCTACGCGCGTAGATATGCTCGTCTGGTGACCATGCCCACTACCGCATCCTCAGCCCACGTTCTCTCGGACGTCGCCGCGTCCGACAGCACGCTGCGCCGCTTCCTGCACGGGCTGCCCGGCGTCGACGCGGTCGGCCTGGAGGCGCGCGCCGCGTCCCTCGGCACCCGCTCCATCAAGACCACCGCGAAGGCGTACGCCATCGACCTCGCCATCTCGATGGTCGACCTGACGACGCTGGAAGGCGCGGACACCCCGGGCAAGGTCCGGGCGCTCGGCACCAAGGCGGTCCACCCCGACCCCACGGACCGTACGACCCCCACGACGGCCGCGGTCTGCGTCTATCCCGACATGGTGGCCGTCGCCAAGGAGGCCGTCGCCGGCTCCGGCGTGAAGGTCGCCTCGGTGGCCACCGCTTTCCCGGCCGGCCGGGCCGCGCTCGACGTGAAGCTGGCCGACGTGCGCGAGGCCGTCGCCGCCGGCGCCGACGAGATCGACATGGTCATCGACCGGGGCGCCTTCCTGGCCGGCAGGTACCTGAAGGTGTACGAGGAGATCGTCGCCGTGAAGGAGGCCTGCGGGACGAGCGCCCGGCTGAAGGTCATCTTCGAGACGGGCGAGCTGTCGACGTACGACAACATCCGCCGCGCCTCCTGGCTCGGCATGCTGGCCGGCGCCGACTTCATCAAGACCTCCACCGGCAAGGTGGCCGTCAACGCGACCCCCGCGAACACCCTGCTCATGCTGGAGGCGGTGCGCGACTTCCGGGCGCAGACCGGCGTCCAGGTCGGTGTGAAGCCGGCCGGCGGCATCCGCACCAGCAAGGACGCGATCAAGTTCCTGGTGCTGGTCAACGAGACCGCGGGCGCGGACTGGCTGGACAACCACTGGTTCCGCTTCGGCGCCTCCTCGCTCCTCAACGACCTGCTGATGCAGCGCCAGAAGCTGGCCACGGGCCGCTACTCCGGCCCCGACTACGTAACGGTGGACTGATCCCCATGGCATCCGCATTCGAGTACGCGCCCGCGCCCGAGTCCCGCTCGGTCGTCGACATCGCTCCCTCGTACGGCCTGTTCATCGACGGCGAGTTCACCGAGGCCGCCGACGGCAAGGTCTTCAAGACGATCGCCCCGGCGACGGAGGAGGTCCTCTCCGAGGTCGCCCGGGCCGGCGCCGAGGACGTCGACCGCGCGGTCAAGGCCGCCCGCAAGGCGTTCGAGAAGTGGTCGGCGCTGCCCGGCGCCGAGCGCGCCAAGTACCTGTTCCGCATCGCCCGCATCATCCAGGAGCGCAGCCGCGAGCTGGCCGTCCTGGAGACGCTGGACAACGGCAAGCCGATCAAGGAGACGCGCGACGCGGACCTCCCGCTGGTCGCCGCGCACTTCTTCTACTACGCGGGCTGGGCCGACAAGCTCGACCACGCCGGCTTCGGCGCGAACCCGCGCCCGCTGGGCGTCGCGGGCCAGGTCATCCCCTGGAACTTCCCCCTCCTGATGCTGGCGTGGAAGATCGCCCCGGCGCTGGCGACCGGCAACACGGTCGTGTTGAAGCCGGCCGAGACCACCCCGCTGTCGGCCCTGTTCTTCGCGGACATCTGCCGCCAGGCCGGCCTGCCCAAGGGTGTCGTCAACATCCTCCCGGGCTACGGCGAGGCGGGCGCCGCGCTGGTCGCCCACCCGGACGTGAACAAGGTGGCGTTCACCGGTTCCACGGCCGTCGGCAAGGAGATCGCCCGCACGGTCGCCGGTACGGCGAAGAAGCTGACGCTGGAACTGGGCGGCAAGGGCGCCAACATCGTCTTCGACGACGCGCCGCTCGACCAGGCCGTCGAGGGCATCGTGAGCGGCATCTTCTTCAACCAGGGCCAGGTCTGCTGCGCGGGCTCCCGCCTGCTGGTGCAGGAGTCGGTCCAGGACGAGCTGCTGGACGCCCTCAAGCGCCGGCTGTCCACGCTCCGCCTCGGCGACCCGCTGGACAAGAACACCGACATCGGCGCGATCAACTCCGCCGAGCAGCTGGCCCGGATCACCGAGCTGGCCGAGCGGGGCGAGGCGGAGGGCGCCGAGCGCTGGTCCCCGGCCTGCGAACTGCCCTCCTCCGGCTACTGGTTCGCGCCGACGCTGTTCACGAACGTCACCCAGGCGCACACCATCGCCCGCGAGGAGATCTTCGGCCCGGTGCTGTCGGTCCTCACCTTCCGTACGCCCGACGAGGCCGTCGCCAAGGCCAACAACACCCAGTACGGTCTGTCGGCCGGCATCTGGTCGGAGAAGGGCTCGCGCATCCTGGCCGTCGCGAACAAGCTGCGCGCCGGTGTCGTGTGGTCCAACACGTTCAACAAGTTCGACCCGACCTCGCCGTTCGGCGGTTACAAGGAGTCGGGCTTCGGCCGCGAGGGCGGCCGCCACGGCCTGGAGGCGTACCTCGATGTCTGACCGTTTGAGTGTCTTCAAGACCTACAAGCTGTACGTCGGCGGGAAGTTCCCGCGTTCCGAGAGCGGCCGGGTGTACGAGGTGACGGACTCCAAGGGCAAGTGGCTGGCCAACGCCCCCCTCTCCTCCCGCAAGGACGCCCGGGACGCGGTGGTCGCCGCGCGCAAGGCGTTCGGCGGCTGGTCCGGCGCGACCGCCTACAACCGCGGCCAGGTCCTCTACCGCGTCGCGGAGATGCTGGAGGGCCGGCGCGAGCAGTTCACGCGCGAGGTGGCCGACGCGGAGGGCCTGTCCAAGTCGAAGGCGGCGGCCGTCGTGGACGCGACGATCGACCGCTGGGTGTGGTACGCGGGCTGGACCGACAAGATCGCCCAGGTGACCGGCGGCACCAACCCGGTCGCGGGCCCGTACTTCAACCTCTCCTCCCCCGAGCCGACCGGTGTGGTCGCCGTCGTGGCCCCGCAGGAGTCGTCCTTCCTCGGTCTGGTGTCGGTCGTGGCCCCGGTGATCGCGACCGGCAACACGGCGGTCGTCATCGCCTCCGAGAAGGCCCCCCTGCCGGCCCTGTCCCTGGGCGAGGTGCTCGCCACGTCCGACGTCCCCGGCGGTGTCGTCAACGTCCTGTCCGGCCGTACGGCGGAACTCGCGGCGCCCCTGGCCGCGCATCAGGACGTCAACGCGATCGACCTCGCGGGGGCGGACCAGGCGCTGGCGAAGGAGCTGGAGATCGCGGCGGCCGACAATCTGAAGCGGGTCCTGCGTCCACAGCCTGTGGACTACTTCGAGACGCCCGGCACCGAGCGGCTGACGGCGTTCCTGGAGACGAAGACGGTGTGGCATCCGACGGGGTCGCTGGGCGCCGGAGGGTCTTCCTACTGAGGGGTCCCGCCGCGGGGGGGGCGCGGCGGGTTCAGTGGCCCGGAAACGCGAGGACCGGGCCCGCCGGCGGCACGCTGCCCGGGGGCGGGGCCCGGGCCAGGGGGCGGGTCGGCATCTGGGTGCCGACCGGCTGGAAGACGGCCACCCGGGTGTCGTTGACGCCACCTTCTGATGCTGTGGGTAATCATTCCGGCGCGAAGGGTAGCCGAGGCGGGGTTCACGCTCGAAAGCCGACCCGCGGGGTCGGCAGGCGGTCCGTCATGCGTCAAACTGGTGTTCCGTGAGCATTCATCCCCCGTCTTCCGCCCGCGTCGTGCTGTTGTGCGGCCCCTCGGGCTCGGGCAAGTCCCTCGTCGCCGCCCGCTCCGGGCTCCCCGTGCTGCGCCTGGACGACTTCTACAAGGAGGGCGACGACCCGACTCTGCCGCTGGTGGAGGGGAGTTCGGACATCGACTGGGACCACCCGGACTCCTGGGACGCGGACGTCGCGGTCGCGGCCATCGCCCGGCTGTGTGCCACGGGGTCGACGCCGGTGCCGGTGTACGACATCGCGCTGAGCGCCCGTACCGGCGAGGAGACGCTGCGCATCGGCCGTACCCCGCTGTTCATCGCGGAGGGCGTCTTCGCCGCGGAGATCGTCGGGCGCTGCCGGGAGCTGGGGGTGCTGGCGGACGCGCTGTGCCTGTCCCGGGGCCCGGTCACCACCTTCCGGCGGCGTTTCCTGCGCGATCTGAAGGAGGGCCGCAAGTCGGTGCCGTTCCTGCTGCGCCGCGGCTGGCGGCTGATGCGTGCGGAGCGGTCGATCGTCGCCCGCCAGGTGTCCCTCGGCGCGCACCGTTGCGACCGGGACGAGGCGCTGGGCCGGCTGGCGGCAGCGGCGGCGGGCCGTCAGGTACGCCAGCAGACGCCGGCCTGAGCGTCGTAGCGGACGGGGGGTGCCGGACGCAAGGTGCCGCCGGGCGGTGGGCATGCGAAACGGGACTGGCCGGTCCCCCCGGTCCACCAGTCCCGTTCCTGTTTCTCCCCCGTGATCCCCCGTGATCCCCCCGTTTTCCCCGTGGGACCACCCCCCAGTGGTCCCCCGTGCCCCCGTGTTCCCCCCTCGGGCCACCTCCCCCGGTGACCCTGCCTTCAGGCGACCAGTTCGCCGAAGGCGGTCTCTTCGTCGCGGCCGAAGCTGAGGACCTCGTCGTCGCGCAGGCGGCGCAGCGAGCGCCAGATGCTGGACTTCACCGTGCCGACGCTGATGCCGAGGATGTCGGCGATCTCCGGGTCCGTGCGGCCCTCGTAGTAGCGCAGGACCAGCATGGTGCGCTGGAGTTCGGGCAGCCGGGCCAGCGCCTGCCACAGGACCGCGCGCAGCTCGGTGCCGCGCATCGCGTCCGTCTCGCCGGGCGTCTCCGGCAGTTCCTCGGTCGGGTACTCGTTGAGCTTGCGCCGCCGCCAGGCGCTGATGTGCAGGTTGGTCATGGTGCGGCGGAGGTAACCGCCGACCGCGGCCTTGTCGCTGATCCGGTCCCACGCCCGGTACGTCGAGAACAGCGCGCTCTGCAGCAGGTCCTCGGCCTCGTGGCGGTCGCCGGTCAGGTGGTAGGCGGTGGCGTACAGGGAGGCGCGGCGCTCCTGGACGTAGGCGGTGAACTCCGCCTCCGACAGCGAACGGCGCTCCCCCGGGACCTCCCGGTACGCGGCTCCCCCGTGCGTTTCCCCCGTGTGCGCGTGAACCACCGACATGTACGCCGGATGCTGACGCCCGGTGCCACGAGCGCACCCCCGCCCTCCCCCAAGCCCTCGGCTTCGCTCGGGCAGGGAGGTGCCCCCTTCGGCACCGGACCTCTCGGTTCCCCGGTGCACGTCGTGCAGACGCGTGACCACTGCGCTGGTGCTGATGCTGTGCAGCGTGT
This sequence comes from Streptomyces nogalater, assembly GCF_039532885.1. Taxonomy (NCBI): domain Bacteria; kingdom Bacillati; phylum Actinomycetota; class Actinomycetes; order Kitasatosporales; family Streptomycetaceae; genus Streptomyces; species Streptomyces nogalater. The sequence continues at coordinate 245,493 of NZ_BAAASM010000032.1, read as the reverse complement.
TCATCTCGCGCTCCCCGTCGTGGACTTCCGGTGAATCGGTTTTGCCGGACCGGCTCGGCTCGCCGTCCGGCCCGTGACGAAAAGCCTGCCGGGGCCACTTCATGGCCGTGTCCGCCGACTGTCACAGACCTGTCACAGGGGTCCGGAGGGGGCCCGGCCGGGCCGGTCACCGGCCGCGCACGGTGGGTGGCGGTGCGCGAGGAGTGGTACGGGCCGGTCGTACGACACCCCGTCCATGGGCCAGAATGAGGCCGTGCCTTCCCTGTTGCTGATCGAGGACGACGACGCCATCCGTACGGCCCTGGAGCTCTCCCTGACGCGCCAGGGGCACCGGGTGGCCACCGCTGCCAGCGGCGAGGACGGTCTGAAGCTGCTGCGCGAACAGCGGCCGGACCTGATCGTGCTGGACGTGATGCTGCCCGGCATCGACGGGTTCGAGGTCTGCCGCCGCATCCGGCGCACCGACCAGCTCCCGATCATCCTGCTGACCGCGCGCAGCGACGACATCGACGTGGTGGTCGGGCTGGAGTCGGGGGCCGACGACTATGTCGTCAAGCCGGTGCAGGGCCGGGTGCTGGACGCCCGGATCCGGGCCGTGCTGCGGCGCGGCGAGCGCGAGTCCAGCGACTCGGCGACCTTCGGCAACCTCGTCATCGACCGTTCGGCGATGACGGTCACGAAGAACGGCGAGGACCTCCAGCTGACCCCGACCGAGCTGCGGCTGCTGCTGGAGCTGAGCCGGCGGCCCGGTCAGGCGCTGTCCCGGCAGCAGTTGCTGCGGCTGGTGTGGGAGCACGACTACCTGGGCGACTCGCGTCTGGTCGACGCGTGTGTGCAGCGGCTGCGCGCCAAGGTCGAGGACGTCCCGTCGTCCCCGACGCTGATCCGTACCGTCCGTGGTGTCGGCTACCGCCTGGACGCCCCTCAGTGACCGGTACGCGTGGGAGGCTGCGCGGCTGGGCCGCGGGGCGGGGCGGAAGTCTGTCGCGGCTGAGGTTCACCAGTCTGCGGCTGCGCCTGGTGGTGGTGTTCGCACTGGTCGCGCTCACCGCCGCGGTGTCGGCGTCGGGCATCGCGTACTGGCTCAACCGGGAGGCGGTGCTCACCCGAGCCCAGGACGCGGTGCTGCGCGACTTCCGGCAGGAGATGCAGAACCGCGCGGGCGCGCTGCCCGAGCATCCGAGCCAGGACCAACTGCAGCGCGCGGCGGGCCAGATGGCCGCCAGCAGCCAGCGCTTCAGCGTGCTGCTGGTCGCCACGGACGCCGACGGCGAGACGGTGTACGGCAATTCGGGCGGCATCAACGGCTTCGCGCTGGAGGACGTGCCGTCGTCGCTGCGCACCGCCGTGACCAAGCGGCAGCGGGTGACCGACCAGAACAAGGAGCCGTACCACCTGTACTGGCAGCGGGTCGTGGACCACGGCACGCCGTTCCTGGTCGCCGGCACTCGTGTCATCGGCGGTGGTCCGACCGGCTACATGGCGAAGTCGCTGGAGCCGGAGGCGAAGGACCTCAACTCGCTGGCCTGGTCGCTGGGCATCGCCACCGGGCTCGCGCTGATCGGCGCCGCGCTGCTCGCGCAGGCCGCCGCCACGACCGTGCTGAAGCCGGTGCACCGGCTCGGGGTGGCCGCGCGGCGGCTCGGCGAGGGCAGGCTGGACACCCGGCTGCGGGTCTCCGGCACCGACGAACTCGCCGATCTGTCGCGCACGTTCAACAACGCGGCCGAGGCGCTGGAGAAGCGGGTCGCGGAGATGGCCGCGCGGGACGAGGCGTCCCGCCGGTTCGTCGCCGACATGTCGCACGAGCTGCGCACCCCGCTCACCGCCATCACCGCCGTCACGGAGGTGCTGGAGGAGGAGCTGGAGGCGGAGACCGGCAGCATGGATCCGATGATCGAGCCCGCGGTCCGGCTGGTGGTCAGCGAGACCCGGCGGCTGAACGACCTGGTCGAGAACCTGATGGAGGTCACCCGTTTCGACGCGGGCACCGCCCGGCTGGTCCTGGACGACGTGGACGTGGCCGACCAGATCACCGCCTGCATCGACGCCCGGGCCTGGCTGGACGCGGTCGAACTGGACGCCGAGCGCGGCATCCACGCCCGGCTGGATCCGCGCCGCCTGGACGTGATCCTCGCCAACCTGATCGGCAACGCGCTCAAGCACGGCGGGTCGCCGGTGCGGGTGTCGGTGCGGGAGGCGGACGACTCGGTCGAGATCCGGGTCCGGGACCACGGGCCGGGCATCCCGGAGGACGTCCTGCCGCACGTCTTCGACCGCTTCTACAAGGCGAGCGCCTCCCGGCCGCGCTCCGAGGGCAGCGGGCTCGGCCTGTCCATCGCCCTGGAGAACGCCCACATCCACGGCGGCGAGATCACCGCAGCGAACTCCGCCGAGGGCGGCGCCGTGTTCACGCTCCGCCTGCCCCGGGACGCCTCACTGCTGACCGAACAGGACGGCGGGACCGGCGGGGACGGCGGGGACGGCGGGGACGGCAAGAACGAGAAGAACGAGAAGGACGGCAAGGCCGGCAGGGACGGCGAGAGCGCCGGGGCCGGGCGGGACAGCGCGGGGAAGGAGGGGTCATGACCATACGACGCCTGGTGGCACTGCCCCTCCTGGGCGCACTGCTCACCGGCTGCGGCATCCGGGCCACGGAGGTGCCGACCGACTTCGGGGCGGCGCCGTCCCGGGTGCCGTGCTCGCTGACCGGGCCGGACCGGTCCGCGCAGTCCTCGCACGGGGTGCCGGTACAGGTCTTCCTGCTGTGCGGGGCCTCCCTGGTGGCCGTGGACCGCACCGTGCCGGTCCCGGAGGGCACCCCGGACGCCCGGCGCCGGGTGATCGTGGCCCAGGGGCTGCTGGACCAGCTCGCCGCGTCCCCGTCGGCGGCGGAGCGCTCCGCGGGCTATACGACGTACGTCCCGGGCGGACTCGGCGTGCGCGGGCCCGGCCCCAAGGATCCCGAGGACGCGCTGCGGCTGAGCACGGGGCCCTCGCGCCTGACCTCCTACGCCCTGGCCCAGCTGGTGTGCACGCTGTCCGACTCGGCGGCCACGGAGGGCGACGGCTCGGTCATCCTGGGCGGCCCGGACGCCGGCCCGCTCCGGCGGTACGAGTGCACGGACGAGGTCCGCGACCACCCGGGCAGCACCCAGCCACCGTCGAGCGAGGTCACGGGGTAGGCGGCCACGGGTGGCCCACCGGACACGGGTAGCCGTCCGGCCACGGGGGGCTGCCCGGCCGCGTGAGGCTGCCTGGCCGCGAGGGACTGTCGGGCGGCTGCCCCTACGGGTGTTCCCCGGTGCCGGTGGCCGTCGGTGTGCCGGAACGCCGGCGCGGCGGAGGCGGAACGTTTTCACCACGGAACCGTTCTGCCCCGCGACCGCGTCTAGGGGGGCGTGCAGCGTCAAGGCTCCATCGGCGGCAGCGCCGCGATCCGCATCCGTGTGACGGGGGGTGTCCTCCTCGCCACGCACCTCGCCCTCGTCGCCTGGCTGATGCTGCGCCCCCTGGACGTCCCCTGGGTGATGCCCCCGAATCTGCGCCCGCTGGCGGGCATCCGGGCCGATCTGGCACTGGGCTGGCCCGGGGCCGCCCGACCGCTCGGCGAGGGTCTCGCACTGCTCGCCCCGCTGGGCGTGCTGCTGCCGGCGGCACACGGCAGACTCACCGTCTCCCCGCTCGCCTCGCTGCTCCGGACGGCCGCGGCCGGCGCATTGATTTCCCTGGGTATCGCCCTGTTGCAGACCGGGGTGCCGGGCCGGGTGGTGGACGTCGACTCGCTGCTGCTGAACACGGCGGGGGTCGTGCTGGCCCACCTGGCCGTCGTTCCGGCCGGCCGGTCCTGGCTGCGCCGGCGGGCGGTGCGGGAACCGGGCGCCGCGGCCGGGCCGGCGGTCGGCATCGCGGAGGAGCTGTCTCAGGGCCGTACCCCGACGATTCCCAGGGTCGGTATCGCCCCTTAGAGTGATGCTTCGTCCTCTTCGTCCGCCTACCGTGGATGGCAGTTGAGGGGCCCGTTCCGGGTCCCGCCACCGGCTCGGGAGCGAGCCGACGACCATGGAGGAGCCGACATGACCGCCCTTTCCCGCCCCACCCACGGCCGCGTGATCGGCGGAGTCTGCGCCGGACTGGCCCGGCGCTTCGGCACCTCGGCCACGACCATGCGGGTGATCTTCCTGGTGTCCTGCCTGCTGCCGGGCCCGCAGTTCCTGCTGTACATAGCGCTGTGGCTGCTGCTGCCGTCCGAGGACAAGGCCCGCACCGCCTGGTGACCGCCGGCGCGCCCGTGTGTGCGAGGGGGCGAGCACACCGCGGGGGCGCGTCCGGACCTTCCGGAGCGCCCCGCGTGTCCTGCGGCGGCCGGGGTCAGCCGAGCGGGATCCCGTTGACCGGCGTGCCCTTCGTGGGCAGGCCCTTCACCGGCAGTCCGCCGAGCAGACCGGCGACCGGCTTGGTCGAGCCCTCGGCCACGGCGCGCTCGACGACGGGCTGCGCGACGGCGGCACCCTTGCGGACGGCGGGCACCGTGGCACGGACACCGGCCTTGGCCAGGGGCTTGAACGTCTTCACCGCTCCGCTCTCGGGCGCCGCGTCCAGGACCTGCTCGGGCGGCAGCAGCTTCGTGAAGGTGTCCAGGGTGCGGGCGACGTCCGGGGCGGCCGGGGCCGCGTTGGCCGTGCCCGCGCCGATGGCGGCGACGGCGGCGCCCAGGGCGGCGACACCGAGGGTCTTGGCAGCAGACTGCTTCATGGTGCATGCGTCCTTGCGTGCGGAGACGGGAGCTCACAAACGATCCGAGCGATCGATCCGAGCGATCCACGACCGTAAACATCGCCCACCACCCGCCGCAAACACCGAAATGCGGACGCCGGGGAAAAAGCGCCCGCGTTCGCAGGCCGTCCGGCCTCCGGCGGTCAGCCCTCCGTGCGGCCGGAACCGCTGGTGGAGGCGGCCTGCCGGAACTTCCGTTCGGATTTCAGCCGGGCGCATCCGGGCTTGATGACCTCAATTGATCACCGCGAGTCTTTCATCGAAAGGAATGAACGCCGATTTCATCGCATTGACGGAGAACGATGCGAGCACCTCGTCGACGCCTTCGGTTACACGCTCGGCGCCCTCGAAGGGGTGGGCGCCCGGTGGGCGGCATCGTCTCCGGCGCTTTTCCGTCGATATCCAACGGTGACCCGCCGTACGGGTTTCGTCTACCGCCCCTTCTGACACTGTTCTGTCATGGGACAGCAAGCGACGCCGGTGCGAACGGCCAGGCTGGGAAAGGCGGTCGGCCCGGCGCCGACACCGGTGTGCGGAGCGGTGCTGCTGCTCCCCGACGGCCAGGAGGTCTCCACCCGCCGGCCCTCCCCCGTGCGGCCCCTCTCCCTCGTCCGCTCCCTGGGCCGTGCCCTCGCCCGCGCGGGCCGCGCCGAGGGGCTGGCGGTGCACTGCGTCCACTACCGCTACCGCGGCTGGAACGGCGGCGAGGCGCACCCGGCGGCGGACGCCGAGTGGGCCACCGAGGAGGTCGTGCGCCGCTACGGCGATGTCCCCGTGTGCCTGGTCGGTGTGGACATGGGCGGCCGGGCGGCACTGCGCGTCGGCGGTCACGACGCCGTCAACTCCGTGGTGGCGCTGGCCCCGTGGCTTCCGGAGGACGATGTCGCCGCTCCCGCCGAACCGGTGAGGCAACTGATGGGCCGCCGGGTCCTGATCGCCCACGGCACGAACGACGAGCGCACCGACCCCGAGCTGTCCTTCCGTTACGCGGCGCGGGCGAAGAAGGCCAACCGCGAGGTGTGCCGCTTCGAGGTCCACTCCGACGGCCACGGGCTGCACGGCCACCGCTCCGAAGTCCTCGCCCTGACCACCGACTTCGTCCTGGGCGCCCTGTTCGGCCACCCCGTCTCCCGCCCGGTGGAGGACGCCCTGGCGGCTCCCCCGCCGATCGGCCTCAGGATGCCGCTGGCGGCGGGGTTCGGGCGGTCGTTGCGGCGGTAGGGCGGGGCACCGCTCAGCGGAACTCGTGCACCAGCCGGATCCGGCCGACGATATGGGCGTTGAACTCGTCCAGTTCCCCGGCCGGCACCCACAGTTCGAGGATCGTCCGCCCGCCGGCCTGCCGCACCGGATACCGGCGCAGGAAGTCGGACTCGACGTCGAAGCGGGTGACGTAGCCGGCGCCGTCGTGCTTGACGTTCCAGTCGCGGGCGATCTTCACGGCGTACTCCTCGTCGAGCACCGGGTAGAAGATCGGCTGCTCGGGAAGCCGGGGCGGCCAGGCACGCCAGTCCAGCTCGCGCACCAGCTCCAGTTCTCTGGGGCCGGTGGGACGCCACAGGGTCGTCGTCGCTCGCTGACTGGTCATGGGAATCGCTCCTCGGCGAGACGGCCGGTGGTACGGCCGGCCGGGGCCCGACGTTACCGGCGGCCCGAGTGCGGCGGCCACCGGGTTTCCCCCTCGCTCCCCGCGTGCGGGACGTCCCTCAGGGAAGGAGATTGCCCCGTCTCGACAGCAGGAACTTCTTGAACGCCGCCACCGGCGGGGTGTCCGGGCGGTCGGCCAGCCACGCCACGCCGATCTCCCGGGCCGCTCGCGGGGCCGTGACCGTCAGTTCGACCACGCCGGGCCGGGGGACCGTCGGCGGGGGCAGGAGGGCCACGCCGAGACCGGCCGCGACCAGGCCCCGCAGGGTTTCGGCCTCCTCACCCTCGAAGGCGACCCGCGGCCGGAAACCGGCCTGGCGGCACAGGTCGTCGGTGATGCGCCGCAGGCCGTAGCCGGGCTCCAGGGTGACGAAGGTTTCCTCGGCCGCCTCGGCCAGGCGGATGCGGCGGCGGGCGGCCAGCCGGTGGTCCGCGGGGACGACCAGGCGCAGCTTCTGCTCGTCCAGGCGGCGGGCGACCAGGTCGGGGGCGTCGGGCACCGGCGAGGTGAGGCAGAGGTCCAGCTCGCCCGCGCGCAGCCGCTCCAGCATCGCCTCGCCGTAGTTCTGGACCAGGCTGAAGCGGACGCGCGGATGGTCGGCGCGGAAGGCGTGCAGCAGGCCGGGCACGGTCTCCGCGCCCATGGTGTGCAGGAAGCCGAAGGCGACCTTGCCGGTGGCCGGGTCGGCGTCCGCGCGGACCTCCTCAGCGGCCCGTTCGATCTCGGCGAGGGCCCGTTCGGCGGAGGCGAGGAAGGTGCGGCCGGCGGTGGTGAGGGAGACCGTGCGGCCGTGGCGGGCGAACAGGTCGACGCCCAGGTCCCGTTCCAGGCGGGCCATCGCGCGCGAGAGCGTGGACTGGGGGACGTTCAGCTCCTGCGCGGCCCGGGTGACGTGCTCGGTGCGGGCCACCCCGGCGAAGTAGGCGAGGCGGGGCGCGAGCAACAGCGCCATGTCTTCTGTGTCACCGAACGGTGACAGCCGGGGCTGTGAGCTTCGCTGATGCGCCATGGGAACGATTATGGCCGTTCCATGCATTGGACGCATGAGCCGGATCGTCCCTACGGTCGAGGCATGTCTCCCGCCAGTACCGGGGCGTCCACCAGCGTGGGCGCCGTACCGTCCGTTCCCGTCCCCGACTCCTCCGGCTCCGACACCACCGGCTCCGACTCCCGTATGACTCCGGGCGGCCCCGGCTACCGCCGGATGAGCCTCGCCCTCTTCCTCGCCGGGGTCGCGACCTTCGCCCTGCTGTACTCCACCCAGGCGCTGCTGCCGCTGATCTCCGGGGAGTTCGGGGTCGCGGCGAGCGAGGCGAGCTGGACGGTGGCGGCGGCGACCGGCGGGCTGGCCCTGTTCGTGCTGCCGATGAGCGCTCTGTCGGAGCGATTCGGCCGCCGTACGGTGATGACGGCCTCGCTGGCCGTGGCCGTCGCCGTCGGTCTGCTGGTGCCCTTCGCGCCGTCGATCGGCGCGCTGGTGGTGCTGCGGGGCGTGCAGGGCGCGGCGCTGGCCGGTCTGCCGGCCTCCGCGACGGCCTATCTGGCCGAGGAGGTCCGGCCCAAGGCGCTGGTCACCGCCATCGGTCTGTTCGTGGCGGGCAACAGCGTCGGCGGCATGAGCGGCCGGGTGATCACCGGCTGGGTCGCGCAGGAGTGGGGCTGGCGGGTCTCGGTCGGCGTGATCGGCGCCCTCGCGGTCGCGTGCGCGGTGGCGTTCCGGCTGCTGCTGCCCGCCCCGCGCCACTTCACGCCCGGCTCGCTGCGCCCCCGCATCCTGTGGAACACGGTCCGCGGTCATCTCTCCGACCCGCTGCTGCGCCGCCTGTACGCGATCGGCGCGCTGTTCATGACGGTGTTCGGCGGGGTCTACACGGTGATCGGCTATCGGCTGACGGCGGCACCGTTCGGGCTGCCGCAGGGCATCGTGGGCTCGATCTTCCTGGTCTACCTGGTGGGCACGGTGTCCGCCTCGGCCGCGGGCCGGCTGGTGGACCGGTTCGGCCGCCGGGGGGCGCTGTACCTGGCGGGCGGTACGACGGCGGCGGGCCTGCTGCTGTCCCTGGCCGCGTCGCTGCCGCTGGTCCTGCTGGGCCTGGTGCTGATCACGGCGGGCTTCTTCGCCGGGCACGCGGTGGCCTCCTCGGCGGTCGGCAAGACGGCCACGCACGGCCGCGCGCAGGCTTCGGCGCTGTACCAGTCCGCGTACTACATCGGCTCCAGCGCGGGCAGCACGGTCGGCGCGGTGGCCTTCCGCGCGGGCGGCTGGACGGGCACGGTCGGCGTCGGCCTGCTGGCGGTGCTGGGCGTGGTGGCGATCACCGTGCTCGGCTCCGTGGCGGCACGGCGGACGGCGGTGAACCCCGCGCGGGGTTCGGTACGGGCCCCGGCGCACTGAGCCCTCCGCGCACTCCCGCGTACGGCGTCGGCGCGCCGAACAGCCTCCGCGCGCCGGGCATTTTCCGACTCCGGCGGTCATTGTCGGTGGGCTGCGGTAGCTTCCGATGTGCTGGGGTGCGACGGTGCGCCACGGGAACGGCCAGGGGTGGGTGGACGATGGGCAACGGAACGGCGACGGCGGACCTCGATGCCGCGCTGGAGAAGTACCGGACCGAGCTGACCGGGTACTGCTACCGGATGCTGGGCTCCTCCTTCGAGGCCGAGGACGCGGTGCAGGACACCCTGGTGCGGGCCTGGCGGAACCACGAGAAGTTCGAGGGCCGCTCCTCGCTCAGGTCGTGGCTGTACCGGATCGCGACGAACGTGTGCCTGGACATGCTGTCGGCGGGGAACAAGCGGGCCCGGCCGATGGATCTTTCGGAGGCCACCCCGCTCGCGCAGGCGGCGCTCAACCCGCGCCCGGACCACACCTGGCTGGAGCCGATGCCGGACGCGCGGGTGCTGCCGGCCGTGGCGGACCCGGCGGAGGCGGCGGTCGCCAAGGAGTCGGTGCGCCTCGCCTTCATGGCGGCGCTCCAGCAACTGCCGCCCAAGCAGCGGGCGGTGCTGATCCTGCGCGAGGTGCTCGCGTGGAAGGCGAGCGAGGTGGCCGAGCTGCTGGAGACCTCGGTGGCCTCGGTGAACAGCGCGTTGCAGCGGGCCCGGGCCACGCTCGCGGAGCGGCCGGACACGGGGCCCGAGGGAGCGGTGTCCGATCCGCTGGACGAGGAGCAGCGCAAGCTGCTGGAGCGGTACGTCAAGGCGTTCGAGGGCTACGACATGACGGCGCTGACGGCGCTGCTGCACGAGGACGCCATCATGACGATGCCGCCGTTCGACCTGTGGCTGCGCGGCACCGCCGACATCACCGGTTTCATGCTGACCATCGGCGCCTCCTGCGCCGGTTCCCGGCTGGTGCCGGTCCAGGCCAACGGCCTGCCGGCGTTCGCGCACTACAAGCCGGACCCGGAGAACGGCGGGTTCGCGCCGTGGGCGGTGCAGGTGCTGGAGATCTCAGCCGGCCGGATCACCGGTTTCCACTGCTTCCTCGACACCCAGCGGTGGTTCCCGCTCTTCGGGCTGCCCCTCCGCCTGGAAGCGGAGGCCGGCCAGGCCCAGCAGGGCGACTAGCGCGGGGTCGGCGTCCCGCAGCCGTATCCGCCCGCCGGCCCGGCGGGCGGTCAGCTCCAGCCGGGCGAGCAGATCGACGGCCGCCAGCCCCGGCGGCCCGAGCCCGCCCACGTCACACACGACGACCCCGCCCCCACCGCCCGCGAGCGCTTCCCGCACGGCGGCACACCACCCCGCCACCTCGTCCCGGCGCACGGGACCGGTCAGCACGAGCACGACGGCGGGCGTCTTGGCATCCACGTGCGGGTAGACCGCCCGGGTGGCCGGAACTCATCGCCGCCCGGGCCGAAGGACCTCAGTCCACGGGGAACTCGCCGGTGTCGAGGGTGATCCCGAACGGCTCCGGCAGCTTGATCGGGTCACCGAACTTCACGGCGGACAGCACCCGGTAGACCTCCCCCTTCGGTTCGCCGTACAGCGTGGCGGTGGGGCCTCCGGGGGCCCAGCGGTCGACGAGGAGGTAGAGCGGGATGCCCGCGGCGGCGCAGGCGGCCGGCTTGCTGACGCGGTCGTGGCGGGCGTTGGACTTGGAGGTGACCTCGACGACGAGTTCGGCGAGGGCGGCGGGGACGTGGGAGTCCGCCTCCCGGCAAGCCCGCACCGGCACCACCAACAGGTCCGGGATGAACATGCCCAGCCGCGACGGGACAGCGATGGCCACGGTCTGGTAGATCCCCAACTCATCGGGAATCGCGGGGTAGAGGCGACGCTGAATTTGTTCCGCGATCACGTTGTGACGTGGCGCTGGAGAAGGTGACACGGTGACGATCCCCTCGATGATCTCCACCTTGCTGCCCTCAGGCCATTCCATCTCCTCCCAGAACCGGACGAGGTCGTCCCAGCCCTGCTCGGCGTCGTGGCTGACGGTGAGTGCGCTCATGGCGGTCTCCTATCGGTGCGTCACCGATCCCAGCATGCCGAACGGGACCGGTGCGGGTCTACCGGTCCCGTTCACCCGAATGGGGAAAGCGCAGGTCAGGCGATGCGCTCCAGGACCACCGGGGTGGTGTGGACGTCGGTGTCCGGGGCCGCGATGTCGTAGGAGCCCGTCACCGCCTGGAGGGCGTACTCGAAGCGTTCCGGGGTGTCGGTGTGGAGGGTGAGGAGGGGCTGGCCCTCGGTCACCCGGTCGCCGGGCTTGGCGTGGAGCTGCACGCCCGCCGCCGCCTGCACCGGGTCCTCCTTGCGGGCGCGGCCGGCGCCCAGGCGCCAGGCGGCGATGCCGATGTCGTAGGCGTCGAGGCGGGTCAGGACGCCGGTGGCCGGGGCCTTCACGACGTGCTGTTCCTTCGACGTGGGCAGCGGGGCGTCCGGGTCGCCGCCCTGGGCCGCGATCATCCGGCGCCAGACGTCCATCGCCGAACCGTCGGCCAGCGCCTTCGCCGGGTCGGCGTCCTTCAGCCCGGCGGCGTCCAGCATCTCGCGGGCCAGCGCGATCGTCAGCTCCACGACGTCCGCGGGGCCGCCGCCCGCCAGGACCTCCACGGACTCGCGGACCTCCAGGGCGTTGCCCGCCGTCAGGCCCAGCGGGGTGGACATGTCCGTGAGCAGCGCGACCGTCTTCACGCCGTGGTCGGTGCCGAGGCCCACCATCGTGGACGCCAGTTCGCGGGCGTCCTCGATCGTCTTCATGAAGGCGCCCGAGCCCACCTTCACGTCCAGCACCAGCGAGCCGGTGCCCTCGGCGATCTTCTTGGACATGATCGAGGAGGCGATCAGCGGGATGGCCTCGACCGTGCCGGTCACGTCACGCAGCGCGTACAGCTTCTTGTCGGCGGGGGCCAGGCCGTCGCCCGCCGCGCAGATCACCGCGCCGGTGGTGTCGAGGACGTTCAGCATCTCCTCGTTGGAGAGCAGGGCGCGCCAGCCGGGGATCGACTCCAGCTTGTCCAGGGTGCCGCCGGTGTGGCCGAGGCCCCGGCCGGAGAGCTGCGGGACGGCCGCGCCGCAGGCCGCGACCAGCGGGGCCAGCGGCAGGGTGATCTTGTCGCCGACGCCGCCCGTGGAGTGCTTGTCGGCCGTCGGGCGGGACAGCGAGGAGAAGTCCATGCGCTCGCCGGAGGCGATCATGGCCGCCGTCCAGCGGGCGATCTCGCGGCGGTTCATGCCGTTCAGCAGGATCGCCATGGCGAGCGCGGACATCTGCTCGTCGGCGACCTCGCCGCGGGTGTACGCGTCGATGACCCAGTCGATCTGCTCGTCGGTCAGCTCGCCGCGGTCCCGCTTGGTACGGATGACGGAGATGGCGTCCATGGCCATGGCTGGGGCTTCCTTCCGGGAGGTGCGAAGTGTGCGGCCCCCCTGCGGGCGGGGCAGGGGGGCCGTACGGCGTTACTGGGTGAGATGGTCCGGACCGAAGGCCTGGGGCAGCATCTCGGCGAGCGTCAGGACGCCCGCCGGGGTGTCCAGGAGCAGGTCCGGGCCGCCGAACTCGTAGAGCAGCTGGCGGCAGCGCCCGCACGGCACGAGCAGGGCGCCGGCGCCGTCGACGCAGGTGAAGTGCGTCAGCCGGCCGCCGCCGGTGCGCTGGAGCTCGGAGACCAGGCCGCACTCGGCGCACAGGCCGAGGCCGTAGGAGGCGTTCTCCACGTTGCAGCCGGTGACCGTGCGGCCGTCGTCGACCAGGGCCGCGACGCCGACCGGGTAGCCCGAGTAGGGGGCGTAGGCGTGGGACATGGCCTCCCGTGCCCGGGCGCGCAGCGGCTCCCAGTCGAAGGCGGCGTCGTCCCGGGTCACTTGCCCTGGCCCTTCCGGTAGCGCATGCCGTCCGCCTTGGGCATCCGCAGCCGCTGCGCGGACAGCGAGAGCACGAGCAGCGTGACGACGTACGGGGTGGCGCCCACGAAGTCGCTGGGGACCTCGTCGGTGAGCAGGTACCAGACCAGCACCAGCGCGGCCATGGCGGCGCTGACCACGCCCTGGACGACGGCCTTCTTGTACAGCTTCCAGCCGGCCAGCAGCGCGAGCAGGACGACCAGGAGCAGCAGCAGCGCGTGCACGGTGACGCCGCCGTTGCGCAGCTGGAGGGCGTCGGAGTAGCCGAACAGGCCCGCGCCCATGGCCAGCCCGCCGGGCCGCCAGTTGCCGAAGATCATGGCGGCGAGACCGATGTAGCCGCGACCCGCGGTCTGGCCCTCCAGGTAGGTGTGCGAGGTGACCAGCGCGAGGAACGCGCCGCCGAGGCCGGCCAGGCCGCCGGAGACGGCGACGGCCGCGTACTTGTACCGGTAGACGTTGACGCCGAGGGACTCCGCGGCGACGGGGTTCTCACCGCAGGAGCGCAGCCGCAGCCCGAACGGGGTGCGCCACAGCAGCCACCAGCTGCCGACGAACAGCAGCACGGCCGCGATCGTGATCACGGACAGGTTGGTGATCAGGCCGCCGACGATGCCGGCGAGGTCGGAGACCAGGAACCAGTGGTGCTTCTCGATCGAGGCGAGGCCGTCGGACAGGCCGGGCACGGTGACGTCGGGCAGCGAGTCCGCGGGCGGGGACTGCTTGGGGTTGCCGCCCGCCTCCGCGGCACCGCCGTCGGCGAAGAACAGCTTGGCGAGGTACTGGGTGGCACCGAGCGCGAGCAGGTTGACGGCGACACCGGAGACGATGTGGTCGACGCCGAAGGTGATGGTGGCGACGGCGTGCACCAGGCCGCCGAGGACGCCGAAGCCGACGCCGCACAGCAGGCCGAGCCAGGGGCTGGACTGCCAGCCGACCCAGCCGGCGCCGAAGGTGCCGAGGATCATCATGCCTTCGAGGCCGATGTTGACCACGCCGGCCCGCTCGGACCACAGGCCCGCGAGTCCGGCGAGGCCGATCGGCACGGCGAGGCCGAGCGCGGCGCCGACCTGGCCGGAGGAGTCCAGCTGGTTCGAGTCGGTGATCATCCGGACGGCCGCGAGGAGCAGCAGGGCACCGGCGACGATCACGAGGATCCGGCCGAGCGAGCGGCCCGTGCCCTGGGACGCGCCGGGCGCCTTGGGCGCCGCGGGCGGCGGCGTGTCGGTCATCGTGGCAGTCATCACGCCACCTCCTGCTTCTTCGTCGGGGCGGCGGCCTGGGCGGCGAGCTCCGCGCCGACCCGCTGCTGCTGGCGCTTGAGGCCGTAGCGTCGGACGACCTCGTAGGCGATCACGACGCACAGGACGATGACGCCCTGGATCACGCCGAGGATCTCCTTGTCGTAGCCCTGGAACTCCAGGTGGTTGGTGGTGCGCTCCAGGAAGCCCCAGAGCAGGGCGCCCAGCGCGATGCCGATCGGGTTGTTGCGGCCGAGCAGCGCGATGGCGATGCCGGTGAAGCCGATCCCGGTGGGGAAGCTGTTGTCGTACTGGTGGCTCTCGTTGAGCAGCGTGGGCATGCCGATCAGACCGGCCACCGCACCCGAGATGATCATGCTGGTGGCGACCATCTTCTTCACCGACACACCGCTCGCGGCGGCGGCGCTCTCGGACTGGCCGACGGTGCGCAGGTCGAAGCCGAACCGGGTGCGGCCGAGCACGAACCAGTAGGCGAGGCCGACGATCACGGCGACGACGATGAAGCCGTCCAGCACGCCGGCCGGGCCGGTGTCGATGCTGAAGAAGAACGAGGAGGCCGGCAACGGCTCGGTGGAGACCAGGGTGCCGCCCTGCTGGAGTTCGCCGAGCCGCTCGGGCTGGAGCAGATAGCCGATGACGGCGGTGGCGATGGAGTTCAGCATGATGGTCGCGATGACCTCGCTGACGCCCCGGGTCACCTTCAGCACACCGGCGATGGCCGCCCACAGGGCGCCGGTCGCCATGGCGCAGATCATGATCAGCGGGATGGCGAGCCAGCCGGGCACGGTCAGCGCGCCGCCGAGGACGGCGGCGATGAACGCGGCGAGCCGGTACTGGCCGTCGACACCGATGTTGAACAGGTTCATCCGGAAGCCGACGGCGACCGCGATACCGGCGAGGTAGTACGTGGTGGCCTTGTTCAGGATGTAGACCTGGCTGTCGCTGGCGAAGCCGTAGCTCATCATGTCGCTGAACGCGGCGCCGGGGTTCTTGCCGGTCGCGAGGATCACCAGGGCGGTGACGACGAGCGCGGCGACGACCGCCAGCAGCGGCGCGGCGATGCCGAGGGCCAGCCGCTCCTTGTCGATGCGTGAGGTCAGCTTGTTCATCGCTCGTCGTCCTCTGTGTGCTCCAGGTGGCCGGTGGCCGCACCCGTCATGGCGGAGCCCAGCTCTTCGGGGGTGATGGTGGCGGGGTCGGCGTCGGCGACCAGACGGCCCCGGTACATCACCCGCAGGGTGTCGGAGAGGCCGATCAGCTCGTCCAGGTCGGCGGAGATCAGCAGTACGGCCAGGCCCTCGCGGCGGGCCTCGCGGATGTAGTCCCAGATGGCCGCCTGGGCGCCGACGTCCACACCGCGGGTGGGGTGGGCGGCGATCAGCAGCTTGGGGTGGTGGCTCATCTCGCGGCCGACGATCAGCTTCTGCTGGTTGCCGCCGGACAGCGAGGCCGCGGTCACGTCGATGCCGGGGGTGCGGACGTCGTACGACTTCACGATCCGCTCGGTGTCGGCGCGGGCCGCCTTGATGTCGAGCAGCGCGCCGCGCGAGTTGGGCTTCTCGCTGACGTGACCGAGGATGCGGTTCTCCCACAGCGGCGCTTCCAGCAGCAGGCCGTGGCGGTGGCGGTCCTCGGGGATGTAGCCGATGCCGGCCAGGCGGCGGTCGCGGGTGGCGGCGCCCGAGATGTCGGCGCCGTCGAGCGTGATGACGCCGGCGTCGGGCTGCCGCATGCCCATGATCGCCTCGACCAGCTCGGACTGGCCGTTGCCCTCCACGCCGGCGATGCCGAGGACCTCGCCCTTGTGGATGGTGAAGGAGATCTCGTCCAGGATGACCCGCTCGATGCCGTCGAGCCCGGTCTGCGTCAGGTGCAGGCCGTCCAGCTTCAGCATCGGGACGTCCGTGACGGTGGACTCCTCGGTGTCCGGGCTGGGCAGCTCGCTGCCGACCATCAGCTCGGCCAGCTGCTTGGGCGTGGTGGTGCGCGGGTCGGCGGTGCCGACGGTGGTGCCGCGCCGGATGACGGTGATCTCGTCGGCGACCGACAGCACCTCGCCCAGCTTGTGCGAGATGAAGATGACGGTGAGGCCCTCGGCCTTCAGCTCGCGCAGGTTGTCGAAGAGCGCGTCGACCTCCTGCGGCACGAGCACGGCGGTCGGCTCGTCGAGGATGAGGGTGCGGGCGCCGCGGTAGAGGACCTTGAGGATCTCCACGCGCTGGCGGTCGGCGACCCCCAGTTCCTCCACGAGGACGTCGGGCCGGACGTTCAGGCTGTACGCGTCCGAGATCTCCTTGATCCTGGCGCGGGCCCTGCCCCCGATGCCGTACAGCTTCTCCGCGCCGAGTACGACGTTCTCCAGCACGGTGAGGTTGTCGGCGAGCATGAAGTGCTGGTGCACCATGCCGATGCCGCGGGCGATGGCGTCGCCGGGGTTGTGCAGGACGACCTGCTCGCCATTGACCGTGATGGTGCCCTCGTCCGGCTGCTGCATGCCGTAGAGGATCTTCATCAGGGTGGACTTGCCGGCACCGTTCTCACCGCACAGGGCGTGGACGGTGCCCGTGCGTACGGTGATGTCGATGTCGCGGTTGGCGACGACGCCGGGGAAACGCTTGGTGATGCCGCGCAGTTCGACGGCAGCGGGCGGGCTGGACGCGTTGATGGCGCACTCTCCTCGGGGAAAGAGGCTGCGGGGAGGGGGCAGGCGTCGGCGACGCTAGCGCGGCAACTCCGCGCTACACGCGTAGAGTTGACACATTGTTATGGCCCGGCGGGGGGCTGGGGAGGCCCCCGCGCCGAGCCGGGGTCCGAGCGGACCCATCAGGTCACGGGGCGGACTTGACCTTGATGGAGCCGTCGACGATCTTCTTCTTCGCCGCGTCCAGCTTGGCCTGGATGTCGTCGATGAAACCGCCGCTCGGGGACAGCTTCACACCGTCCTGGGCGAGCGCGTAGGTGTGGGTGCCGCTCAGCGGCTTGCCGTCGTGGATCGACTTGACGAAGTCGTACACACCGAGGTCCACGTTCTTGACCATCGAGGTCAGGATCGAGTTCTTGTACTTGGCCAGACCCGGGACGTTGTACTGGTCCGAGTCCACGCCTATCGCCCAGGTGCCCTTCTTGCCGGCGACGGCCTCGATGGCGCCGTTGCCGGAGGAGCCGGCCGCCGTGTAGATGACGTCGGCGCCGTTGTCGAGCATGCCCTGCGCGGCCTCCTTGCCCTTGTCGGGGCTGGCGAAGCCGGAGGTGTCCGAGCCGTGCGACAGGTACTGGGTGTCGACCTTGATCTTCGGGTCGGTGTCCTTGACGCCCTGGAGGTAACCCGCCTCGAACTTCTTGATCAGCGGGACGTCGACACCGCCGATGAAGCCGACGTGCTTCGACTTGCTCTTCAGCGCGGCGGCGACACCGGCCAGGTAGGAGCCCTGCTCCTCGGTGAAGGTGATGCTGTTGACGTTCTTGCCGTCCACCACCGAGTCGACGATGCCGAAGCTGGTCTTCGGGTACCTCGCGGCGACCTTGGTCATGGAGGCGGCGTAGGCGTAGCCGATGCCGACGATCGGGTTGTAGCCGGCCTCCGCAAGGTCGGACAGGCGCTGCTCGCGGTCGGCCTCGGTGTCCGAGGTCTTGGCGGTCAGCTCCTTGATCTCGCCGCCGAACTCCGCCTTCGCCTTGTCGGCACCGCGCGCGGCGGAGTCGTTGAAGGACCGGTCGCCACGGCCGCCGACGTCGAAGGCCAGGCCGACCTTGACGCCCTTGCCGTCGGCGGAGGACGAGGAGGACTCCTTCTCGGAGGAGGTGCTGCCACAGGCAGTGGCAGTCACGGCGAGAGCTGCGGACGCGATACACGCAGCAGAAAGCTTGGCTACCCGGCGCACGGGAAGGCTCCTTCACCTGACCTGAGCGCCATGTCGGCGCTTGATGGGAGCACCATGTCAGTGCTCCGGCCGAGTCGCCCCTTCGGCGTCGGCTTCGCGGCATCGTAACGCGCGTAGATGTCGCAAAAAACCCTCTCGCGAAGCCGTTATCGATTCGAGGCAAACACCGTCTGAACTCGGACTCCGACTCGTATACGAGCCGGGTCGCCGTCCGTGCGCGAATGGCTGGCACCCGTGTTGCGCCACCGGGGGGAACGGCCCCGGGGGCCGTTCCGTCACCTCCGCGCCGTCACCTCCGCGCCCTCACCTCTCCGCCGTCGCCGCGTCCAGGAAGGCGGCGGCGGTGAACATCTCCACGCCCACCGTGATCGCGTGCTCGTCGGCGTCGAAGTCGCCCTGGTGGAGGTCGCGGACCCGGTGCTCGCCGGGCCGCCGCACGCCGAGCCGGGCCAGCGCGCCCGGCACGTGCTCCAGGTACCAGGAGAAGTCCTCGCCGCCCAGACTCTGCTGGGTGGTCTCCACCGACCTGGTGCCGCACCGGGCGACCATGGCCCGGTGCAGCAGCTCGGTGGCCTGCCGGTCGTTGACGACCGGCGGCACCCCGCGGATGTAGGTGATCTCGGACTTGGCCCGGTGCAGGGTGGCGACCTCGTCGATGGCCGCGTGCACGATGTCGGGGGCCTGCCGCCAGGCCTCCAGGTCCAGACAGCGCACCGTCCCGGACAGCTCCGCGTGCTGCGGGACCACGTTCGGCGCGTGCCCCGACTCGATCCGGCCCCAGGTGAGGGCGAGCCCCACACGGGTGTCGACCCGGCGGGCGATCAGTGCGGGCACGTCGACGGCGACCCGGGCGGCGGCGGTGACCAGGTCGGTGGTCAGGTGCGGGCGGGCGGTGTGCCCGCCGGGGCCGTCCAGCGCCACCTCCAGGCAGTCGCAGGCGCTGGTGATCGCCCCGTGCCGCAGCCCGATCTTCCCGGCCTCCACCCTCGGGTCGCAGTGCACGGCGAGGATCCGGCCGACGTCGGTCAGCACGCCGTCGGCGATGGAGGACAGGGCGCCGCCGGGCAGCACCTCCTCGGCGGGCTGGAAGATCAGCCGCACCGGGCGCGGCAGCAGGCCCTTGGCGTGCAGGTCGGCGAGGACCAGGCCGGCGCCGAGGACGACGGTGGTGTGCACGTCGTGACCGCAGGCGTGCGCCCGGTCCGGCACGGTCGAGCGGTACGGACAGCCGTCCTTGGTGTCCGGGATGGGCAGCGCGTCGATGTCGGCGCGCAGCGCGAGCAGCTGCTCCCCGGGCCGCTCGCCCTCCGCGAGCCCGATGTCACAGACGAGTCCGGTCCCACTGCCGAGCACCCGGGGCCTGAGCCCGGCCAGCTCCAGCCGTTCCTTGATGGCGGCGGTCGTACGGAACTCCTGGTTGCCCAGTTCTGGGTGCATGTGCAAGTCGCGCCGGAAGGCGACGAGTTCGGCGTGCAGGGACTCGCTCAGCACGCCGGGGAGCACATCCCCCGAAAGGCCGGACTCGGACTCTAGGGACATCAATTGCTTCACCCTCTGAAGGGTAGGACGCCCACTGATCAACTACCCCCGTAACTACGAAAGTTCAGCCCGTTAGGGGACGAAAATCTGACCGGCGGGCGCATGGCGGCGGACTGTGATGGGTAAGTCTTCTGTTTTCCTCCTCCACGGATACCACGCATCACGGCAGTCACGCGCGCCATGTCCGTGAACCGGACCCCAGGGGGCCCGGCTCGCGGCGGCGTGCGCGGGGTGAAAGGCCCGGTGCGCCGGGGTGACGCCGGGCCGGGCGGCTGGAAGTACTCGCCCCATCACCTGATTCCTCGGGCGGTCGCCGACGCGGACACGGCCCCTGACCTGGGCTTCAGCCACCACAAACACCGTTGCCGTACTAGAAGTGCTCGACCTGCTGCCCCTCGGGGACCTGGTAGCAGCCGGAGACGAGCATCAGGCTGAGCTTGGGCGGGTTCCTCTTCTTCATCCGGGTGATGTGGACCCCGGCCTTTTGCTCGTCGTTGTCGGCGATCAGGGTGAGGTTCTCGTTGGCGCTGTTGTCGGGGCCGTACTCGACGATCTTCCAGCCCTGCTTGGGCAGCCCCTCCTTGAGGTTCTGCATGGCGGCATCGAGGTCGTCCGCCGACGCGGGATAGAAGCTCCATTTGTGGAAGATCCGGAAGTATGCCTCCCGGTCCTTGTCCCCGCAGTCCTGGACGCCGGGGCTGCCCTCGGAGGCCTTCCCCTTGACGCCGATCAGGTCGTACAGCCGACTGGACATCTTCTGCACCTCGGCGGCGGCGTCCTGGGAGGTGCTGGTGCCGGCGGAAGGGACGTCGCCGGATTCCGTGCTGGAGGTCATACCGCATCCGGTGAGAGTGGTGAGGACGGTGGACACGAGGAGCGCGGAGGCGCTCAGGTAGCGTTTCACAATGGTCGGGCCTCGCTCTGCCTAGCGGGTGTACTTCCAGGTCGGGGTGGGTTCCTTCAGTTCGACGTCGTCCCCGTGGCCCGCGACGACGAGAGCCTGGTTGAGAAGGCTGTCGGAGCCCTCGTCCCAGTAGCCGCTGTGCCCCTCGGTGTCCGTGGTCATCTGCTTGGCCCCGAACCGCTCGTCGCTCGGCACGGTCCAGGGGCCGTCCCAGTCGGTGCCGCCGTGGCCGAAGCGGCCGATGTCGGGTACGACGTCCCCGTCGGCCTCCTCGTTCCATACGTGCCCCTTGGGCACGTCGAGATGCTCCGCCTTGGGCACCGTGACGCCGGGGCTGCCCGCGGTGATCACGTCGTCCGCGTTCAGAGTGCCGTGGTCGGCGGCCGAGCCGACGAGGGTGGTGCCGTACGAGTGTCCGATCACGGTACGGTGCGGCGGGGTCTCGCCGGTGTGCGAGGCCTCCAGTCCGTCGAGGAAGCGGTTGAAGGCCGGCGCGCCGTCATCCGCGTAGTGCCGGAACGGCGAGTCCTTCACGATGTCCTGCGGGGCGTCGTAGCCGAGCCAGGTGATCGTGGAGACGGGCTGACCGTCGGCCTCGTCGGTGGCCACACGCCAGGTGGAGGTCATCCGACCGATGTCACCGTCGATGTTGCCGAGGTTTGATTTCGTACCCGGCACGTAGACGGCCTGGTGCCGGGCCGTGTCCGGGTTGCCGTTGGCGACGATCGCCCGGCCGTTGCCCTCTGCGTCGAATCCCAGCAGGTACGCCTCCGGCAGGCCCTTGTGATCCTTGTCGGTGGCCTTGCCGGTCGAGTCGAAGCGCTCCTGGATGCTGTTCATGCCCTGGAGCGACTTGGTGAGGTGCTCGTAGCGCTCGCCGTACTTCTTGTGCCACTCCATCCATTCGTCGGTGTGCACCTTCGACGCCCAGCCGCCCCCGCCGTGAATGTAGGTCCACTCGTTCGCCGGCGGCTTCGGTATGGAGTCGAGTTCCAGCTGGTAGCGCGCCCGGGTCTCGTCCAGGACGATGCGGTTGGCCTCGTCGCGCACCGCGGACGGCAAGCCGTCGAGCTTGCCTACGCTGTCGGGGCGCAGGGAGATGTACGCCGCCTTCTGTTCATCGGTGAGCCCGCTCCACCAGGCCGCGTTCTCCTTCGGGACGCCGTCCTGGGGCGGCTGTGGCAGGGAGTCGAGGTACGTCTTGCCCGCCTGGGCCACCCCGTCCTGGTCGGACTTCACGTCGGACCAGTCCTTGCCGGAGACCTTCAGGTCGTCGTCGGCCTTCAGCGCGCGCAGCTTCGGCGCCCACTTGGCGTCCGCGTCCGCGGCCTCCTTCAGCGCGTCCCCGATCCGGTTCGCGAAGCCGATGGCCTTGCCGAAGTTCGGGTTGGGGTGCTGGTGGATGGCCTGCTGCTCGATGGCGTTCGCCGTCGCGTCGGTCGAGCTGGTGGATGCGGACACGGTGCCGCCCTCGGGCACCTTGCCGTCGACCTCCTTGCCGCCGGCCGGGAACGACACCGAACCGTCCGCGCCGACCGTGCACCCGGCCGCCTGGGCGTCTTCCAGCGCCGCCTCCAGCCTCCGCTTGGCGGCGGCCATCTCCATGGCGAAGGCGTTCAACGCGGTACTGGCCAGCACGCACTCGGCCTGGATGTAGTGGAAGTTCTTACCCAGCTCCTTCAGCTCCCGCAGGGCCGCATCGGCCGCATCGCCCTTGAGCTGGTTGCGGATGCCGGCGGATATCTGGTTCTCGACCGTGTCCTTGGCGGTGCTCGCCATGTCACCCGTGGCCCGGTACCCGTCCGCGGCCTCTTCGTACTCGGAGGGTTTGAGCGCCTTCAGCGTCGCAATGTCCACGGGCCGGTCACCGACCCTTCGCCTGTCCACCGACCGGGTCGGTGTCCTGGTACTCCGGCTTCAGCTTGTCCAGCTCGGCCTTGACGGCGCCGTCCGACTTCGCCAGGTCGATCCCGGACGACTGCATGATCCAGCCGAGTTCACCACAGCGCTTGTTGACCTTGTCGAGGTACTCCTTCCAGGAGTCGTATAACTCCTTCTGCGCTGCCGCGGTCTGACAGCGGGCCGTGTCGCCGAGCCCAGCCTGCCCGCCCTCCAGCTTGCCGAGCGCCTTGCCGATGTCGCTTTGGAGTCCCTTGGTGTCCTCGCCGGCCGTCGTCCACGCCTTCTTACTCGACTTCAGCCGCTCGTGGCCCACCCCGATGGGGTCCGGAGCCTGATTCAGCTGCATGTGCGCGGACCCGCGATCGGCGGCGTCCGCCTTTAACCGCTCCCACTCGTCCCAGGACATAGATGTCGCCCTCCCCGTTACCCCGTTACGCCGGCAACGATCACCGGTGCACGCCATGCTCCCTGAGGACGGGGCGGGAATCAAATGCAACTCGTGAGCGAATATCGGGAGTTGGGAGTGTTACGCCGGGCTCGTCACCGCCGCCAGTCGGTGCACGTCGCGGGCCGTTCCGGTTACGCCGGACAGGAAGCCCTGGGCGCGTGGGGAGGCGGTGGCCGTGAGCCAGGCCGGGTCGATGTCGCAGACCGCCACGCGCACCCCCGTGCCGGCCAGGGCCAGCGGGAGGGTGTGGACGACCGTCGAGGGGAAGCTGAGGATCGTCCGGCCGACCGGGCCGCGCCGGGCGATCAGTTCCAGCGGGAGTTCCGGACGCACTATCTCCAGGCCCGTCTCGGCGGCCAGCCGGCGCAGCTTGTCGGGGTGCTCGCGGCGGTGGGCGAAGTAGCGGGTGGCGCCGTGTGCCCTGGCCAGGGCGCGGACCGCTTCCAGATAGCGCTCGCCGTCCACCACCCCGGTCTCCACCAGCGAGGTGCCGACCATGTCGGCGCCGGCGGTGACGGCGGGCGGGCCGAAGCGGGCGCGGGTCCAGGCGAAGTCGTTGGCGGTGACGGTGACGCCGTCCGGGACCTCGGACACCGGCATGGAGGAGAACACCTCGACGCGCCGCCGGGCGCTCGGGGTCAGGCGGCGCCGGGCGGAGGAGGAGACCGGCGCGAAGAGCAGGTCACGGGCGCCGGGCCGGCCGCCCTTGCGGTGCCAGCGGACCAGGCGTTCGCCGCGGGCCAGCTGGGCGACGAACTCCATCGTCGCGGTGCCGTCGTCGACCACGACCAGGTCCTTGGCCCGGGTGATCGTCAGCAGCAGTTGTACATAGCGGGAGAACGGGTCGCCCATGACGATGCGGTCGGCCCGGCGCAGCATGCCCGCCAGCCCGCCGATGGTGTGGAACGGCGCGGTCGTACCGCCCCGCGCCTCCTCCCAGCGCACCCGGTGCCCCTCTTCCCGGGCCAGGTCGGCCATGCGGCGCAGCTGGCCCCGGGTCATGGGGTCGGTCGGGGCCAGTACGACGACGGTGAGGTCCGCGTCGGCCTGCGGCGCCGCCCCGTCCCCCGTGGCCCGCCGGCCCAGGGCCCGCCGGACCGCGGCCCGCCGGGTCTGCGCGGGCACGGCGCCGAGCGCGGCGGGTGCGGGAACGGCCGGCGCGGGGGTGGCCCGCCCCGGCATCAGAACCGTGGCCGGGTCGGCACCACCGGGGAAGGCCCCCGTAGCCGGATCCGCACCCCCCGCCCCGGACGGCGTAGCCGGATCCGCGCCACCCGCCCCGGCCGCCGTAACCCCCGTGGCCGGGTTAGCGCCTCCGGGGTCCGGTGGGGCGGTGTCGTTCGCTCGCTGCGCTTCTCCCTCCGGTTCCGGCGCGCCGGCCGGGGGACGGCCGGCGTGCAGGTGGGCCCACTCCAGTACGTTCAGCAGCTGCACCGGGCTCTCCACGAAGGCGAGCGTGCGGGCGGGGTGGCCGGCCTGACCGGCGCGGGGGCTCATCGGCGTACGACCGTCCCGTCGTCAGTGAACTGGATTCACACCGTGACCGGCTCGCCGGCCGCCGCGGCGATCTCGGCGTCCGCGACGACACCGGGGACCCGGCGCAGCTTCTTCATCGGGCCCAGCTCGGAGTCGTAGACCTTCTTGACGCCGTCGCCGAGGGAGGCCTCGATGGTGCGGATGTCGCGGACCAGACGCGTCAGGCCCTGCGGCTCCACGGAGGCGGCCTGGTCGGAGCCCCACATGGCGCGGTCCAGGGTGATGTGGCGCTCGACGAAGGTCGCCCCGAGCGCGACCGCGGCGAGGGTGGTCTGCAGGCCGGTCTCGTGACCGGAGTAGCCGATCGGGACGTTCGGGTACTCCTTCTCCAGCGTGTTGATCACGCGGAGGTTCAGCTCCTCGGCCTTGGCCGGGTAGGTGGAGGTGGCGTGGCAGAGGAGGATGTTGTCGCTGCCCAGGACCTCCACCGCGTGGCGGATCTGCTTCGGGGTGGACATGCCGGTGGAGAGGATGACCGTACGGCCGGTGGCGCGCAGGGCGCGCAGCAGTTCGTCGTCGGTCAGGGAGGCGGAGGCCACCTTGTGGGCGGGCAGGTCGAACTTCTCCAGGAAGGCGACGGCCTCGGTGTCCCACGGGGAGGCGAACCAGTCGATCCCCTTCTCCTTGCAGTACGCGTCGATCTGCCGGTACTCGTCCTCGCCGAACTCCACCCGGTGGCGGTAGTCGATGTAGGTCATCCGGCCCCAGGGGGTGTCGCGCTCGATGTCCCACTGGTCACGCGGGGTGCAGATCTCGGGGGTGCGCTTCTGGAACTTCACGGCGTCGCAGCCGGCCTCGGCGGCCACGTCGATCAGCTTGAAGGCGTTCTCCAGCTCACCGTTGTGGTTGATGCCGATCTCGCCGCAGATGTAGACGGGCTTGCCGGGGCCGACCTCGCGCGTACCGAAGGCGCGCAGACGGGAGTGGGTGCTCATCAGGGGGTGTCCTTACTTGGGGAGGGAATCGAGAGAGGGGCCGAGGATCCAGCTGGCGATCTCCCGGATCGCGCCGTCGCCGCCGGGGACGGTGGTGACCGCGCGTGCGGCGCCGCGTACGACGTCGTGAGCGCTCGCGACCGCCACGGGCCAGCCCACGAGGGCGAAGCAGGGCAGGTCGTTGACGTCGTTGCCGACGTAGAGCACGCGCTCCGGCGCGATGCCCTGCTCCTCGCACCACTGCTTCAGCGCGAGGTCTTTCCGGTCGATGCCGTGCAGCACGGGGATCTCGAGCTTGCGTGCGCGGGCGGCGACGACCGGGTTCTGTTCCGTGGACAGGATCAGCAGCTTCAGGCCGCTCCTGCGGAGGGCCGCGATGCCGAGGCCGTCGCCGCGGTGCACGGCGACGAACTCCCGTCCCTCGGAGTCGATCAGCACCCGGTCGTCGGTCTGGGTGCCGTCGAAGTCCAGTACGACCGCGTCGACGTCGGCGGCGGTCGGCAGCGCGCCGGGGCGGTCCGCGTCGAAGAGCGGCGCGAGGGCCCGGGCCCGGGCGAGGTCGTGCGGGTCGTCGATCTCCAGTACCCGGGCGGGGTCGGTGCGGACCAGCTCGGTGCGGCCGAAGAAGCGGTGGCCGTGCGCGCGGAAGCCGGCCGCGTCCATGGCATAGGCGGCGCCGGTCTCCAGGAAGTCCTGGGGGCGGTCCTGGCGGCGGGGCCGGTAGGACTTGTCGTGGTTGACGCCCGCCCCGCCCTCGGCCCCGGTGTCGCCGTCGCGCCAGACGAAGCCGTGGAAGGGGGCCACGGTGACGGCGGTGTCGGCGCCGTGCTCGACGACGGCGGCGGCCACTGCGTCGATGTCCTCCCGGAGCAGGAAGGGGCTGGTGCACTGCACGAGCAGGACGGCGTCGACGGCCGAGCCGTGCAGCGCCTCGTGGGTGTCCATGGCGTGCCGGACGGCGGCCTCCGAGGTGGCGGTGTCCCCGGCGATCGCGGCGGGCCGCAGCACGACCTCGGCGCCGGCCTCCCGGGCGGCGGCGGCGATGGCCTGGTCGTCGGTGGACACGACGACGTCGGTCACCAGCCGGGCGGCCCGGCACTCGCGGACCGCGCGGGCCACCAGCGGGACACCGCCGACGGGGGCGAGGTTCTTCGCGGGCACGCCCTTGGAGCCGCCGCGCGCGGGGATGACGGCGAGCACCCGGCGGACCGGGGCGCCTGGGTCCGCTTCCGAGTGGGACATGGGCTCTACTCCTTGCGATGAGGTCACAGCTCGCCCATCCGCCGGATCACGGGGGCGACCCGCTGGACGCCGTGCCGGTAGGCGCCGCGGGCGGCGCGGCGCACGATCTGCCGGACGGGGCCGGGCGACCTGTCGGCGGCGGGCACGCCGGGCAGCGGGACGCCGTCGGGGCCGAGGTGGTGGCGGGCGAGGATGCCGGGCAGGTAGCCGGGCGCGGTCTCGGGGGTGTAGTAGGGGGCGAGGGGCGGCAGTCCGCCGGGCCGGCCGAGCAGCTTCGCGATGCGTTCGCGGGCCGTGTCGAAGGCGGTGGCGTACGACCCTCCCCCGGAGGAGGTACCCACAGTGGCGACGCCCTGCCGGGCCACCCACTCCTCGTCGGGCACCGGCCGGTGCCCGGCGTCCAGTTGCTCCCAGGAGGCGAGGCAGCCGGAGCCGGTGAAGTGGTGGTTGCCGAGCACCTCGCGCACCCCGAGGTCGGTGAGGACGGCGGTGGGGATACGGCGGTGCAGGGCTTCCAGGGCGGCGGTGGAGCTGACCGTGACCAGCAGGTCGGTGCGGTCGAGGACCTCGCCCATGTGGCCGTAGACGAGGCGGAAGTTGGCGGGCAGGTCCTTGCCCTGGGCCAGCTTCTGGTACGGCAGTTCCTCGATGTGGGTGGTGTGTTCGCCGGGCTTGGAGCGCAGCTTGAGCAGGACTTCGCGCTCGGGGTGGCGGCGGGCGTGGTCGATGAGGCGGTCCAGCAGGTAGGCGCGGTCCCGGCGGTTGTCCGGCACGGACGGCTGGGCGGCGAACACCACGGTGTACGGGTCGTGTTCGCCGGTGTACGGCGTCCCGCCGAGGAAGGGCAGCGCGACCTCGGTGACCGATGAGGCGTCGGCGCCCACGCCTTCGTACACGGCCCGGAAGCGGTCCGCGTCGTGGCGGGAGTTGGCGAGGACGAGGTCCGCGCCGTGCCGCAGCAGCAGTCCGTCGGTGAGCTTCTCGTAGACGACGCCGACATAGCCGGTGACGACCACGGGCCGCTTCCCGGTGCCCCAGGCGGCGCGCAGCCCGTGCAGCATCGCCTGGACGCTGCCGCCGACCAGGGCGAGGACGAGGACGTCGGGCGCCGATTCGCCCATCTCGCGCAGGAATTCGACGCCGGTGACCTCGCGCAGGGAGTCGGCGCGGACGCCGACTTCCTGTAGCTGACGGGCGGTCGGTGTGGCGCGTCCGCGCAGAAGGTAGCCGTCGAGCCGGACCTCGGCAGCGGCGGGAGTGAGGCGGTGCGCGGTGAGCGCGCCCCACTTCCACCGGGTGTCGGAGTCCGCGAGGACGGCGACCCGCAGGGACTTCGTAGCACTTGCTGGCACGTCGAAGACGCTAGGAAGCGTGGGAGAGGAACCGCCCAACCTCACTACAACAAACGGTTAACAGCACATCGCCGTAAGGCGAATCGCGGCGCAAACGGGCCCGGAACAAGCCTGGTTAACGACTTCGCCACGCTTCGTTCACCTGATATCAAGGAAGTCGTCAAGACGAATGACGGGCCGCGCCCTAACGTCCCTGTCGTGGTCAAGCTCTCCGTCATCGTGCCGTTCTACAACGTGCAGCAATTCGCGCCCGACACACTGAGGAGTCTCAGTGCGAACACGCGCGACGACTTCGAATTCATTCTCGTCGACGACTGCTCGCGCGACGGGACACCCGACATTCTCGCGCGCGCGGAGCGGGACCTGCCCGGGGCGGTCCTGGTCCGGCACGAGCGGAACGGGGGGCTCGCCACCGCCCGTAACACCGGCATAGACCGCGCGCGCGGCGAGTACGTGACCTTCCTGGACGGCGACGACTGGCTCGCGCCCGGCTATTACGAGCGGCTGCTGGCCGCCATCGAGGGCCTGGGCTGCGACTTCCTGCGCACCGACCATGTGCAGTGCACCGCGCGGGCGCGCAGTGTGCACCGGGTGCCGGTGGGCCGGCGCAATGTGGTGCTGGACCCGCGGCAGGTGATCCTGCCCGCCGACCGCTCGACCTCCGTCGACTACGCGTTCGCGTGGGCGGGCATCTATCACCGGCGGCTGCTGGACCGGGGGCTGCTGCACTTCACCGACGGGCTGCGCACGGCCGAGGACCGGCCGTGGATCTGGAGGCTGCACCGCGAGGCGGAGTCCTTCGCCGTGGTCAACCTGCTCGGCGTGTTCTACCGGCGCGGGGTCGCCTCGTCCCTCACCCAGATCGGCGATGTCCGGCAACTGGACTTCATCCGGGCGTTCGACCAGGTGATCGCGGAGACCGCCGCGGACCGGGACGCCGACGCCCTGCTGCCGAAGGCCGTGCGCACGTACTGCGCGATCATCTCCCATCACCTGGGATCCATCGAAAGGTTCGAGCCGACGGTGGCGAAGAAGCTGACCTCCATGAGCGCCGCCGCGCTGCGGCGCATGCCGCAGGCCGTGCTGGACGAGGCGCTGGACTCGATGGACCTGCAACGCGCCACCAAGCTGCGCCGGCTGCGCCGCCGTTCCGTCGTCGCGGGAGCCGCCGCGTGACCACCCAGATCTTCCAGGCCTCGACGCTGTACGGCACGGCCACGCTCGCCGCCGCCCTGGACTCCGGCTGCTTCGCCGCCGCCGACCGGCGGATCCTGCTGGTCTGCAACAACGCGGCCACGCCCGAGACGACGCCCGCGCTGGACGCGATGCCCGGCTTCGAGCGGCTGCGCGACCGCTTCGACGACGTGATCTCGTACAACGAGACCATCTTCCCCTTCCATCCGGGCGGCTGGTCGCCCCGCGTGGACGACATGCCGCTGTGGGAGCGGTTCCTGCGGCACGAGTGGCGGCTCGGCGACGACGACGTGCAGTTGGCGGTCGAGTCCATCCAGGTCAACCCGTCGCACGCGCTCGCGCAGATCTTCACCGGCGCCCCGGTCACGGTGTACGCCGACGGTCTGATGAGCTACGGCCCCACCCGCAACAAGATCGACCCCTTGGTCGGCACCCGCGTGGACCGTGTGCTCCATCTCGATCTGGTGCCGGGCCTGAAGCCGCTGCTGCTCACCGAGTTCGGCGTGCCCGGCGAGACGGTCCCGACGCCCGCCGTCCTCAAGACGCTCGCCGAACTGGCGCCCTTCGGCGGTGACCTGCCGCGGGTGGAGGAGCCGGTGCTGCTGCTGGGCCAGTACCTGTCCGCGCTGGACATCCTCAGCGCCGAGGAGGAGGAGGACCTGCACGCGCGGATGGTGCGGGGCGCGGCCCGGCTCGGCCACAAGCGGGTGGTGTTCAAGCCGCACCCCTCCGCCCCAACCCGCTTCACCCGCTCCCTGGAGGAGGAGGCGGAGAAGCTCGGTGTCGACCTGACCGTGCTCGACACGCCGGTGCTGGCCGAGGTGCTGTACCAGCGGATGCGTCCGGCGCTGGTGGTCGGCTGCTTCTCCACCGCGCTGCTGACCGCCTCCGCGCTGTACCACCTGCCCGTCGCGCGGGTCGGCACGGAGCTGCTGCTGGACCGGCTGACGCCGTTCGAGAACAGCAACCGGGTCCCCGTCACCATCGTCGACGCGCTGGTGCCCGACCTGGCCGACCGTACGGCGGTCACCGGGCAGCGCCAGGGGATGGACGTCACGGCGCTGGGCGGGCTGGTGCGCGCGGTCGGCTTCGCGATGCAGCCGAAGATCCTGCCGAGGCTGCGCGAGGAGACCGAGGCGTATCTCACCGCGCATCTGAACGACGGGATACTGCGCTATTTCAAGCGCAGGCGGCTGACCGCGCTGGGGCTGCCGGGCGGACTGCCCGTCCAGATGGCGTTCATTCCGCGCAATGCCACGGTCCGCCGCGTGGCCCGCAAGGCGCGCAATCTGCGCCGGGCCGTACGCCGCTGACCGTTTCTGATCAAGCTGACCGTCCCTGATCAAGCTGACTGTTTCTGATCGAAAGGAGCGGGTCCGTGCGCGGGCCCGCTCCTTTACATCTGTCTTTCGTCCAAGTGACGGGCAGGCGATCGCTCCCACCGGGGATATTCACAATAATTCGCCGATGCCCGGCGCGTGGTCGGGTAGGCGCCGGACACCATGTCTGCTTCGCTGCCCACTGTCGCCTCTCCCGTTCCCCCACCGGAGAGAACCACCGCCCCCTCCCCCGCCGCCCGTCCCGCCCCCGGCGGGCGCCGTGACCGGCTGCTCGCCCTGGACGGACTGCGGCTGCTGGCCGCGCTGACGGTCTGCCTCTATCACTACGCCGGACGCGGCGGCACGGTCACCGGGTCCTGGCGCCAGGCGCCCTCCCGGCTCTTCCCGGACCTGTCCCAGGTGGCCGTCTACGGCTGTCTGGGCGTGCAGTTCTTCTTCGTCATCAGCGGTTTCGTCATCTGCATGAGCGGGTGGGGCCGCACGCTCGGCGACTTCTTCCGCTCCCGGGTCGCCCGCCTCTACCCCGCCTACTGGGTCGCCCTCGTGCTGGTCACCGCCGCCTCCCTCGCCCTGCCGGACGTCGTCCGCGCCGTACGGCCGGACGAGTTCCTGGTCAATCTGACGATGCTCCAGCAGCCGATGGGCGCACCGCGCGTGCTCGGCGTGTGCTGGACCCTCTGGGCGGAGGTCCGCTTCTACGCGCTGTTCGCCCTGCTGGTCGTCGTACGCGGGGTGACCTACCGCCGGGTGGTGCTGTTCTGCGCCGGATGGACGCTGGCGGCGGCCCTGTGCCGGACCACCGGCAACGACCTGCTCGACCAGCTGGTCATGCCCGACTACGCCCCGTTCTTCATCGGCGGCCTCGCCCTGTACCTCGTCCACCGCTTCGGCGGCGACCCGCTGCTGTGGGGCATCGTCGGCACCTCCTGGGTGCTCGGCCAGTACACGGCGACCCGCGGCCTGTGGCACCGGGCCGCCGGCGACGCTCCGGTGCGCGATCCCTACGTCGTCCTGCTGATCGTCACCCTCGCCTTCGCCGCCGTCACCGCCGTCGCCCTGGGCTGGACCCGCCGGGCCGGCCGGGCCTGGATGGCCACGGCGGGCGCCCTGACGTACCCGTTCTACCTGGTCCACGAGCACCTGGGCTGGTTCGTCATCCGCGTCCTGCGCGACCCCCTCGGCCTGCCCCCGTGGCCGACCCTGGTGACGACGGTCGCCGCCATGCTGGCCCTGGCCTGGCTGATGTACCGCTTTGTGGAGAAACCATTCGGCCCCCGGCTGAAGAGGGCCCTGAAGACCCCGCGTCCACCGGACTCTCCGCGCAGCTCACCGTGAGGAGAACGGTGGCCGCAGGGTCACGCGCTCGCCAGGGACAGCTTCACCGCGAAGCCCAGGAACAGTGCGCCCGCGGCCGAGGTGGCCGTCGCCGTGAGGCGCTTGCGGCGGCGGAAGGCGGCGGACAGGCGGGTGCCGCCGAATATCAGGGCGCTGAGGTAGAGGCAGCTGGCCACCTGCGCGAAGGTGCCGAGGACGACGAAGGACAGGGCCGGGTAGGCGTAGTCCGGGTCCACGAACTGCACGAAGAAGGCGACGAAGAACAGGATCGCCTTGGGGTTGAAGAGGCTGACGACGAGGGCACGGCGGAAGGGGCGCTCGTCGGCGGTCCGCGCGGGCGCCGCGTCCTCGGCGGCCGGAGCGCTGCGGGTCCGCCACAGCTGCCAGGCCGCCCGCAGCATGCCGATCGCCAGCCAGGTCAGATAGCCGGCGCCGGCGTACTTCACGATGCCGAACAGCAGCTCGTTGGCCTGGAGCAGGGAGGCCACCCCGGCGGCGGACAGGGTCATCAGCACGGTGTCCCCGCACCACACGCCCGCCGCCGCTGTGTACCCCGCCCGTACGCCGCGGCGGGCGGCGACGGACAGGACGTAGAGGGAGTTGGGGCCGGGCAGCAGCACGATCAGGATCAGGCCCGCGAGGTACGTGGGAAGGTCGACGACACCGAACATGGGGGGAGTGTCGCACGCGGGTACGACACCGGACCCGAACGGTCCAATGGACGGTACGCGGGGTAGGCCGCTCAGAACATGTCCGACGGGACGTGGCTCCCCCAGACCTCCCGCAGCGCCCCGCACACCTCCCCCACCGTCGCCCGGACCCGCAGCGCCTCCTTCATCGGGTACAGCACGTTGCCCTCCCCCTCGGCCGCCGTCCGCAGCGCGTCCAGCGCCGCCCGCACCGCCCGCCGGTCCCGTCCGGCCCGCAGCCGGGCCAGGCGCTCGCACTGCCGGGACTCGACCGCCGGGTCCACCCGCAGGGGCACGTACGGCTCCTCCTCGTCGAGCCGGAACCGGTTGACGCCGACGACCACCCGTTCACCGGTCTCGGTCTCCCGCGCGATCCGGTACGCGTTCCGCTCGATCTCGGTCTTCTGGAAGCCCCGTTCGATCGCCGCGACCGCCCCGCCCAGGTCCGCGACCCTCCGCATCAGGTCCAGCGCGGCCTCCTCCAGGCCGTTGGTCATCCGCTCCACCGCGTAGGAGCCCGCGAACGGGTCCACCGTCGCCGGTACGTCCGTCTCGTGGGCCAGCACCTGCTGGGTACGCAGCGCCAGCCGCGCGCTCGTCTCCGTGGGCAGCGCGATCGCCTCGTCGAAGGAGTTGGTGTGCAGGGACTGGGTGCCGCCGAGCACGGCCGCCAGGGCCTGGACGGCGACCCGGACCAGGTTCACCTCCGGCTGCTGGGCCGTCAGCTGGACCCCGGCCGTCTGGGTGTGGAACCGCAGCATCCACGACCTGGGGTCGCGCGCGCCGAACTCCTCCCGCATCACCCGTGCCCAGATCCGCCGCGCCGCGCGGAACTTGGCGACCTCCTCCAGCAGGGTCGTACGGGCCACGAAGAAGAAGGACAGGCGGGGCGCGAAGTCGTCCACGTCCATGCCGGCGGCCCGCACCGTACGGACGTACTCGATGCCGTCGGCGAGGGTGAACGCGATCTCCTGCGCGGGGGACGCGCCCGCCTCGGCCATGTGGTAACCGGAGATCGAGATCGTGTTCCACCTCGGGATCTCGGCGGTGCAGTAGCGGAAGATGTCCGCCGTCAGCCGCAGGGACGGCTTGGGCGGGAAGATGTACGTGCCGCGCGCGATGTACTCCTTCAGCACGTCGTTCTGGATGGTGCCGGTGAGCCGGTCCGCGCCGACGCCCTGCTCCTCGGCGACCAGTTGGTACAGGAGCAGCAGCAGGGCGGCCGGGGCGTTGATCGTCATGGAGGTGGAGACCCGGTCCAGCGGGATGCCGTCGAACAGCACCCGCATGTCCTCCACCGAGTCGACGGCGACGCCCACCTTGCCGACCTCGCCGCGCGCCAGGGGGGCGTCGGAGTCGTGGCCCATCTGGGTGGGCAGGTCGAAGGCCACGGACAGGCCCGTGGTGCCGTGGGCGATCAGCCGGCGGTAGCGGGCGTTGGACTCGGCCGCCGTGCCGAAACCGGCGTACTGGCGCATGGTCCAGGGACGGCCGGTGTACATGGTGGGGTAGACGCCCCGGGTGTACGGGTACGCGCCCGGTTCGCCCAGTTTCTCCGCCGGGTCCCAGCCCTGGAGGGCGTCCGGACCGTAGACCGGCTCGATGGGCAGACCCGATTCCGTCTCACGTGCCATGGCTGCCTCCGCGGTACGACGCGTGCCCCCTCCACCATGCCCCCTCGCCCGGCGACGGTCACGCCGGGGTGGTCAAGCGGTCAGGCCGGAAACGGCCTCCCGCGGCCGCTCGCGCGGGCAACGGAGTTCGGCGGCGGCCACGCGGGGAAACATCCCCGGCATGAGGATTACGGGGAGACCCGCCGCCCTGCTCACGTCGGCCGCCGCGCTCACCGCGCTCGCCGCCCTCGCCGGCTGCACCGTGGAGCCGCAGGGCTCCGACGGCAAGCGCGGCCTGCCGGTCCACATCCGGTTGCCCTCCAGCCCCGCTGCCGCGCCCACCGGGATGGCGGGGACCACACCGACCACACCGCCCCCGCGGGCCACCGCCCCCGCACCGCCCCCGCGGGCCACCCTCCCCGCGCCGGTCACCCGCGCCGTCCCGACCACCCCCGCGGCACCCCCCGCGCCCCCGCCCCGCGTGCTGTGGGCGCACGGGAGCAGCGGGCCGGGCGTACGGGAACTCCAGGCGCGGCTGCGCCAGGTGGGCTGGCTGTCCGCCGCGCCGACGGGGACCTACGGCCCGCAGACCGAGCGGGCCGTCAGGGGGTTCCAGGGCAAGCGCGGGCTGCCGCCCACCGGCCGGCTGGACACCGTCACCTGGCAGCGGCTGCGCGCCATGACCCACCGGCCGGCCCAGTGGGAGCTGTACCCGATGGGCGGTCAGCCGGCCGCCGCGCCCGACGCGCGCTGTCTGACCGGCCGGGTCCTGTGCATCGACAAGACCAGCCGGACACTGCGCTGGATGATCGACGGGCGCACCCTCGACACGCTGTCCGTCCGGTTCGGCACCCAGTACACGCCCACCCGGGAGGGTGTGTTCAAGGTCTACTGGAAGTCACGGCACCACGTGTCGACGCTCTACCACTCCCCGATGCCGTACGCGATGTTCTTCAGCGGCGGCCAGGCCGTGCACTACTCCGCCGACTTCGCGGCGCGCGGGTACGCGGGCGGTTCGCACGGCTGCGTGAACGTACGGGACGAGGCGGCGATCGCGCGGCTGTTCGCCCAGGTGAAGGTCGGGGACAAGGTCGTCGTCTCCCGGTGAGGCTGCGGGGCGCGGGCGGGACCGGGGGAACGTGTCCCGCCCGCGCCAGGTGCACGAGCCTTGGGGTACGGGGGGAACCCCGGCTCCGTGCGACGGCCGATGACCAGTCGGCTCACTAAGTACTGCGTCACGGGCCTCGAAAACGTCACACCTGACGCGGAAGAATTTTCTCGCTCGGTGAAACCGCAGGTCACACGGGTGCGTGTGCGGGGTGCGGGGCGGCAGGGTGCGGGGCGGCGAGGGAAGGGGCGGGCAGGACACCGCCGCGGTGCCCACCGCCGTGGCCGGGGTCCGGGCGGCCGGGGCGGGCATCGCTCTGGCCCCGGCCCCTGCCGCCGCCCTGGCCGCCCTGGCCGCCCTGGCCGCCCTGGCCGCCCTGGCCGCCCTGGCCGCCCTGCTCACCGTGGCCACCCTGGCCGCCTTTATCTCCCTTGTCTTCCTTATCTCCCCGGTCGCGCTCGCCCCGCTTGCCCCCGTTGCCTCCCTGGCCTCCTGCGTCCAGACCGGTGTTCTCGTCCTGCCCGTGCCCGGTGCCGGTGGCGTGGTCGCCGGCGGACAGCAGGACCTCGCAGTACCGGGTCACGCGGGCCGCGCCGCCGGCCAGGTGCTCCAGGGCGCGCCGCCGGCCGGTGTCCAGCTTCTCGCCGTCCCTCAGGGCGCGGCAGGCGTCGGCGTCGCGGAGCCACCCGGTGCCGTCGTCCGGTCCGCGGGTCTCACCGGAACCGCCGGGACCGGTACCGCGGCGCCTCTCCGCCCGGCCGCCCGGCGTACCGGTCGTACCGGGGGTGCCGGTCTCTTTACCCGCGTCCGGCTTACCGGCATTCGGCTTACCGGCGTTCGGCGCGGCCCGCGGGGGCGGGGAGGCGAGCGGCCGGCCGGTGGCCGTACCGGCGGTGGCGGCGGGGCGGGGGTGGTCGTGGCCGAACGGCGTCGGGAGCGCTCCGCTGCCCGCGGCCACGGCGACCCCGCCGAGCGTGCCGACGGCCAGCGCGGCGGCAAGCGCCAGGCGCCCCGGGCGGACCCGGCGGGGGCGCCGGGCCCGGATTCCGGTACGGGCCGGGGCGGCGACGCGGATCAGGTCCGCGTCGGCGCCGGGCGCCGGCGCGCGGGCGGCGGAGGGGGCGTGCGCGGTGGCGGCGCGCTCCGCCTCGGCGTCCTCGCGGGCCTCGCGGAACGCGGCCAGCGCGGCCTGCTCGCCGGGGAGTTCGCCGGTGGCCGGGGCCGCCTCGGCGGACAGCGCGCCGAGCGCCCTGGAGAGGCGTTCGGCCTGGTCACGGACGGCAGGGTCGACGGCTTCCAGCGACTCCCCGCGCAGCAGACGTTCCGCCGTCCCACGGTCCAGCCACTTGTCGTGCTCGTCGGCCATCACATGTCCTTCTGCGTCCGCGTACGCGTATGCGTCACAGTCGCGGACGTCACCGCGCGGCGGCGCGGTTCTCGCTGTGGCGGGAGGGCGTCGAGTCCGCCCGCCGATTCCGGATCGGCGCCGATCAGCTCCGCGAGCCGTTTCAGACCGCGGTGCGCGGCGGTGCGGACGGCACCCGCGCGTTTGCCGAGCGTCTCGGCGGCGGTCTTGGCGTCCAGGCCCACGACCACGCGCAGGACGACGGCCTCGGCCTGGTCCTGCGGGAGCCGGGCGATCAGGGACAGGGTGCTGTCGGTGGCCAGGGCCTCGATGGCCTCGCCGGCCGTGTCGGACTCGGCGGGGCGGCCGGTCAGCTCGGTCTCGTCGCCGCCTATGGCGGGGCGCCGGCCGCGCATGCGGATGTGGTCCAGGGCGCGGTTGCGGGCTATCCGGGCGGCCCAGCCGCGGAACCGGTCGGCGTCGCCGCTGAAGCGGTCCAGGTCACGGGCGATCTGGAGCCAGGCCTCGGAGGCGACGTCCTCGGCGTCCGGGTCGCCGACGAGGGTGCGGACGTATCCCAGCAGCCGGGGGTGCACCGCGCGGTACACGGTGCGGAACGCGGTCTCGTCCCCGCCCTGTGCCGCGCGCACCGCGGCGGTCAGCTCCGCGTCGTCCCCCAGCACCGTACTCCCTTTACGCCTGTCTTCGGTCGGCGCGAAAGGCACGTTACGGCGTGAAAGGGCGGCGCGTCCATGTCCGTAGAAGATGCAACTAACTCGTGACCGGGTTCCGGTGTGCGCACGGTGAGGACCCGCTGTGCCCGGGGTGTGACAGAAACGGCACGCACGGCGCTGAGGAGAGTACGGGCCGCACGCGACCCGTACGCGCGACGGCCGGGGCCTCTCCTGTGGGGGGTGGCGGCCCCGGCCGTTGCCTCGCGGTCTCCCGGCTCGGGCTTACCGTGCGGGGCCGTCGTGCGTCCCGTGCGCGTGGTGCCGGACGACGGCGGCTGCCGGTGCGGCCGCTTCGGTGTCGACGCAGTCCCATTCACACTTCCCGGGATGGCCTTTGTAGATCGTGCAGGACGATCCCATCCGCGTTTTGGTCTTCAGGCAGACCTCTACGTCGATGACCCACTGCATCGCGGAGTCGTCGAACCAGCACAGGTACACGTCCTTCTCCAGCTCCGAGCCGCTGCGCAGCCAGGCGGCGTGGAACTCGTGCCTTTCTTCGCTCAGCAGGCACTGAAGGTCGTCCAGGATTGCCCAGTCGACGTCCCCGTGGTCGGCGCAGGGCAATTGCCGGGCCCATTTCAGGGCGCTGTCGTCGATGTCGCAGGTGCCGGTGCACCGGAAGGTGTGCCGGGTCGTCATCCTCTGATCACCCTCGCTTTCACACCGGCCTCGATGGTGAGCGCCAGTTCCTCGGCCGCCTCGATCCCGATGCACTGGACGAGCAGGAAG
This sequence comes from Streptomyces nogalater, assembly GCF_039532885.1. Taxonomy (NCBI): domain Bacteria; kingdom Bacillati; phylum Actinomycetota; class Actinomycetes; order Kitasatosporales; family Streptomycetaceae; genus Streptomyces; species Streptomyces nogalater. The sequence goes on along the minus strand of NZ_BAAASM010000032.1, from coordinate 207,639 downwards.
CCGCCCGCGGGGTCGATCACCACGTCCACGATGGCTCCGGCCTGCATGATGGCCTGTTCGAGGTGGGCCCGCGCCTTAACCGTCCTTGGCGGGTGTTCCATTGATCGCCTCCTCCGGGTGCCGCTCGCGCAGGGTCAGCCCATCCAGCACGAGGTCGAGCAGAGCACGGCCCTGGACGACGCTGCAGTCGCCGAGGCGGACCACCCAGCGGCGGTTCTCGGCGGGGGCCAGGCGGGTGTGGAACTGCGGGAGCCTGATGCCGGCCTGCGCCAGGGCCGCGTCCAGGGCGAAGGTGATTTCCCCGACCTCAAGCGTCTGCCGGATGCCCATCCTGGGGATGCCGCCGCCGGGCCTCTCCGGGCCCTTCTCGCCGTCAACTTGCGCCGCTTCGTTCAGTCTTTCGGGCACGATTGTTCCTTTCCGTAGCGCCGCGACTACCGGGCAGGTTCAGCATGGGACCGCGCCAGGGAATCGTTCAACGTGTTGGCAGGGAACGGAAGGTTGGTGAACGGCTGTTGAATCGCAAGGAGTTGAACCCGGACGCGTCGCCGCAAGCGGCGTACGGAGCACGTCTGCGCAGCCTGCGGGAGGCACGCGGCTGGACCCAGGAAGACCTGGCCGCGCTGACGGAATATTCCAGCGTGCATATTTCGGCCGTGGAAACTGGTCGGAAACCTCCGACCCTTCGCTTTTCGCGTAGCGCGGACAGAGCATTCGGCCTCACGGGCAGCGCGGACTCGTTCGAGCGCGAGTACCGGCAGATCCGGCACGGCAACCTGCTGGAAGGCTTCCCCGAGTTCGTCAAGCACGAGGGCAGGGCGGCGGAAATCCGGCTGTACGAGACCGGGATCATCCCCGGCCTGCTCCAGACACCGGAGTACGCGCGTGTCCTGGCGGACAGCGCCGTGCACCGAGGGTCCATCACGCCCGAACAGGCGGAGGAACGAGTCTCGTTACTGGCGCAACGGCAGGCGGCCCTGGAGCATCCCCGCCTCCCCACGATGCTGGTGGTGATGGATGAGAGCTGCATTCGCAGACAGGTCGGCGGACCGAAGGTCATGAGGTCCCAGCTCGACCGGTTGATGCAGTTCGCCGAGCTGCCGAACACCGTGCTCCAGGTCGCTCCCTTCGACATGGGGGAGCGTCGCCCGTTCGACCTGCCCATGACCTTACTGACGATGCCGGACCTGTCCGTGATCGCGTATGCGGAATCCCAGACGCGAGGCCACCTGGAGCGTGAAACGGCAGCGGTGCTCCCCCTGTTGGCGGGCTACCATCAGTTGCAGGCAGATGCTCTGCCCCAGGCTGCATCGGTGGCCATGATCAAAGAGGCATGAAAGGGCACCCCGTGACGACCGAGTCCCCCCGCTGGTTCAAGTCCTCCTACAGCAACAACGGCGGCCAGTGCATCGAGGTCGCCACCAACCTCGCCGCCACCCACGACATGGTCCCCGTCCGCGACTCCAAGAACACCGACGGCGCCGTACTGAACTTCACCACCGGCACCTGGTCCTCGTTCATCGAGTTCGCCGCCGCCCAGCGCGTCTGAAACCCCGCTCGCGACCGCCTCCTCCTTTCGGGAAGGGCACTCATGACGTCCGAAGCCCCCCGCTGGTTCAAGTCCTCCTACAGCAACAACGGCGGCAACTGCATCGAGGTCGCCACCAACCTCGCCGCCACCCACGACACGGTCCCCGTCCGCGACTCCAAGAACACCGACGGCGCCGTACTGAACTTCACCGCCGGTACCTGGTCCTCGTTCATCGAGTACGCCGCCGGCCGGAGCGTCTGACGACCCGCACCGGACGCGCCCCTGACACGGGCCATGAAACACCCGGTCAGGGGCCGTCTTCCGGACGGGTCGAACCAGGCGTGGCGCCCCCGGCACCGGTGTCCGCGAGGCGGCGGGCCAGGCGGCGCAGGCCGCGGTAGGCGGCCGTGCGGACAGCGCCGGGGCGTTTACCGAGGACGCGGGCGGCGGCCGGGCCGTCGAGGCCGACGACCACCCGCAGCAGCACCGCCTCGGCCTGGTCCCGCGGCAGCGCACGCACCAGCTCCAGCGCCCGCTCGGTGGACAGCGACTCCAGGGCCTGATCGTGGGTGCTGTGCCGGCCGGGCAGTTCCAGGGCGTCCTGTTCCAGCGGCGCGGGCCGGGGCCGGGACCGCTGCCGGCGCAGATGGTCCAGCGCGCGGTGCCGGGCGATGGTCGCGGTCCAGCCGCGGAAGCCGGCGCCGTCGCCCCGGAACCGGCCGAGGTCCCGGGCGATCTCCAGCCAGGCCTCGGCGGCGATGTCCTCCGCCTCTTCGCCGACCAAACCCCGCAGATAGCCCAGCAGTCCGGGGTGCACGATCCGGTAGGCCACCGCGAAGGCGGTCTCGTCGCCGTCCTGGGCCCGCGCGACGGCCGCGCCCAGCTCCCCGTCCCGCGGCTGCGGTCGGCGGGGTCCGACTCCCTGGCCCAAGACCGTCCTCGTTCGTGCCGAGTTCCTGGCCACTGCGTGGCGCCTGCCTCACGGTGCGACACGCTCCGGCCGTGTCGGTCGCCCTCCACGATCATCAGCGTCGGCCCCGACGGAAGTGTCACAGCCGGACGGCAACCGGGCCGGGTGCCTCAGGCGGGCCCGGTCGCGTCCCGGCACAGCAGCCGGAGCGAGCCGTGGCCGCCGTAGCAGCGGCGGGCCTCGTCGATGGGGTCCCACAGCCGGCCGTCGGGGGTGCGCACCCAGTGCTCACCGCCCGTCGCCCACCACTCGGCGCCGGTCCGGCGGACGATGACCTCGCCGGCGTAGGCGCCGAAGCCGCGCAGGACGGTGCGGACGGCCGCGTATGGTGGCCGCTCCCGGCGTATCGCCTCGATCATCCGGTCCACCCGCCACAGGCTCTGCGCCGAGTAGTCGAGCCGTACCCGGGCGCCCTCGCGCATCGTCGCCACCGCGTCCGCCGCCCAGCGCGCGGGTTTCGCCGCGGCGCCCGGCCTGGTCGCGCGGCCGGTCGCCTCGGGGGTCGCATGGGCTGTCGCCCGGGTGGTCGTGTGGGCTGTCGCTTCGGCTGTCATGTGGGCTGTCACATAGGGAAGAGCGGCCCGGGGCGGGGTCGCGTCACCGGGTTCCGCCCTGTTTCGCCAAACGTTTCGCCAACCGCCGCAGGACCGCCCCACGTCCACCGCACGAAGGTCACAGGCCCGCCCGCGCGCGGCGCCGAGGCGCCTCGCGCGGGCGGGCCCCGTACGTCCTCAGCCCAGCCGGTCCGCCAGTTTCCGGAAGTCCGCCCAGGGCAGGGCGGGTGTGCCCGGGTTCCACAGCTTCTGCACGGTGGCCCGCAGCGGCATCCGGATGCCGGCGGCGACCTGCTCCTGCGTCTGCGCGCGCGGGAAGTCGCACCACACGGCGAACGACCCGCCGAGGATCTGCCCGTCGTAGCGCGCGGGCACGGCGGTCGTGCCGCGCACCACCCTCGGGGTCCACTGCTCGTAGATCCGCTGCCCGGTCGGGTAGACGAAGGTCTGCGGCTGGCCGAGCACGTAGTAGAGGAACTCGTCGTTGTAGTTGAGCATCTTCCGGCCGGCGCTCAGATACTCGGCCGGCGGCCGGGCGCCGATCTCCTTGCCGGTCCAGTAGGCGACCTGGAGCGAGGGGTCGGGCTGTACCGAGGTGCCCCGGAAGAAGCCGTCGTTCCAGGCCCGCACGGTCCTGCCGTGGGCGCGGACGGTGGCGGCGCGGTCGTCCAGCCAGCCGGTGGTGAGGTCGGCGACCGTCCCGCCGGGGCCGTACTTGCGCCGCGCGGCGGCGGCCAGCTGCGGGTACGACGTCTGCGGGTCGCGTGCCATCAGCGCCTGGTACTCGTCCCCGCCCAGGTGCCACTGGCCGCCGGTGAACAGGCCGGCGTACTCGTTCAGCAGGTCGTCCACGAGCTTCGCCGAGGCGTCCTTGGAGATGTCGACGGCACCGCGGGTCACCACCCCGTTCGCCTTGCGCAGCCGCAGGTCGGGGTGGGCGGCGAGGGCCGCGCCCAGGTGTCCCGGGGAGTCGATCTCGGGGACGACCGTGATGTGCCGGCTCTCCGCCAGCGCCACGATCTCCTTGACCTGCGCCTTGGTCAGATGGTCCGGGGAGACGATCTCGGGGTGGCTGTCGGACTCGATCCGGAAGGCCTGGTCGTCGGAGAAGTGCAGGCCCAGCTCGTTGAACTTCAGGTCCCCCAGCTCGCGTATCCGGTCCTCGATCCAGGCCGCGGAGAACGGTTTGCGCGCGATGTCCAGCATGAACCCGCGCACCGGCTTGGCCGGCTGGTCGCGCACGACGCCCTCCGGTGCCGTGCCGCCGCCGCGGATCTCCTGCTTCAGGGTGCGGGTGCCGTAGAAGACCCCCGCCTCGCCGGGCCCGCTGATGTCGACCCGCCCGTCCCGGACGGTCAGCGTGTACGACTCCCGGTTCCCGCCCCCGCCGCCGAGCGCGAGCCGTACGTCGCCGGCCCGCACGTCGTTCTTCTGCCCGGCGTACACCAGCCCCAGCTCCCCGGCTGTCAGCCGCCCCTCGTCGGCCAGCGCCGGATCGGTCACCACCACCCGCGCACCGGGCCGGGGCCGCCAGCCGGGGCCGCGCTCCGGGGTGTGCGAGCGGACCGCGGGTATCGTGCGCGGCGCCTTCGACAGCGGGTACGACCGGCTCGGGCTCGGCGCCGCCGACGGGGTGCCCGGTGCCGTGGGGCCGGTGCCGGTGCCGGCCACCCGGCCGGACGCGGACTGCCGCGTGCCCTGCCCGGGCGGTCCGCTGCCGCCGTCCGCCGAGGCCCACAGGCCGACGCCCGTGCCGAGCGCGACCGTCCCGGCGAAGGCGGCGGCCATCACCGCTCGCTTCCGTATCACCTGCCGCGCCGGCGTCCGGCGCCTGTGCCTGTGCTGGATCACCCTGCCAACGTACGACCGTTCCCCGGTTCAGCGGTCAGCCGTACGACGCGAAACTCTGCCGTTCGAGTGAAATTCGGTTATCGCTCGGACACCGTATGACCACTCTCGATAACCTGACGACACTCACATCCTTCACACAATCCCCTGCCGCACCACAAGTGACGCGAGGAACAACGCTGCCCGCCCACCAGCTGCCGTATCTCCCCAAGCCGCTCGACGCCTTCAACACCGCGTCCGCGGACGAGGCGCGCACCCTTCTCCTGCGCTGTCTGCGCAGCCCGCGCTGGTCCGACCGGATCGCCGCGCACCGCCCCTACCCCGACCTGGACTCCCTGCTGGCCGCGGCGGACGAGGCGACGTACGACCTCTCCCCCGCCGACCTCAGCGAGGCCCTGGCCGGCGAGCGCCTGCCCGAACTGCCCGAGGACACGTACTCGGCGGCCCACACGGCCCTCGGCGCCGCCCACGCCGCCTACGAGGCCCGCTTCGGCCACACGTTCATCATCTACCTGGGCGACATCCCCCAGGACGAGATCATCGACCACCTCCTCCAGGCCATCCGGTCACGATTGGCGAACGATCCGGAGGACGAGCGCGTGGTGGCGACGGAGCAGCTCCGGCGCCTCGCGAAAGGCAGAATCGCGGCATATCTGAGGGGCGCGAGAAACCGCGCGACCAGGCACAACGCGCCCGCCCCCGGGAGATAACCGGACACACCGCCCCGGGCTAGCCCAACCGCGTGCCACTTTGATCACACCGGTAGGCCCCCCGTCAGCGACGGCGCGGCGCCTCGCTACGATGCTGGGGGCCGGTGGACCGTACCCGGCCGGGCCCGACCGACAGAGAAGCCGGCGCGGCCCTAGTCCCCGCACCCGGAGGGTTCTTCCGTGCCGGCTGGAACGCTGTACCGCGGCCGGGAAGGAATGTGGTCCTGGGTGGCTCATCGAGTCACCGGCGTCCTCATTTTCTTCTTCCTGTTCGTTCACGTGCTGGACACCGCTCTCGTGCGTGTCTCCCCCGAGGCCTACGACAAGGTCGTAGCGACGTACAAGACGCCGATCGTCGCGCTGCTGGAGTACGGCCTCGTCGCCGCCATCCTCTTCCACGCGCTCAACGGCCTGCGTGTCATCGCCGTCGACTTCTGGTCGAAGGGCCCGCGCTACCAGAAGCAGATGTTCTGGACCGTGATGATCGCCTGGTTCGTCCTGATGATCGGGGCGATCTACCCGGTTCTCGGCCACGCGTACCGTGCACTCTTTGGGAGCTGACGCCGATGTCCACGACTGAAACCCCCGCTTCCGGAGTCGGCCCCGTGGAGGGCGCGCCCGTCTACACCGTCGACCACCCGGCCCCGCTGATCGAGGCCCCGCGCAAGCGCACCAAGAAGACCCCGAAGTCGACCCGGGGCAACTTCGAGCTGGCGGCGTGGCTGTTCATGCGCCTGTCCGGCATCGTGCTGGTCGTTCTCGTCCTCGGCCACCTGCTGATCCAGCTGGTGCTGGACGGCGGCGTCTCCAAGATCGGCTTCGCCTTCGTGGCCGGCCGCTGGGCGTCGCCGTTCTGGCAGGTCTGGGACCTGGTGATGCTGTGGCTCGCGATGCTGCACGGCGCCAACGGCCTGCGCACGGTCATCAACGACTACGCCGAGCGGCCGAACAGCCGGCTGTGGCTGAAGGCTCTGCTCTACACCGCCACGGTGTTCACCATCCTGCTGGGCACGCTGGTGATCTTCACCTTCGACCCGAACATCCGCTAGGCACGGGGCTGCGAGAATCATGAAGATCCACAAGTACGACACCGTCATCGTCGGCGCCGGCGGCGCGGGCATGCGCGCCGCCATCGAGGCCACGAAGCGCAGCCGCACCGCGGTCCTGACCAAGCTCTACCCCACCCGCTCCCACACGGGCGCCGCGCAGGGCGGCATGGCCGCCGCGCTGGCCAACGTGGAGGAGGACAACTGGGAGTGGCACACCTTCGACACGGTCAAGGGCGGTGACTACCTGGTCGACCAGGACGCCGCCGAGATCCTGGCGAAGGAGGCCATCGACGCCGTCCTCGACCTGGAGAAGATGGGCCTGCCGTTCAACCGCACCCCGAACGGCACCATCGACCAGCGCCGCTTCGGCGGCCACTCCCGCAACCACGGCGAGGCCCCGGTCCGCCGGTCCTGCTACGCCGCGGACCGCACCGGCCACATGATCCTCCAGACGCTGTACCAGAACTGCGTCAAGGAGGGCGTGGAGTTCTTCAACGAGTTCTACGTCCTGGACCAGCTGATCACCGAGGTCGACGGCGTCAAGAAGTCCGCCGGTGTCGTCGCGTACGAGCTGGCGACCGGCGAGATCCACATCTTCCAGGCGAAGGCCGTGATCTACGCCTCCGGCGGCTGCGGCAAGTTCTTCAAGGTGACGTCGAACGCCCACACCCTCACCGGTGACGGGCAGGCGGCGGTCTACCGGCGCGGGATCCCGCTGGAGGACATGGAGTTCTTCCAGTTCCACCCGACCGGTATCTGGCGCATGGGCATCCTGCTCACCGAGGGTGCCCGCGGCGAGGGCGGCATCCTGCGCAACAAGGACGGCGAGCGCTTCATGGAGAAGTACGCTCCCGTCATGAAGGACCTGGCGTCCCGTGACGTCGTGTCCCGCTCCATCTACACGGAGATCCGCGAGGGCCGCGGCTGCGGTCCCGAGGGCGACCACGTGTACCTGGACCTGACCCACCTGCCGCCGGAGCAGCTGGACGCCAAGCTGCCGGACATCACCGAGTTCGCGCGGACCTACCTGGGCATCGAGCCGTACACCGACCCGATCCCGATCCAGCCGACCGCGCACTACGCGATGGGCGGCATCCCGACGAACGTCGAGGGTGAGGTCCTGGCGGACAACACCACGGTCGTCCCGGGTCTGTACGCGGCCGGCGAGGTCGCCTGCGTCTCCGTGCACGGCGCCAACCGGCTCGGCACCAACTCGCTGCTGGACATCAACGTCTTCGGCCGCCGCGCGGGCATCGCCGCCGCCGAGTACTCGGCCAAGGCCGACTTCGTCGAGCTGCCCGAGGCCCCGGAGTCCTTCGTCGTCGAGCAGATCGAGCGGCTGCGCACCTCCACCGGCAACGAGCGGGTGGCGACCCTGCGCCGCGAGCTGCAGGAGACCATGGACGCCAACGTCATGGTGTTCCGCACCGAGCAGACGATCAAGACGGCCGTCGAGAAGATCGCCGAGCTCAGGGAGCGCTACAAGAACGTGGCGATCCAGGACAAGGGCAAGCGTTTCAACACGGACCTCCTTGAGGCGATCGAGCTGGGCAACCTGCTCGACCTGGCCGAGGTCATGGCCGTCTCGGCCCTCGCCCGCAAGGAGTCCCGCGGCGGTCACTACCGCGAGGACTACCCGAACCGCGACGACGTCAACTTCATGCGCCACACCATGGCGTACCGCGAGGTCGGCGCCGACGGCTCGGAAACCGTCCGTCTCGACTACAAGCCGGTCGTCCAGACCCGCTACCAGCCGATGGAGCGTAAGTACTGATGGCTACCCCTGTTCTGGACAAGGCGGACGCGGCCGGCCGGCCCGAGCCCGGCTTCGCCGACTCCCCCTACATCACGGTCACCTTCCGCGTCCGCCGGTTCAACCCGGAGGTCTCGGCCGAGGCGACCTGGGAAGACTTCCAGCTGGAGATCGACCCCAAGGAGCGGGTCCTCGACGGTCTGCACAAGATCAAGTGGGACATCGACGGCTCCCTCACCTTCCGCCGGTCGTGCGCGCACGGCATCTGCGGCTCGGACGCGATGCGGATCAACGGCAAGAACCGCCTCGCCTGCAAGACGCTGATCAAGGACATCAACCCCGAGAAGCCGATCACGATCGAGCCCATCAAGGGCCTGACGGTCCTGAAGGACCTGGTCGTGGACATGGAGCCGTTCTTCCAGGCGTACCGGGACGTCATGCCGTTCCTGGTCGTCAAGGAGACGAACGAGCCCACCCGGGAGCGCTACCAGTCGCCGGAGGACCGCGAGCGCTTCGACGACACGACGAAGTGCATCCTCTGCGCGGCCTGCACCTCCTCCTGCCCGGTGTTCTGGAACGACGGCCAGTACTTCGGCCCGGCCGCGATCGTGAACGCCCACCGCTTCATCTTCGACAGCCGTGACGAGGCGGGCGAGCAGCGCCTGGAGATCCTCAACGACCGCGACGGCGTGTGGCGCTGCCGTACGACCTTCAACTGCACGGACGCCTGCCCGCGCGGTATCGAGGTCACCAAGGCCATCCAGGAAGTCAAGCGCGCCCTGATCACGCGCCGCTACTGACCCTGCCGAGGCACCGCTAAGGGCCCCGCTCCGTCCAGGAGCGGGGCCCTCGCGCATGTGCCGCGCGCCCCGCCCCCGCCGGGCCCCGCCGAAGTCCGCTTCGGTGGGGCTCCTCGATTCACGGGCACCGGGAACCTAATGTGACGACATGTCAGACGAAGAGTCGTACGAACTGCTCGGCTTCGACAACGTGCTGCTCCCCGTCGGCGACCTCGGCGAGGCCGTCGCCTTCTACGAGCGGGCCGGGTTCACCGTGGGCTTCCGGCTGGACGAGGCCGGGATCGCGCTGCTGAAGGTCGGCGCGGAGACGCCCGGCATCCTGCTGCGCGCCGAGGAGGGGCTCTGCCACCAGCCGCCGCACTGGCCCTCGCCGCGGGTCTGGCTGGAGGTGCCCGACGCGCGCTCGGCGGCACGGGAGCTGGCCGCCGCCGGGATCCCGCCGCTGGACGAGATCAGCCAGGGAGCCACCGGCTGGACCGTGGAGTTCGCCGACCCCTGGGGCAACATCCTGGGCTTCACGGACTACTCCAAACGGCCGGCCCTGGCCCGCAGGAGCTGAGCCCCCACCTTCGGTTGAACGCGTTCAAAAATGGGTCTACAGTCATCCCCGTCAGCGTTTTGAACGCGTTCAAGAAGGGGTGGGGCATGGACCGCACCGTCATCGCCTACGTCATCTACCTGGTCGTCAGCATCGCGCTGACCGTCTGGGTGGCCCGCACGCTCAGCCGCAACGGACGGATCTTCCTGGCCGACGTACTGCGCGGCGACGACCGGCTCGCGGACGCCGTCAACCACCTCCTCGTGGTCGGCTTCTACCTCGTCAACCTCGGCTTCGTGGCGCTGTACCTGAGCGATGACGACACGATCACGGACACCCGCGGCGTCTTCGAGGCCCTGTCGACCAAGCTGGGCGTGGTCCTCCTGGTCCTCGGCGCGATGCACCTGGGCAACGTGTACGTCCTCAACCGGATCCGCCGGCGCGGGATGCTGGAGCGGGAGCCGGTGCCCCCGGTCCAGCCGCAGGAGTGGATCGCGCCGCGGGTCGGGGCGTGACCGGCGTGACCCCCACGACCCCCGCACCGGGCCGGGCCGCCGCCGGCGTCCCGGTCCGCGCCCTGACCGTCCTCTACGACGACCGGACCCCCGTGGGCGTCCACCTGCGCGACTGGCTGGCGCGCCGGCCCCGGCTGGTCCCGCTGGAGCTGCTGCCGGCCGGCTCGGCCGAGGCCCGCGCCCGCTTCCCCGGGCTGGACCTCTCCGTCACCCGTGACGAGATCACCGTGGTCGGCGACTCCGGGCAGGTCTACCGGGGCCCGCGCGCCTGGATCACCGTGCTGTGGGCGCTGCGCGAGCACCGCCGGCTCGCCCACCGGCTCGCCGGCCCGGCGGGCGCGAAGGCGGCCCGCGGCGCGGTGCTCACCGCGGCGGACTGGCGGGGCACCCAGTGGGGCGGGCGCGCCTACCAGCGGGCCGACGCCTGGGCCTGCCACCCGGTCACGGGCCCGACCCACGCACCGCCGTCCAGGGCGGGAGCCGGCCCCGCCACTCGTTAGGCTCCTACCGTGCCCGCGAAGAACGACGGCCCCGAGGCGGCCGGCCCCCAGAGCAGCAAGTCCGAGCAGACCCGCGCGCTGATCCTGGAGACCGCCATGCGGTTGTTCCAGGAGCGCGGCTACGACAAGACGACCATGCGGGCCATCGCCAAGGAGGCCGGGGTCTCCGTCGGCAACGCCTACTACTACTTCGAGGGCAAGGAACACCTGATCCAGGGCTTCTACGACCGGATCGCCGCCGAGCACCAGGCGGCGGTCCGGTCGGTGCTGGAGCGGGAGACCGACCTGGAGGCACGGCTCGCGGGAGTGCTGACCGCGTGGCTGGACATCGCCCGGCCGTACCACGAGTTCGCGGTGCAGTTCTTCAAGAACGCCGCCGACCCCGACAGCCCGCTCAGCCCCTTCTCCCCGGAGAGCGAGCACGCCCGCGAGCAGGCCATCAGCGTGCACCGGGAGGTACTGGCCGGCTCCAAGGCCAAGGTGGCCCCGGAACTGCGGGACGTCCTGCCGGAGTTGATGTGGCTGTCGCAGATGGGCCTGGTGCTGTACTGGATCTTCGACCGCACGGAGAACCGCGAGCGCAGCTACCGGCTGGCCCGGCGCGGGGCCCGGCTGACCGCGCGCGGGGTGGCCCTGGCCCGCTTCCGGGTACTGCGGCCCCTCGTCATGGAGGTCCACGAGCTGTTCACGGACTTCCTGCCGGGAATGACGAGGGTCCTGCCGGACCCGGGGCGCGGGGGCCGGGAGAACGGGTGATCACTTTCGGGTGAAGAGGCGGGAAGGGGACACGTGTCCCGTGGACTGCCTACGATGATGCTCTCGACACGAGCCCCGAGGAGGCACGCGATGTCCGCTGCATCCGTCGAGCAGCCCTTCGACGCCGACGAGCCGTTCTCCCTCACGGCCATCGCCGACGAGATCATGGAGCGCCATCCGGGCTACCGCGTCGAGATCATCGGAGGCCACCTCCTCGTGACCCCTTCACCGGATGCCCCGCACGCCCGCGCTCTGACCAAGCTCATGCGCCCCTTCATTGCCGCGGGCCTCGATGATGGTGAGACCGAGGTCCTCCAGAGCGTCGCGATCAAGCTCCCCACCGGCGCCGAGGACTACTGCATCCCCGACCTCGTGGTCGTGGACGCCGGCATCGACGACCACTTCATCGAGAACAACGCCTACGACCCGGTCTGCTTCCGCCTCGTCCTGGAGGTCACCTCCAGCAACTGGCGGGACGACCTGAAGACCAAGGTCGGTGCGTACGCCGAGGCCAAGGTGCCCGTGTACATGGTGGTCGACCGCAAGCACCAGCGACTCCACGTGCTCACCGAACCCGACGGGAGCGAGTACACCAGCCACCGCGTGCACGCCCCCGGCGAGACGGTCACGCTGCCCGACTCGGTCGGTGCCGAGGTCGCCCTCGACGTGGAGCAGATCATCAGGGCCGGTCAGAAGAAGTCCGACTGAGCGGACGCATCCCGGCCCGAACACCCCCGCGCCCTCCCTCGGGCACGGGGGTTTCCGTGTGTCCGCCTATGAGTTACGGCGCAGTGCGCGCAGTCCGCGCAACCCGATGACGCCGATGACCGTCCCCAATACGAAGGAAACGACCGCCAGCAGCAGATGCACCCAGAAGTACGCGGTCGGGTGACCGTCGTCGAAGGCCATCCCGCTGCTGTCCTTGACGAGATTCTTGACGAAAGTGACCCAGATGACCCAGCTCCACACCCCGAAGGCGAGCAGGAACCAGGAGACAGGGCGGCTGAGCTTCATGAGTCCAGTATCGCCGTCCGGGGCCCGGGTCCGCGCCGGGGGTGCACGGCGGTCCCTGCCGGTCGTCTCCGCCACGCTGTGCTCCCTGGCCGTCACCGCGCCCGCCGCCCTGGCCGCCCCGGCCCCCACGACGACCCCCACGGCCACGCCCCCGGCACAGATGTCCACCCTCGGGGGCGCCCGGCTCGGGATGCCCGGCACACAGGTCAACCTCGCCCCCGGGGTCCCGGTGCTGCCCAAGGGCCTGACCGCCCGCTCCTGGATCGTCTCCGACGCCGAGTCCGGCCAGGTCCTGGCCGCGCACAACGCGCACTGGGCGCTGCCCCCGGCCAGCACGCTGAAGATGCTGTTCGCGGACACCGTGCTGCCCCGGTTCCCCAAGGACACCCGGCACAAGGTGGCACCGGCCGAACTCAAGGGCGTGGGCGACGGCTCCAGCCTGGCCGGGATCAAGGAGGGCGACACCTACTCCGTCCGCGATCTGTGGCTCGGGGTGTTCCTGAAGTCCGGCAACGACGCGGTGCACGTGCTGTCCGCGATGAACGGCGGGGTGCGGCAGACCGTCGACGACATGCAGAAGCACGCCGAGGAGCTCCAGGCGCTGGACACCCGGGTGGTCTCGCCCGACGGCTACGACGCGCCGGGCCAGGTCTCCTCGGCCTACGACCTGACGCTGTTCGCCCGCTCGGGCCTGCAGAAGAAGGACTTCCGCGACTACTGCTCGACGGTCAGCGCCAGGATCGGCTCGGCCGAGATCCGCAACACCAACCGGCTGCTGAGCGGCGACAGCGACGTGCCGGTCTACCAGGGCATCGCGGGCGTGAAGAACGGCAACACCACCCACGCGGGCGCCACCTTCACCGGGGTGGCCGAACGCGGCGGCAAGGTACTGCTGGTCACGGTGATGAACCCGGAGAAGCACGAGCACAACGAGGTCTACAAGGAGACCGCGAAGCTGTTCGACTGGGGCTTCCAGGCGGTCGGCAAGGTGAACCCGGTCGGCGAGCTGGTGCCACCCAGGAGCGCCGCGCCGGCCGGCGCCGCCGCCGGGGCGAGCCCGGAGCAGTCGCCCGGCACGGGCGGCGCGCCGGGGGCGAAGGCGGCGGCGAGCGCCCCCGCCGGTTCCGGCTCCAGCGGCGTCGGGACCGCCCTGGCCATCGCGGGCGGGCTGCTGTTGCTGCTCGGCGGCGGGGTGTTCCTGGTCAACCGCCGGTGGCCGCTGCCGGACCTGATGCGCCGCCGGACCCGTCCCTGACCTCGGTGACCTCGGCGACCTCGGTCTCCTTGCTGCCCGTCGCCGTCCAGGAGGCGCAGAACAGCACGAGTTTCGCGGTGAAGTTGATCCACAGCAGCAGGGCCACGGGAACCCCGAACGCGCCGTACACGCTCTTCGCGGCAATCCCCTGGACATAGCCGCTGAGCAGCAGTTTCAGCAGTTCGAAGCCGACCGCGCCGAGCAGTGCGGCGACCAGCAGGCGGCGGCGCGGCGGCTCGACCCCGGGCAGCAGGGTCAGGACGTAGAGCAGGACCAGGAAGTCGGCGAGCACGGCGACGGCGAACGCGGCGAGTTGCAGCAGCACGGTGCCCCAGCCGTGCTCGTCCAGACCGAACTGCCGGGAGAGCAGGCCGACGGCGGCCGAGGCGAGGGTGGACGCGGCGAGCGTGATCAGCAGGGCGCCGCCGAGACCGAGCAGGATCACGGTGTCCTTCACCTTGGCCATGACCGGGTTCTCCCCCTGGTCCGGCAGCTCCCACACCGCGCGCAGGCAGTCCCGCACCTGGCCGACCCAGCCGATGCCGGTGAACAGCAGCACCGCGCCCGCGATGACCCCGACGGTGCCCGCGTTGTGCACCAGGGAGGTCAGGTCCAACTCGTCGGCCAGGCCGGGGAACTGGTCGGCGATCTGCTGCTCCACGGCCTTCTGGCGGGCCGGGCTGAGGGCGGCGGCGGTGACCGCGGCGGCCACGGTCAGCAGCGGGAACAGCGCCACGAAGCTGACGAACGTCATGGCGGCGGCCAGCCGGGCCCATTTCACCCGGTCCAGCCGTTCGTAACACCGCCACGCGTGGGTGATCGTCAGGCGGGTGACGATCGGCCCGATGCCGGGCAGCCTCTTCAGCCAGTCCATGATCCGACTCTGCCCGCTGCGCGGGAATGCCAACACCGCGTTTCGCCGCCGGAACGGTCATATGGGGGCGATACGGTCGGCTGTCATGAAGGATGCCACCGAACTGCCCCGGTCCCTGCTCGTCCTCGGCGGCACGTCCGAGATCGCGCTGGCCACCGCGCGCCGGCTGATCGCCCGCCGCACCCGCACGGTGTGGCTGGCGGGGCGCCCCTCCCTCGCGCTGGAGAACGCGGCCGGGAGCCTGCGGGCGCTCGGCGCGGACGTCCACACCGTCGCCTTCGACGCGCTCGCTCCCGAGTCCCACGAGGGCGTCCTCGGCAAGGTCTTCGCCGAGGGGCCGGTCGACATGGTGCTGCTCGCCTTCGGCATCCTCGGCGACCAGGCGTACGACGAGCGTGACCCGGTCCGCGCGGTCCGGGTCGCCCAGACCAACTACACCGGGGCCGTCTCGGCGGGCCTGGTCGCCGGCCGCGCCCTCCAGGCCCAGGGCCAGGGGTGGCTCGTCGTGCTGTCCTCCGCCGCCGCCGAACGCGCCCGCCGCGCCGACTTCATCTACGGCTCCAGCAAGGCGGGCCTCGACGCGTTCGCCCAAGGGCTCGGGGACGCCCTGTACGGGACGGGCGTGCGGGTCATGGTCGTACGCCCCGGGTTCGTCCGCACCCGCGCCACGGCGGGCCGTCCGCGCGCCCCGCTCGCCACCACCCCGGAGGCGGTGGCCACGGCCGTCGAACTGGGCCTGCGGCGGGACGCGGAGACGGTGTGGGTGCCGGGCTCCCTCCGCCTGCTGACGACGGCGCTGCGGCACGCGCCCCGGGCGCTGTTCCGGCGGCTTCCGCTGTAGCGCTACGGGCGGGTCACGGCGCGACGCGCGGGGCGAGCACCTGCGCGTGCCCCGGCTGGGTCGGTACGACCAGCCCCCCGAACGTGTACTCGCGCAGCTTGCGCCAGACGCTGTCGGCGCCCTGTTCGTACAGCGCGAAGCCGGTGCACGGCCACTCGGCCGCGTAGTCCGCCAGCTCCTCGAAGGCGCGGTCCATCGCCGCCTCCTCGATGCCGTGCGCGACGGTGACGTGCGGGTGGTACGGGAAGAGCAGGTCCCGCGCCAACGGCCCGGACGCCTCCCGGATCCGCTGCTGGAGCCGGGTGCACTCCTCGGCGCCCGCCACGACGCGGACGTAGACCACCGGCGACAGCGGCCGGAAGGTGCCGGTGCCGGACAGCCGCATCGGGAACGGCCGGCCCGCCGCGGCGACCTCCGTCAGGTGCGCGTCGATCGCGGGCAGGTCGGCCTCGTCCACCTCGGTCGGCGGCAACAGCGTGACGTGGGTGGGGATGCCATGAGCCGCGGCGTCGCCGAAGCCCGCGCGCCGCTCCTGGAGCAGGCTGCCGTGAGGCTCCGGGACCGCGATCGACACGCCGATCGTTACGGTCCCCACGTCGTCTCCTGTCGTCGCGTCTGTCGTCGTCTCGGCCGGCTGGACCCGGCCGTTGGCATCGACTGTACGGCCACGGGTGTCTTGTGGGCAGGCGCGGCGGAAGTGATGTGCAGCGCTCTGCCCGCGCGGGCCCGTGCGGTCGTACGCCTCAGTGCTTGGCCGGGAGGAAACCCACGCGGTCGTACGCCTGCGCGAGGGTCTCGGCGGCGACGGCGCGCGCCTTCTCGGCGCCCTTGGCGAGGATCGCGTCCAGCGTCTCGGCGTCGTCCAGGTACTGGTGGGTGCGCTCGCGGAACGGGGTGACGAAGTCGACCATGACCTCGGCGAGGTCGGTCTTGAGCGCGCCGTACATCTTGCCCTCGTACTCCTGCTCCAGCTCGGCGACGGTCTTGCCGGTGAGCGTGGAGTAGATGGTCAGGAGGTTGGAGACGCCCGGCTTGTTCTCGGCGTCGTAGCGGATCACCGTGTCGGTGTCGGTGACCGCGCTCTTGACCTTCTTGGCCGTGGTCTTCGGCTCGTCCAGGAGGTTGATCAGGCCCTTCGGCGTGGACGCCGACTTGCTCATCTTGACCGTCGGGTCCTGGAGGTCGTAGATCTTCGCCGTCTCCTTGAGGATGTACGGCTTCGGGATCGTGAAGGTGTCGCCGAAGCGGCCGTTGAAGCGCTCGGCCAGGTCCCGGGTCAGCTCGATGTGCTGGCGCTGGTCCTCGCCGACCGGCACCTCGTGGGCCTGGTACAGCAGGATGTCCGCCACCTGGAGGATCGGGTAGGTGAACAGGCCGACGGAGGCCCGGTCGGCGCCCTGCTTGGCGGACTTGTCCTTGAACTGGGTCATGCGGGACGCCTCGCCGAAGCCGGTGAGGCAGTTCATGACCCAGGCCAGCTGGGCGTGCTCGGGGACGTGGCTCTGCACGAAGAGGGTGCAGCGGTCGGGGTCCAGACCGGCGGCCAGCAGCTGGGCCGCGGCCAGGCGGGTGTTGGCGCGCAGCTCCTTCGGGTCCTGCGGGACCGTGATCGCGTGCAGGTCGACCACCATGTAGAAGGCGTCGTGGGACTCCTGCAGGGCCACCCACTGGCGGACGGCACCGAGGTAGTTGCCGAGGTGGAACGAGCCAGCCGTGGGCTGGATGCCGGAGAGCACGCGAGGTCGGTCAGCCATGTTTTTCATTGTCGCAGAGAGTGTGAAGGGTTCGGTGCGTGGGGAACTGCGGGCCGCCTGTGGCTGCTCGCGCCCGCGCGGCGGGGCCGCATGTCGCATGCGGCCCCGCGCCCCTTACGGGGCTCTTCAGCCGAGGTCGACCTGCGGGTAGAGCGGGAAGCCCGCCACCAGGTCCGTGGCGCGGTGGGCGATCTCGTCGGCGACCTTCTCGTCCAGGACGTGGCTCGCCTTGGACGGGGCGCCGGACTTGGTGGTGCCCGGCTCGGTGGTGGTCAGGACGCGGTCGATCAGGGCCGCGACCTCGTCCATCTCCGCCGTGCCGAGGCCGCGGGTGGTCAGCGCGGGGGTGCCGACGCGGATGCCGGAGGTGTACCAGGCGCCGTTCGGGTCGGCCGGGATGGCGTTGCGGTTGGTGACGATGCCCGAGTCGAGCAGGGCCGCCTCGGCCTGACGGCCGGTGAGGCCGTAGGAGGTGGCGACGTCGATCAGGTTGAGGTGGTTGTCCGTGCCGCCGGTGACGAGGGTGGCGCCGCGGCGCGTCAGGCCCTCGGCGAGGGCGCGGGAGTTGTCGACGATGCGCTGGGCGTAGTCCCGGAAGGCGGGCTGCCGGGCCTCGGCGAGGGCGACGGCCTTGGCGGCCATGACGTGCGGGAGCGGGCCGCCGAGGACCATCGGGCAGCCGCGGTCCACCTGGTCCTTGAGGGAGTCGTCGCACAGCACCATGCCGCCGCGCGGGCCGCGCAGCGACTTGTGGGTGGTGGTGGTGACGATCTGGGCGTGCGGGACCGGGTCGAAGTCGCCGGTGAGGACCTTGCCCGCGACCAGGCCGGCGAAGTGGGCCATGTCGACCATGAGGGTGGCCCCGACCTCGTCGGCGATCTCCCGCATGATCCGGAAGTTCACCAGCCTCGGGTAGGCGGAGTAGCCCGCGACGATGATCAGCGGCTTGAACTCGCGGGCCTGGGCGCGCAGGGCGTCGTAGTCGATCAGGCCGGTGGCGGGGTCGGTGCCGTAGGAGCGCTGGTCGAACATCTTGCCGGAGATGTTCGGGCGGAAGCCGTGGGTGAGGTGGCCGCCGGCGTCCAGGGACATGCCGAGCATGCGCTGGTTGCCGAAGGCCTGGCGCAGCTCGGCCCAGTCGGCGTCGGTGAGGTCGTTGATCTGGCGGGCGCCGGCCTTCTCCAGGAAGGGCACCTCGACGCGGTCGGCGAGGACGGCCCAGAAGGCGACGAGGTTGGCGTCGATGCCGGAGTGCGGCTGGACGTAGGCGTGGCGGGCGCCGAAGAGCTCGCGGGCGTGTTCGGCGGCGAGGGCCTCGACGGTGTCGACGTTGCGGCAGCCGGCGTAGAAGCGGCGGCCGACGGTGCCCTCGGCGTACTTGTCGCTGAACCAGTTGCCCATCGCGAGCAGGGTGGCCGGGGAGGCGTAGTTCTCGGACGCGATCAGCTTGAGCATCCCGCGCTGGTCGGCGACCTCCTGGCCGATGGCGTCGGCGACGCGCGGCTCCACGGCGCGGATCACGTCGAGGGCGGCGCGGAAGGCGGTGGACTCGGTGGAGAGGGGGGCGGCGTTCTCGGGCATCGGGGACCTCCGGACGGTGTGCGTACAGCGTTCACGTTCGGCCCAGGCGCACGGCACTCTTACCGCTCGGGCCGCTCCCTGATGGTCTGTCCCATCCCAGCGCGCCAGTCACGGCCCGGGTGTCAGCCTACCGGGCGCGCCGGGCGGGGAAGATCCCGCGTCCACCATGCGAGCGGGGTTAAGAAGGAGGTCATCGTCGTATCCGGGCCGATCCGGGAGAGTCCGTGACCGCTGCCGAAGAAGACCTCATCGCCCTCGCCGACGCGCACTGCGCGCCCACCTACGATCCGCTGCCGGTGGTGATCGCCACGGGCGAGGGGGCGTGGCTGACGGATGTGGCCGGGCGGCGGTATCTGGACCTGCTGGCCGGTTACTCGGCGCTGAACTTCGGGCACGGCCATCCGCGGCTGGTCGAGGCGGCCCGGCGGCAGCTTCAGCGGCTGACGCTGACCTCCCGCGCCTTCCACCACGACCGGTTCGCGGCGTTCTGCGCGGAGCTGGCCGAGCTGTGCGGGATGGAGATGGTGCTGCCGGCGAACACGGGCGCGGAGGCGGTGGAGAGCGCGGTCAAGACGGCCCGGAAGTGGGGCTACCGGGTGAAGGGGGTGCCTGCGGAGATGGCGAAGATCGTCGTGGCGGGCGGCAACTTCCACGGCCGTACGACGACCGTCATCAGCTTCTCCACGGATCCCGCGGCGCGGGCGGACTTCGGGCCGTACACGCCGGGGTTCGAGATCGTGCCGTACGGCGACCTGACGGCGATGCGGGGGGCGCTGACGGAGAACACGGTGGCGGTGCTGCTGGAACCGGTGCAGGGCGAGTCGGGGGTGATCGTGCCGCCGGCCGGTTATCTGGCGGGGGTGCGGGAGCTGACCCGCGAGCGGAACGTGCTCTTCGTCGCCGACGAGGTCCAGTCCGGGCTGGGCCGGACCGGGCGGACCTTCGCGTGCGAGAACGAGGGGGTCGTGCCGGATGTGTACGTCCTGGGCAAGGCGCTGGGCGGCGGGATCGTGCCGGTGTCGGCGGTGGTGTCGAGCGCGGCGGTGCTCGGGGTGTTCCGGCCGGGTGAGCACGGGTCGACGTTCGGCGGGAATCCGCTGGCCTGCGCGGTGGCGCTGGAGGTGATCGCGATGCTGCGGACCGGGGAGTACCAGGAGCGGGCGGCCCGGCTGGGCGAGCGGCTGCACCGGCTGCTGGGCGAGCTGGCCGGGACGGGCCGGGTGACGGCGGTGCGCGGGCGGGGGCTGTGGGCCGGGGTGGACGTCTCCCCCGCGGTGGGCACCGGGCGGGAGATCGCCGAGCGGCTGCTGGCCCGTGGGGTCCTGGTCAAGGAGACCCACGGGGCGACGATCCGGATCGCGCCGCCGCTGGTGATCGGCGAGGACGATCTGGACTGGGGCGTGGAACAGCTGCGGGCGGTGCTGCTCGGCGCCTGATCAGCGCAGGGGGAGGTCGGTGCCGCGCTCGTCCGCGGGCCGGGGCCCGAAGATACGCCGGTCGGATTCCTCGATGGCCACGTCGTTGATGCTCGCCTCGCGGCGGCGCATCAGGCCGTGGGCGTCGAACTCCCACAGTTCGTTGCCGTAGGAGCGCCACCACTGCCCGTCGGTGTCGCGGCACTCGTACTGGAAGCGGACGGCGATGCGGTCCTCGTGGAAGCTCCACAGGCTCTTGCGCAGCGCGTAGTCGAGTTCCCGGCGCCATTTGGCGGTGAGGAAGGCGACGATCTCCTCCCGGCCGGTGAGGAACCGGTCGCGGTTGCGCCAGACGGAGTCCTCGGTGTAGGCGAGGGCCACCCGGTGGGGGTCGCGGGTGTTCCAGGCGTCCTCGGCCGCCTGGACCTTCTGCCGGGCGGTTTCCAGGGTGAACGGCGGGTAGGGCGGGCGTCCTTCGGGCACGGCGGCCTCCTATGGTCGAGAACGGTCGTTCTCCATCGCTGCGGCTAAGGTAGAGAACGACCGTTCTCAACGTCAAGGAGACACCGAGGAGCCCGGATGCCCGCCCCCGCCACCGAGGAACAGGACCACCTGGACCGCGAGACACTGCTGGACACCGCCGAGACGCTCTTCTACGCGCACGGCTTCCAGACGGTCGGCATGGACCGGGTCCGGGAGACGTCCGGACTGCCCCTGAAACGGATCTACCGGCTCTTCCCGACCAAGGAGGACCTGGTCGTCGCCATGCTCCGGCGCCGCGACCGGCGCTGGCGGGAGAGCCTGGCCGCCCACGTGGAGCGCGTCACCGACCCCCGCGAACGGGTCCTGGCGGTCTTCGACTGGCTCGCCGCGTGGTTCGCCGAGCCCGGCTTCCGCGGCTGCGCCTGGATCAACGCCCACGGGGAGCTGGGCGCCACCTCGGAGGCGGTCCTGACCGAGGTCCGCTCCCACAAACGCGCCTTCCACGCCCAGCTCGCCTCCTGGGTCAACGCCACGGGCCTCCCGCTCACCGAACCCGTCCACCTACTCGCCGAGGGCGCCATGGTCACAGCGGGCATCACAGGCGACCCGTCGGCGGCGGGACACGCGCGGGGGGCGGTGGAGGCGCTGTTCGGGGGCGCGGCGGCCTAGAGGATCACGTGGGGCAGGAAGCGGGCGTACTCGTCGGTGATCAGGCCCGTGGATTCGCGGATGCCGAGGCCCGCCGGTTCGCCGGCGACGATCCAGGTGCCCAGGACGACGTGGTTGCCGTCGAAGGCGGGGAGGGGGGACAGCTGCTGGTAGCAGCAGGGGTCCTCGCGCAGGGGTGGCGGGGTGTTCGGCTCGTGGACCGTGATGCCCTCGCCCTCGCGGCCCAGCAGGGGCTTCGCCACGTAGCCGGTGGTGGTGGCCAGGTCGCGGGGGCCGTCGAGGTAGGCGGGGAGGAGATGGGGATGGCCGGGGTACAGCTCCCACAGGATCGCCAGCAGGGCCTTGTTGCTCAGCAGCATCTTCCAGGCCGGCTCGATCCACAGGGTGCTGCCGGTGCCGCCGCCGTTGTCCAGGGTGTCCAGGACGTGGCCGCCGAAGGCGTCGGTGGTGAGCCACTCCCAGGGGTAGAGCTTGAAGATGCCCCGGATGAAGCGGAGCCGGTTGTCGACGAAGCGGCCGGAGAGGGAGTCCCAGCCGATCTCCTCCATGGCGAGCCAGTCGGTGGCCAGGCCGGCCTGCTCCGCCGTCTCCTTCAGATAGGCGACCGTCATCAGGTCCTCGCCGAGTTCGTCGGCGGCGGAGTGCGCGAAGTGCAGCAGGGCGCCGGGCGGCAGCAGCGCGGCCTGGGCGCGCCAGGCTTCCACCAGGCGTTCGTGCAGGGAGTTCCACTGGTCGGCGCCGGGAAAACGCTCCTCCATCCAGAACCACTGCGGGGAGGCCGCCTCCACCAGCGAGGTGGGCGTGTCCGCGTTGTACTCCAGCAGCTTCGCCGGGCCGGTGCCGTCGTAGCGCAGGTCGAACCGGCCGTAGACGGACGGCAGTTCGGCGCGGCGGTGCCAGGAATCGGTGACCGCGGCGGCCACCCGCCCGTCGGTGATGCCAAGGTCGGCCAGCCGGTCCTCGGCCACGATGTGCGCCGCCGCCGCGAGGCACATGCGGTGCAGTTCCGCGACGGTCTCCTCCAGCGCCTCGACCTCCTTGAGGGAGAAGACGTAGTAGGCGCTCTCGTCCCAGTACGGCCGCAGCGAGTCGTCGGGGTACCGGGTGAGGGGATAGACGAGGCCCTGGGCCTCGACGGTCTGCTGCCAGCCGGGGCGGGGGGTCGTGGTACGGCGTTCCATGCGCGTCCTCCGGTCAGCCGCCGGAGGAGCCGTGGCCGCCGCCGAAGCCGCCGCGGCTCACCCCGCCGTTGTCGTACGACGAACCACCCGAGCCGCCGCTTCCCGAACCTCCGCCCGACCCGCCGGACTTGTAGAAGGAACCGCCGTCGACCCAGCCGTTCTTCTCCTTGCCCTCGTAGTACCAGGCGGCGTTGACCGGTCGCTCGGCGCCCTTCCTGACGGGCTTCTTCCTGCCCGAGGAGGAGCCGCCGCTCCCGCCCGACGTCTTGCAGTCCTTGTCGGAGACGACCTTGTAGCCCTTGGAGACGTCGTAACTGTCGCGGTCCACACAGCGCTTGTCCGGGTCGGACGAGCAGGCGGTGAGGGCGGCGGCCAACAGGCCCATGCCGCCCAGGACGACCGTTCCGGAGCGCAGTTGCCGTGCGGTGTGCGCCATGATGTGTCTCCCCCGTCGGACGAGTGTTCGGCGGCCAGCCTAGAGACGGGGCGCGCGTACACCCAACCGGGGTGGCCCGCGGGCGCGCCCGCGCCGCTACGGCAGCACCCGGCACAGTGCCTCCAGCGCGCCCGCCCACGCGCTCTGTGGAGGGGTGCCGTAGCCGACCACCAGGGCGTCCGAGGGGTCGGCCGGCGCGTCGGGGTGGCGGTAGTAGGACAGGCCGTGCAGGGCCAGGCCCTGGAGGCCGGCCGCCTGGACCACCGGCTGTTCCAGGCCCGGCGGGAGCCGCAGCACCGCGTGCAGCCCGGCCGCGATGCCCGTGACCCGCACCGCCGGCGCCCGGTGGGCCACGGCCGCGGCGAGGGCGTCCCGGCGGCGCCGGTAGCGCAGGCGGGCGGAGCGGACGTGCCGGTCGTAGGCACCGGACGTGAGGAACTCGGCCAGCGTCAGCTGGTCCAGCGCCCCGCAGGTGTCGACGTGGCCCTTGGCCGCCACCGCCTCCTCCGCCAGGGCCGGCGGCAGCACCATCCAGCCCAGCCGCAGCCCGGGCGCGAGGGACTTGCTGGCGGTGCCCAGATAGACCACCCGGTCGGGGTCCAGGCCCTGGAGGGCGCCGACCGACTGGCGGTCGTAGCGGAACTCGCCGTCGTAGTCGTCCTCCAGCACCAGGGCGCCGGTGCGCCGCGCCCAGTCCACGACGGCGGCCCGCCGGTCGGGGTGCAGCGGGGTGCCCGTCGGGAACTGGTGGGCCGGGGTGAGCAGGACCGCCGCGGCACCGTCCGCCGCGCGCGGGTCGGTGCCGAGCGCGTCGTAGGGCAGCGCGGGGGTGGCCAGGCCCGCCGCGCGCAGCAGCCGCCAGTGGACGTCGAGGCCGTAGGACTCCACCGCGACCGTGTCCGCCCCGCGCGCCCGCAGCATCGCGCCGAGGACGCGCAGCGCGTGCGAGGTGCCGGCGGTGATCACGACGGTGTCCGGGGTGGCGCGCACGCCCCGGACCCGGGCGAGGTAGCCGGCGAGGGCGGTGCGCAGCTCGCGCCGGCCGCGCGGGTCGCCGTAGCCGAGCGCGTCGAAGGGGGCCGTGGCCAGCGCCCGGCGGGCGGCTTTCAGCCACTCGGCGCGCGGGAAGGCGGCGAGGTCGGGAGTGCCGGGGACCAGGCTGTGGGCGGGGCGGCCGGGCTCCCGGCGGCCCGGCCCGGACGGGGCGGGCGGCGGGGCCACCACCCGGTCCGCCACCCGGGTGCCGGAGCCCTGCCGGGCGGTGAGCCAGCCCTCCGCTACCAGGTCGGCGTAGGCCTCGGCGACGGTGTTGCGGGCGATGCCGAGGTCGGCGGCGAGGGTCCGGGAGGACGGCAGCCGGGTGCCGGGGGCGAGCCGGCCGGTGCGCACCGCGTCCCGCAGGGCGTCGGTCAGGCCCCGGCGCACACCGCCCGCGAGGGCCGGTTCGAGATGCAGGTCGACGCCCAAAGTGGCCCATGATTCCGCCATGGGAATGGACCATACCTCTGGGCTGCCTCGCTTCTAGGGTCGAAGACATGAGCACTCACGAACAACCCGTCACCTACGCCCCCGAGGAGCCGGCGCGGCTGCGCTGGGCCCAGCACGCGCCCGAGGTCTACAAGGCGATGATCCAGCTGGACGCCGTCGCCAACCAGGGCCTGGACCCCCGGCTGCGCGAGCTGGTCAAGATCCGCGCCTCCCAGGTCAACCACTGCGCGCGCTGCCTCGACATGCACTCCAAGGACGCCCTCGCGGCCGGCGAGAGCGTGGAGCGGATCATCCAGCTCGGCGCCTGGGAGGAGTCCCGGCACTTCTACACCGAGAAGGAGCTGGCGGCGCTGGAGCTGACCGACGCGATCACGGTCCTGACGGACGGGTTCGTGCCGGACGAGGTCTACGAGCGGGCCGCCAAGCACTTCGACGAGGCCGAACTCTCCCAGCTGATCGCCGCCATCGCCGTCATCAACGCCTGGAACCGGTTCGGCGTGTCCACCCGGACGCCTCCGGGCCACTACCACCCGGGGCAGCACAAGTGAACCGTACCCAGCTGCTCGACCCGAAGGTCTTCCAGGCGATGGCCGCCGTCAGCGCGGCGGCCAAGAAGGGGCTCGGCGACCTCGGCCTGGCCGAACTGGTGATGATCCGC
Source organism: Streptomyces nogalater (assembly GCF_039532885.1). Classification (NCBI taxonomy): domain Bacteria; kingdom Bacillati; phylum Actinomycetota; class Actinomycetes; order Kitasatosporales; family Streptomycetaceae; genus Streptomyces; species Streptomyces nogalater. The sequence goes on along the minus strand of NZ_BAAASM010000032.1, from coordinate 182,466 downwards.
GCCTCGCAGATCAACCACTGCGCGTTCTGCCTCGACATGCACCTGGGCCTGGCCCGGCGGCACGGCGAGTCGGAGGACCGCATCCACTTCCTGAACGCCTGGGAGGAGACCGAGGGCCTGTACAGCGAGCGGGAGCGGGCCGCGCTGGCGCTGACCGAGGCGGTCACCGTGCTCACGGCGGGCTTCGTTCCCGACGAGGTGTACGAGGCCGCCGCCAAACACTTCGACGAGGCGGAACTCTCCCACCTCATCGCCCTGATCACCGTCATCAACGGCTGGAACCGCCTGATGGTCAGCCGCCGGGTTCCACCGGGAGGGCGGCAGCCATGAGCAAGGCGGAGGAGTTCCGCGCCCTGCACCGGGGGCGCGCCCCGGGCGATCCGCTGGTGCTGCCCGGACCGTGGGACGCCGCCGCCGCGCGGGTCTTCGCGGAGGCCGGGTTCCCGGCGCTGGCCACGCCGAGCGCGGGGGTGGCCGCCTCCCTCGGGTACGAGGACGGGGCCACCCCGGCCGACGAGATGTTCGCGGCCGTCGCCCGGATCGCGCGGGCGGTGGACGTACCGGTCTCGGCGGACGTGGAGGGCGGTTACGGGCTCGCGCCCGCGGAGCTGGTCGAACGGCTGCTGGAAGCCGGTGTCGTGGGCTGCAACCTTGAGGACTCCGACGGGGGTGTCCTCAAGGACCCGCACGCGCACGCCGAGTTCCTCGCCGGGGTGCGGGAGGCCGCCGCCGGCCGGCTGTTCGTCAACGCCCGCGTCGACGTCTTCGTCCACGGCGACGGCGATCCGGAACGGGCCATCGAGCGGGCCGCGCTGTACCGCGCGGCGGGCGCCGACTGCGTGTACCCGATCCTCGCCCCGGCGGACGTGGTGCCGCTGCTGCGGTCGGGGATCGAGGGCCCGCTGAACCTGATGGGCCGGCCGGCCGGGGACGGCCCCTCGCCCGCCGCGCTCGGCGAACTCGGGGCCACCCGGGTCACGTTCGGACCGGGCCTCCAGCGGCGGGCGACGGCCGTGCTGCGGGAGATCGCGGCCGGGCTGCTGCCGTAGGGCCCACCGGGACTACCGGATCCGCCGGCGTCGGCCGGGGGCGGCGGCGTCGGCCGGGGGCGGCGGCGTCGGCCGGGGGCGGCGGCGTCGGCCGGGGGCGGCGGGTCAGGTCAGCCACTTCTTCCAGACGGACGGGTGGCCGTCCACCCACTTCTTCGCCGCCTCGGCCGGGGACAGCTTCTGTTCGGCGATCATCAGGGCCACCTCGTTCTGGTCCTCGGTGGTCCACCGGAACTTCCTCAGGAAGGCCGCCGCCTTGCCGCCGGACTTCGCGAAGCCCGCGTTGAGGTACTTCTTCAGCGGGGTGTGCGGGTAGCCGCAGGCCACCTTCGCCGGGTCCGCGTCGCAGCCCTCCTTGTACGGCGGCAGCCTCACCTCTGTCATCGGCACCTTCTCGAACAACCACTGGGGTGCGTACCAGTACGTCAGGAAGGGCTTCTTCTCCTTGGCGAACCGCTTGATCTGGGTGATCTGCGCGGCCTCGGAGCCGGCGAAGACGACCTGGTAGTCCAGTTTCAGGTTCTTCACCAGGGCCTTGTCGTGGGTGACGTAGGACGGGGAACCGTCCATCAGCTGGCCCTTGCCGCCGCTCTCGGCGGTGCGGAACAGCGAGGCGTACTTGTCCAGGTTCCGCCAGTCGGTGATGTCCGGGTGCCGCTTCGCGAGGTAGGTCGGCACGAACCAGCCGATGTGGCCGGTCACCCCGAGGCCGCCGCCGGACACGACCGTCCCCTTCTCCTCGACGTAGCGCTTCTCCTGCTCCGGGTGACCCCAGTCCTCCAGGAGCGCGTCGACCCGGCCCTGGCTGAGCGCGTCCCAGGCCGGCACCTCGTCCACCTGGACGGTGTCGACGCGGTAGCCGAGCTTGTGCTCCAGGATGTACTGGACGACGGCCGCGTCGGCCTGTGCGCCCACCCAGGACTGCACGGACAGCGTGACCGTCTTCGCGCCCCGGGCGTTGGCGAACGGGCTGGCCTGCTTGGTCATGTCGGCGGCGCCGCAGCCGGTGGTCAGGGCCAAGGCGGCCACGGCGGCCGTGATCGCGGTACGGCGCATGTCAGGCTCCCTTCCCCGCGCGGCGCCGGGTCGGCTGGGTCACCCGGTCGAGCATCAGGCCCAGGCAGACGATGGCGGCGCCGGCCACCAGGCCGGTGGCGAGGTCGCCCTGGGCGAGGCCGAAGGCGACGTCGTAGCCGAGGGCGCCGCCGCCGACCAGGCCGCCGATGATGACGACGGCGAGGACCAGGACCACGCCCTGGTTGACGGCGAGCAGCAGCGCGCGCCGGGCGAGCGGGAGCTGCACCTGCCACAGCTGCTGCCGTCCGGTCGCGCCGAGCGAGCGCGCGGACTCCAGCGCGGCCTGGTCGACCTGGCGCAGGCCCTGCGCGGTGATCCGGACGACGGCCGGCAGGGCGTAGACGACGGCCGCGGCGACGGCGGGGGCGCGGCCGACGCCGAACAGGGCGACGACCGGGATCAGGTACACGAACTGCGGCATGGTCTGGAAGACGTCCAGCACCGGGCGCAGGGCGCGGTCGACGCGGTCGCTGCGGGCCGCGGCGACACCGGTGGCCAGGCCCAGTACGAGGGTGACGGCGACGGCGGCCAGCACCTGGGAGAGGGTGTCGAGCGACGGCTCCCACACGCCGAGCACACCGATCGCGGCCATGGCGAGGACGGCGGTCAGCGCGGTGCGCCAGGTGCCGATGAGCCAGGCCAGGGCGGCGACCACGAGCAGCACCGACCACCAGGGCATCCCCTGGAGTCCGGCGCGGACCGGGTCGAGGACCCAGGTGGTGAAGTGACCCGCCCAGTCGGCGGTGCCGCCGACGACCGGGACACCGGAGTAGAGGTGGTCGGTCATCCAGTCGACGGCCCGGTTGACCGCTCCGGCGATGTCCAGGGTCCAGCCGGCGGGCCAGTCGGTCGCGCCGAGCAGCCGGGCGGCGAGGGCGGCGGCGACGGTGCCGGCCAGGGTGAGGGCCCAGCCGGTGATCCTCGGCCGGCCGGCGGACTCCGGGCGGGAGGCGGTCTTCGGGCGGGCGGTGGCGTCGCCCGCCGCACCGGTGAGCCGGTCCAGCACGATGGCGAGCAGGACGAGGGGGATGCCGGCGGCCAGGGCCGCGCCGACGTCGACCGAGGCGAGCGCCTGGTAGACGCGGTCGCCGAGGCCGCCGGCGCCGATGACGGCGGCGATGACGGCCATGGACAGCGCCATCATGATCGTCTGGTTGAGGCCCAGCAGCAGCTCCTGCCGGGCCAGCGGGATCCGGGCGGTCAGCAGCCGCTGGCGGCGGGTGGCGCCGAGCGACTCCACGGCCTCCAGGACTTCGGGGTCGGCCCCGCGCAGGCCGAGCGCGGTGAGCCGGGCCATCGGCGGGGCGGCGTAGACGACGGTGGCGAGGACGGCCGCGGGGACGCCGATGCCGAAGACCAGGACGACGGGGAGGAGGTAGGCGAAGGCCGGGAGCACCTGCATGGTGTCCAGCACCGGGCGCAGGGCGCGGTCGAGCCGGTCGGAGAGGCCGGCGGCGAGACCGAGGAGCGCGCCGACGACGACGGAGGCGAGGACCGCCACGACCATCAGGGCGAGGGTCTGCATGGTCGGCACCCACATGCCGAGGGCTCCGCAGACCAGGAAGGCGAGGGCCGTCCCGGCGGCCAGGCGGAGACCGGCCAGGCGCCAGGCGAGCAGGGCGCCGAAGGCCGTGACACCGGCCCAGCCCGCCGCGAGGAGGGTGAGGTAGACGGCGCGTACGGCGATGACGACCGCGTTGCTGAGGTGGCCGAGGAAGTACAGGAACAGGGGGTGGCTGTCCCGGTTGTCGATGACCCAGTCGCTGGCGGAGGCGAGGGGCTTGTCGAGGCTGACCGTGAGCGCGTGGGGCCAGGTGCCGTTGCCCCAGCGGTTCAGGAGGGGGAGGAGGACGGCGGTGAGGAGGGCGAGGAAGAGGAGTTTGGCGGCGGCCCGGCTCTTGAGCAGGCGGGGGGCCTTGGTCCGGGAGGTCGGGAAGGTGAGCGTTGCCATCAGACGGCCCCCCGGGTACCGCGCGCCGGGGCCTGGGACGCCGGCCGGCGCTCACCGCCCGGGGCGAAGGCGTCACCCTCGACTACGGCGGTCGCGCCCGCGGCGGCAGGGTCGCCTCCGGCTGCGGCACCGGGCGTACCCGTGACGGCGGCACCCCCGGATACGGCACCGGTCGCGCCCGCGGCGGCCGCGTCGCGCCCGGCTGCGGCGCCGGACGTGCTCGTGGCTGTGGGGGCTTCGTCGGGCAGTGGTGCGGGGGGCTGTGTGGTCGTGGTCGTGGTCGGTGCTTCGGGGGTGACGCCTGCTACGACGCCCAGCAGCCGGTCGTGGTCGACCACGCCCACGCAGCGGCCCGCGTCCATCACCCGGGCCGGGGTGCCCGCACGGGCGACCGCCTCGATGGCCTCGGCGACGGTGGCCTCGGGGCGCAGGGCCGGGCCGTGCGCGGCGTCCTCGGCGGACGCCGGGCGCATGGCGGTGCGGCAGGTCAGCACCTGTTCGCGGGGCACGTCCCGGACGAACTCGCGGACGTAGTCGTCGGCCGGGGCGCCGACGATCTCCTCGGGCGTGCCGAGCTGCACCACGCGGCCGTCGCGCATCAGCGCGATGCGGTCGCCGAGCTTCAGGGCCTCGCTCAGATCGTGGGTGATGAAGACCATCGTGCGGCCCTCCTCCCGGTGCAGCCGGGTCACCTCGTCCTGCATGTCCCGGCGGATGAGGGGGTCCAGGGCGCTGAAGGGCTCGTCGAACAGGAGCACCTCGGGGTCCACGGCCAGGGCCCGGGCCAGCCCCACCCGCTGGCGCTGGCCGCCGGAGAGCTGGCCGGGGCGGCGCTTCTCCATGCCGGCCAGGCCGACCTTGGCGACGAACTCGGCGGCGCGTTCCCGGCGTTCGGACCGGCCGACGCCCTGGATCTCCAGGCCGTAGGCGACGTTGTCGAGGACCGTGCGGTGCGGGAGCAGACCGAAGTGCTGGAAGACCATCGCGGCCCGGTGCCGGCGCAGTTCGCGCAGCCGGGCCCGGTCCATCGCGCGGACGTCCTCGCCGTCGATGGCGATGGTGCCCGCCGTCGGCTCGATCAGCCGGGTCAGGCAGCGGACCAGGGTGGACTTGCCGGAGCCGGACAGCCCCATGACGACGAAGACCTCGCCCTTGCGGACGTCGAAGGAGACGTCCCGGACGGCGGCCGTGCAGCCGGTGCGGGAGCGCAGCTCGGCGGGGGTGAGCGCGCTGAGCTCGGGGTCGGCGGGGACGCGCTCGGGCTTGGGGCCGAAGACCTTCCACAGGCCGGACACCGAGAAGACGGGCTCGGCCGTGGTGGGCGGCTTGCGGGTGGGGACGGTGAGGGTCATCGCAGGTCACCTCCGATCAGGTCGACGGCCTTCTCCCCGACCATGAGCACCCCGATCATCGGGTTGACGGCGGTCATGGTCGGGAAGACGGACGCGTCGGCGATACGGATGCCGTCGAGGCCACGAATGCGCAACTCGGGGTCCACTACGGCGAGTTCGTCGTCGGCGGCGCCCATCTTGCAAGTGCCGGCCGGGTGGTAGACGGTGTGGGCCGCCTTGCGGGCGTACTCGCTCAGCTCGGCGTCGCCGGTGATCTCCGGGCCGGGGCACACCTCGCGCTTGAGCCAGCCGGCCAGCGGCTCGGTCTTGGCGATCTCGCGGGCGATGCGGATGCCGTCGACCAGGGTCCGGGCGTCGTAGTCGTCCTCGTCGGTGAAGTAGCGGAAGTCGAGGGCCGGCTTGACGGCGGGGTCCGCGCTGGTCAGGTACAGACGGCCGCGGCTCTTCGGCTTGGGGATGTTCGGGGTCATCGAGACGCCGAACTCCGGCCGCTGGTAGCCGAGGCGCTCCGGGTTGTCGGTGAACGGGATCTGGTAGAAGTGGAACATCAGGTCCGGTCCGGCGTGCTCCGGGTCGCGGCGCACGAACAGGCCCGCGTCGGAGTCCATCGCCGAGTTCTCCGGGATCGGGCCGTGGGTCTCCCAGACGATGACCGACTCGGGATGGTCGAGCAGGTTCTCGCCGACGCCCGGCAGGTCGTGTACGACGGGGATGCCGAGCGCTTCGAGGTCGGCCCGGGGACCGATGCCGGAGTGGAGCAGCAGGCGCGGGGAGTCGACGGCGCCCGCGCACAGTACGACTTCCTCGCGGGCCCGGACGAGCAGCTCTTCACCGTCCTTGGTGCGCACGTGCACGCCCTCGGCGCGAGTGCCGTCCAGCTCCAGCTTGTACGCCCAGGTCTCCAGCAGGATCGTCAGGTTGGGACGCTCGTCCATCACCGGGTGGAGGTAGGCGACGGAGGCGGAGGAGCGCTTGTTGTTCTCCGGGTGGTAGGCGAGGTCGAAGAAGCCGACGCCCTCGGTGAACGGCGCGCGGTTGAAGCCCTCGACGCGGGGTACCCCGAGCGCGGACCGGGCGGCGTCGACGAAGTCGCGGGCGATGGCGTTCCGGTCCTTCTCGTCGACGGAGACGATGTTGTTCTTCAGGCGGGCGAAATAGGCCTCCATGGGGACGGCGCCCCAGCCCTTGGCGCCGGCCGCCTCCCACTCGTCCCAGTCGGAGGGCAGGGGCTTGAACGAGATGAGGGTGTTGTGCGAGGAGCAGCCGCCGAGGACGCGGGCGCGGCTGTGCCGGATGTGGGAGTTGCCGCGGGGCTGCTCCACCGTCGGGTAGTCGTAGTCGAGTTCGCCGCCGAGCAGGCCCATCCAGCGGCGCAGGGTGAGGACGTCGTCGCGGCCGACGTCGCTCGGGCCGCCCTCGATGACGGCGACGGTGACATCCGGGTTCTCGGTGAGGCGGGAGGCGATGACGGAGCCGGCCGTGCCGCCGCCGATGACGACGTAGTCGTAGACGTGGGGGGTGCTGTCGGACATGGGGGGTACTACTCCAGGGACTCGGGACGGGGGGAGCTGAGGGAGGACCGCCGGCCGGTGGGCCGAGGGGGGCGGCCCGCGAACCGAGGGGGCGGCCCGTGAACCGAGGGGCCGGCCGGCGGGCCGCGGGAGGCCGGCCGGCGAGCCGGGAGGGGTCAGCCGGCGAACCAGCGCACCGGCTTCGGCGCGAGGTTCTCGTAGACGTGCTTGGTCTCGCGGTACTCGGCGAGCCCGGCGGGACCCAGTTCGCGGCCGGTGCCGCTCCTGCCGAAGCCGCCCCACTCCGCCTGCGGCAGATAGGGGTGGAAGTCGTTGATCCAGACGGTGCCGTGCCGCAGCCGGGACGCCACCCTGCGGGCCTTGGCGGTGTCCGCGCTCCAGACCGCGCCGGCCAGGCCGTACTCGGTGTCGTTGGCGAGGCGGACGGCCTCCTCCTCGGTGCGGAAGGTCTCGACGGTGAGGACCGGGCCGAAGACCTCCTCGCGGACGACGCGCATCTCGCGGTGGCAGGCGTCGAGGACGGTGGGCTCGTAGAACCAGCCGGTCGCGGGGCGCTCGGGTGAGGGGTCTGGCCGCTTGCCGCCGCAGCGCAGGACGGCACCCTCTTCGAGGGCGGAGGCGACGTACGCCTCGACCTTGGCGCGCTGCTGCTCGGAGACGAGCGGGCCGCACTCGACGCCGTCCGCCGTGCCGCGGCCGAGCCTGATCTTCTGGGCGCGGCGGGCGAGTTCGGCGACGAAGCGCTCGCGGACGGACTCCTCGACGATGAGCCGGGCGCCGGCCGAGCAGACCTGGCCGCTGTGGATGAAGGCCGCGTTGAGGGCCTGGTCCACGGCGGTGTCGAAACCCTCCTCGGTGGCGCAGGCGTCGGCGAAGACCACGTTGGGGTTCTTGCCGCCGAGTTCGAGGGCGACCTTCTTGACGGTGGGCGCGGCGGCCTGGGCGACCTTGGTCCCGCTGGCCAGACCGCCGGTGAAGGAGACCAGGTCGACGCCGGGGTGCTCGGCGAGCCGGGCGCCGACGGTGTGGCCGGGGCCGGTGACGAGGTTGGCCACGCCGGCGGGCAGGCCGGCCTCGGTGAGCAGCCCGATCAGCGCGATGGTGGTCATCGGGGTGATCTCACTGGGCTTGATCACGAAGGTGTTGCCGGCCGCGAGCGCCGGGGCGATCTTCCAACTGGCCTGGAGCAGCGGATAGTTCCAGGGGGTGATCAGCGCGCAGACGCCGACCGGTTCGTGGACGACCACGCTGTGGATGTCGGGCGAGCCCGCGTCGACCACCCGGCCGGGGGCCTCGGCGGCGACCAGATCGGCGAAGTACCGGAAGGCGTCGGCGACACAGTCGATGTCGACCCGGCCCTCCTCGACGGTCTTGCCCGCGTCCCGGCTCTCCAGCAGGCCGAGTTCCTCGCGGTCGCGCACGAGGAGAGCGGCGACGCGGCGCAGCAGCGCGGCGCGTTCGGCGACCGGGGTGCGGGGCCAGGGGCCGCGGTCGAAGGCGTGCCGGGCGGCGGCCACCGCGCGGTCGGCGTCCCTCTCGTCCCCCTCGGCGACCACGGCGAACGGCCGGGCGTCCGCGGGGTCGAGGATCTCCCGGGTCGCGCCGGAGACCGCTGCCAGCCACGCGCCGTCCGCGTGGATGGTCGCCTGGGGCTGTCGTTCCGTTCTGTCCGCCATGATCGGTGTTGCCTTCCGTTCCTGTTCCGTGCCCCTGTGTCACACGCATGTCACGCTCGGGGACCGTCGCCGCCTGCCCAGGGCTCCGGCTCCGCATGCGGAATCGATGGCCGAACGTGCTCGGCGTCACGAAAAACGGGGGTGATAACGGACGAAAACGGAAGGCGAGCCCTGACTAGCCGGTCGCCCGTCCCGGTGTGAGCAGCTCCCGTGCGCGGTCGCGCAGCCAGGCGTGGGCCGGATCGGCGTCGTGGCGCGGGTGCCAGGCGAACCCCACCGCCATCGTGGGCAGCGGCAGCGGGATCTCGAAGGGGACCAGCCCGAGGGCGTCGGCCGGCGGGCGGCCCCCCTCGGTGATCAACCCGATGAGGTCGGTGTCGCGCAGCACGAACAGGGAGGCCGGACAGCTGCCGACGCCGCCCACCACCCGGCACTCCAGACCGAGCCCGGCGAGAGCGTCGTCGACGGGCCCGCGTTGTCTGCCGCGCCGGGAGACGACGAGGTGCCCCGCCGCCCCCGCGAACCGCTCGGACGTCACCTCGGCCTTCCGCCGCAACCGGGCCCTGGCCGCCGCCGGCGGCGAGGGCAGCGGCAGCCCTGTTCGCCGCGGGCGCCGCGGCCAGTGCGCTGGCCCCCGGCCCGGCGCTGCTGATCGCGGGCCGGGGCCTGTCCGGGGCCGGGGCCGCGCTGATCACCCCGGCGACGATGTCGATCCTGGTGCACCCGGCCGGGCCCGAGCGCCGCGCCCAGGCGATGACGTCCTGGACGCTGGCCATCGGGCTGGTGGGCCTGACGGTCCTGGCGGCCCCCCTGGTCCCCCTCGGCCACCGCCCCTCCGTCCACCCACCCCGGCCGACTCCGACAACCCCCACGACACAGGATCGGGTGGCGTGAAACGTTCGGTTGGTTTCGGGGGGCGGCGCACAATGCGGGCCCCGAGCGAGAGGAACCGCCGTGCGCCGTATCCCGACCTGTGTGCTGACCGACGCGGCCCCGCCGCGGGTGGGCAACGGACACGCGGTGGACCGCTATGTGCAGATCGGCTCCCTCACCAAGGCGCTGACCGGCACGTTGCTCGCCCGGCTGGCGGAGGCGGGCGTGGCCGCGCCCGACGACCCGGTCGAGCGGTGGCTGCCGGCACCGCCCGGCACCGGGATCACCCTGCTGCACCTGGCCCGGCACACCTCGGGACTCCCCCGGCTGCCGCCCGGCCTCGGCCCCCGGGACCCGTACGCGACTTTCGGCCACGCGGAGTTGGAGCGGCTGGTCCGCGGCCTGGACACCGTCGCCGTGCGCCCGCCGGGGGACGAGGAGTACTCCAACCTCGGGTACGCCGTCCTCGGCGCCGCCCTGGCCGCCGCGGGCGGGGCCGGCTACGAGGAACTGCTGCAGGCGTACGTCCTGCGGCCGGCGGGCGTCACCGAGGTGACCGTCCGCCCGGCTCCCGCACGGCGGCTCACGGCACCCGGTCTGCTGCCGGGGACGCGGCGCAGGCCCTGGACGATGGACGGGGCGATCCTCCCGGCGGGCGGCCTGTGGGCGACACCGCGCGCGGTCGCCGCGCTCGTCGTGGCGCTGCTGGTGGAACGGCGGCTGGGCGAGCCGGCCGTGGGGTGGCAGTCGGCGGGGCCGCTCACCTGGCACAACGGCGCCACCCGGGACGCGTCCGTGTTCGCCGGGGCGATGGCGGACGGGCGGTGGGCCGTGGTGCACCGGCTGAACGGACGGGCGGAGGACACCGACCGGGCCGGCGTCGCGCTGCTGCGGCGGCCGTAGCGCCGGAAACGTCAACGCCGCGAACGTCAACGCCGCAAACGACGAGGTCCCCTTCCGCCGTCGCGGGAGGGGACCTCGTGTGTGGAGCGCCGGGCAGGCCTTGCACCTGCATCTCCCCGCAGGAAGCGGGGCGTCTTTCCTTGGACCACCAACGCACAGTCGGCTTCCGGGAGTTCCGGCGGCCGGTGTGTGATCAACTATAGCCCACGCCGGCCGCCGCAGTCACCTCCGGACGCTCAGATGAGGCCGAGGCCGCGGACCGCCTCGCGCTCCTCCGCCAGCTCCTTGACGGAGGCGTCGATGCGGGCGCGGGAGAACTCGTTGATGTCCAGGCCCTGGACGATCTCGTACTTGCCGTCCTTGCAGGTGACCGGGAAGGAGGAGATCAGGCCCTCCGGGACGCCGTAGGAGCCGTCCGACGGGATGCCCATGGAGGTCCAGTCACCCTCGGCGGTGCCGTTGACCCAGGTGTGGACGTGGTCGATGGCGGCGTTGGCGGCGGAGGCGGCCGACGAGGCGCCACGGGCCTCGATGATCGCGGCACCGCGCTTGGCGACGGTCGGGATGAAGTCCTCGGCCAGCCACTTCTCGTCGTTCACGACCTCGGCGGCGTTCTTGCCGGCGACGGTGGCGTGGAAGATGTCCGGGTACTGGGTGGCGGAGTGGTTGCCCCAGATGGTCAGGCGCTTGATGTCGGCGACCGAGCTGCCCGTCTTCTTCGCGAGCTGGGTCAGCGCGCGGTTGTGGTCCAGGCGGGTCATCGCGGTGAAGCGCTCGGCCGGGACGTCCGGCGCGGCAGCCTGCGCGATGAGCGCGTTGGTGTTGGCCGGGTTGCCGACGACGAGCACCTTGATGTCGTCCGCGGCGTGGTCGTTGATGGCCTTGCCCTGCGGCTTGAAGATGCCGCCGTTGGCCTCCAGCAGGTCACCGCGCTCCATGCCCTTGGTGCGCGGGCGGGCGCCCACCAGCAGGGCCACGTTGGCGCCGTCGAAGGCCACGTTCGGGTCGTCGGTGATGTCGATGCCCTGCAGCAGCGGGAAGGCGCAGTCGTCCAGCTCCATCGCGGTGCCCTCGGCGGCCTTGAGCGCCGGCGTGATCTCCAGGAGGCGCAGCCGGACCGGAACGTCCGCGCCGAGCAGCTGGCCGGAGGCGATGCGGAAGAGCAGGGCGTAACCGATCTGGCCGGCCGCGCCGGTGACGGTGACGTTCACGGGAGTGCGGGTCATGGCGTTCTCCGTATGACAGCTGGCGGTGGGGCGTCCCTGCCCCGGGCGGATGATCGATCTCTTGGTATCAAGAGAGATCAGCGGTCAGGCTATCGCGCATCCGGCATGTGAGACCCCCGGGGCCGTGTGGCTCACCCCACAAGGGGACCAGGGGGACGTATCGCCTGGACGGCCGTGGTGGGGGCGCATACGAAAGGCGGCCGTCCGCCGTCCGGGAGAGGAGGGACGACGACGGCCGCCTGTGGGGGCCGGAGTTCCGGTCTCCCGTGGGGGTACGGTTCGCGTGCCCAGGATCCGGCAGGCTATGCACGCGGACCGGAATTTCTCACTCCGTGCAGCCCTTCTGGCCCGAGGCGAGCGTGGCACAGGCCCTGGCCTGGGCCGCGTTCCGTACGGCGACCATCGGGGTGTACCCGATGGTGTCCCCTACGGCAGTGATGTCGCCCGTCTGCCGTTCCCCGCCCGCGGTGACCCGCACGGTGTCGCCGGGCGCGCCGCTGGTGATCCGGCCCCAGGCCGTGCCGCAGACCTTGCTGTAGCGGACCTCCAGGGTGGTGGTGCCGACGGTGGCGGTCTTGGCGGTGGTCACCTGCTCGCCGCCGCATCCCATGGCCTCGGCGTCCTTGCCGGTGCAGGCGGAGCCGGCGCACTTGACGCCGGGGGGCGGACCGACCGGGGCGGAGGCCGACGGGGAGGGCGACTTGGCCGCACCGGCCGGGCCGTCGCCGTCGCGGTGGGTGAAGTAGAAGACGCCGCCGATGAGGGCGAGTACGCCGACCAGTCCGGCGAAGAACATCACCACCTGCTGCCGGCGCGCGGACGAGCGCTCCCCCGGCGCGGGGCGCCCCTCGGGGGCACGGGCGGGGCCGGGCGCGGTGCCGGCGGGCGGGGCGCCGAGGGGCCGGGTGGCGTCGACTCCGGCCGGACCGCCGAGGGGAGCGGCCGGGGTGGCGGCCGCGGCTCCGTTCGCCCGGCCCGCGGGCCGGGCACCCGGACGGGCGCTCGCCGGGGAGGGCCCCCGGTAACCGGCCACGCCCCAGGAGTTCTTGACGGGCACGCCCGCCCCACCGGAGCCACCGGAGACCTTACGGCCACCATCCGCCGTACGCGCACCGGAACGACCGTCACCGACCGTGCCACCACCGGCCGTACGCCCACCGGAACGGCCTTCGGTGACCGCCCCTCCGGCGGCCGTCGCCCGCGCGCCGGAGCCGCTGTCGGTGGCCGTGCCCCCGCCGCTCCCGCTCGCCCGGCCGGAGCCGCCGCCGCGTGCCGGGCCGCCGTCGGGTGCCGGGCCGGTGTCGTTCCGGCCGGCCGTACCCGCGCCGCCCTCGCTCTCCGGGCCGTCCGCTTCGCCGTCACGGGCGTCGGTGTCGGCGTCCCGGGCCGACGGCTGGGCGGGGATGGCCGCCGAGACCCAGCCGGGGCGGGCGCTCCGCGGTGCCACGGCGGTACCGGCGCCGCCCGTCCCGGAGCCCTTGCCGGCCCCCTTGCCGACGCTCTTGCCGAGTCCCTTGCCGACGCCCTGTCCGGCGCTGACTTCGGCACCCTTCCCGACAGCCCGGCCCACGCCCTTGCCGAGACCCGGTCCGGTTCCCTTGCCGGCGCTCTTCGGGTCGCTCTCCCCCTCCGCGATCCGCAGCGCCTGCAACGTGCTGCCGTCCCGCAGCTCCGCCCGGCTCCAGGCACGTTCGGCCAGTTCCCACAGGGTGGTCAGCGGGCCCGGAGGGGCGCCGGTGACCTCGGCGAGGGCGATGACCGCGCCCTTGGGCGCCAGCAGCCGGCCGCCCAGGTACCGCTCCCAGGACGTCGTACCGTAGCCCGTCCGGTCGGCCAGTGCCGCGACGTCCAGACCGCTGCGGTCCACGAGTTGCCGCAGTCCGACGGTGAACTCCTTGATCTGCGGGTCCAGATCGTCCGGCAAGGCTTTCCATCGAGGCATGGGTTTCCCCCTCTTCCCCCGGTCGTGCTGTCGATCTCACACACCCCGGCCACCCACAGGGATGCGCTGACCAAGGATCCCAGTTCCCGGGGCCGTACGCACACGGGCGGCCGGGAGCGGGGAGGTACGGCGGGTGGCCCGCGCCCCCGGGGAGGGAGGAGCGGGCCACCTGGCGTACGGCGTGCGCTACTTGGTGAGCGTGAAGTGCAGGATGTCCTTCAGGAAGGGCAGCTTCAGCAGCGGGTCGGGCTGGATCATCAGCGCCAGCAGCACGATGGCCAGGCCCAGGAAACCGTACGTGGCGATGTCCGTGAAGCGGGAGCGTACGGCGAGCATGCCGACGTCGGGCAGCAGCCAGCGCAGCACCGCGCCGCCCAGCAGCGCGAGGCCGATGATCAGCGTGCCCGCGCGGAACGCGTCCAGCGCGGTGATCAGCAGGCCGAGCGCGACCAGGCCGACGACGGTGAGCAGCGGCCACTGCCGGGCGGGCGCCGGGGCGTCGCCGGGCGCGGCCCGGCCGCCGCCCTCGGGCCGGGCGGTGTCCTTCGTACGCCATCTCCTGGGGGGTATCCGCCCCGCGCCCCCACGCGGGGAGCGGCGCGCGCGGCCCGGCCCGGCCGCCGCGGTGATCCTCTCCCGCAGGGTCGGGGCCGCGTGCCCGCGGGCGTCCTCAGCCGGCACTGCGCTCCGCCGCCTCGACCACGTTGACCAGCAGCTGGGCCCGGGTCATCGGGCCGACGCCGCCGGGGTTCGGGGAGATCCAGCCGGCCACCTCGGTGACGTCCGGGTGGACGTCACCGACGATCTTGCCCTCGGCGTTGCGGGAGACGCCGACGTCCAGGACGGCCGCGCCGGGCTTGACGTCCTCGGCGCGGATCAGGTGCGGGGAGCCGGCCGCCGCGATGACGATGTCGGCGCGCCTGAGGTGGGCGGACAGATCACGGGTGCCGGTGTGGCACTGGGTGACGGTGGCGTTCTCGCTGCGCCGGGTGAGCAGCAGCGGCATCGGGCGGCCGATGGTGACACCGCGGCCGACGACCACGACCTCGGCGCCCTTGATCTCCACGCCGTGGCGGCGCAGCAGGGTGAGGATGCCGTTGGGGGTGCAGGGCAGCGGGGCGGGCTCGTTCAGGACCAGCCGGCCGAGGTTCATCGGGTGCAGGCCGTCGGCGTCCTTGGCCGGGTCCATCAGTTCCAGGACGCGGTTCTCGTCGATGCCCCGGGGCAGCGGCAGCTGGACGATGTAGCCGGTGCAGGCCGGGTCGTCGTTCAACTCGCGGACGACCGCCTCGATCTCCTCCTGGGTGGCCGTTGCGGGCAGTTCGCGCTGGATGGAGGCGATGCCCACCTGGGCGCAGTCGCGGTGCTTGCCGGCGACGTACTTCTGGCTGCCGGGGTCGTCCCCGACCAGGATCGTGCCGAGGCCGGGCGTGACGCCCTTCTCCTTCAGCGCCGCCACGCGGGCGGTCAGATCGGACTTGATCTCGGCTGCGGTGGCCTTGCCATCGAGAATCTGGGCGGTCATGTCCCCATCCTCGCGGATGACCCGCTCCGGGTTCCAATCCGGGTGCCACGGCTCGCCCGTTGATGTTGCACTTGCACAACGCCTGAGCTTCCCGGCTGGACAAATGTCGACTCTTGCCAGGACGATGATCGGCGCAGTACCGCGGTCTGGTGGGGGGCAAACCGCTCAGTTCCTGACGTTCCTCCGTGCCTTCCGCGCCGTCCCCGAAGTGTTAACAGAGGAAATCCGTCATGAGTTACGGCTCGCCCAACCCCGGCTACGGTCCGCCCCAGGACCCCCAGCAGCCCTACGGCTACCCGCAGCAGGGCCAGCCCGGTTACGGCTACCCGCAGGCCCCCGGCCTCCCGCCTCAGGACGGCGGGTACGGCTACCCGCAGGCACCGGGCTTCCCCGGTGGCCCGGCCCCGCGCGTGGCCTCGATGGGCCGCCGCTGCGGTGCCCGTCTGATCGACGGCGTCATCTTCCTCGTGATCTACGGCATCCTGATCGCGATCGGCGTCGCCGGCATCGTCGGCGAGGCCGAGAAGTGCGACCCGTCGTCGATCGGCTACGACACCTGCATGGACAACGCCGGTTCGGGCATCGCCAGCGGCCTGGCCGCGGCCATCGGTGTCATGGCGCTGATCGGCCTGGTCTACGAGTGGCTGATGACCGGCCTGTGGGGCGCGACCCTCGGCAAGCTGGCCGTCGGCATCCGCGTGGTCAAGGTCGAGGACGGCCAGAAGCCGGGCCTGGGCAAGTCCTTCCTGCGCTGGATCATCCCCATCGTGGGCAGCTTCGCCTGCGGAATCGGCCAGTTGGTCGTCTACCTGTCCCCGTTCTGGGACAAGTCCGGCCGCCAGCAGGGCTGGCACGACAAGGCCGCGAGCACCATGGTCATCCAGAACTGACCGTACGCGCCCCACGGAAGCCGTGCGCCCAGACGGGTGCACGGCTTCCGC
Source organism: Streptomyces nogalater (assembly GCF_039532885.1). NCBI lineage: Bacteria > Bacillati > Actinomycetota > Actinomycetes > Kitasatosporales > Streptomycetaceae > Streptomyces > Streptomyces nogalater. The sequence goes on along the minus strand of NZ_BAAASM010000032.1, from coordinate 166,419 downwards.
GCGTGATCCCGCCCGCCAGGCGGCGGGCGGGATCACGCCGAGGTGCGGGGCTCAGTGGAAGAAGTGGCGCGTGCCCGTGAAGTACATCGTCACGCCCGCCTTCTTGGCGGCCTCCACGACCTGCTCGTCCCGGATCGAGCCGCCCGGCTGGACGATCGCCCGGACCCCGGCGTCGATCAGGATCTGCGGACCGTCGGGGAAGGGGAAGAAGGCATCCGAGGCCGCGTAGGCGCCCCGGGCCCGCTCCTCGCCGGCCCGCTCGACGGCCAGCTTGCAGGAGTCGACGCGGTTGACCTGGCCCATGCCGACGCCGACCGAGGCGCCGTCCTTGGCGAGCAGGATCGCGTTGGACTTCACCGCGCGGCAGGCCTTCCAGGCGAAGGCGAGTTCCTTCAGCTCCTCGGCGGAGAGCGCCTCACCGCTGGCCAGCGTCCAGGTGGCGGGGTCGTCGCCGTCGGCCTGGAGCCGGTCGGCGACCTGGAGCAGCGCACCGCCGTCGACCGGCTTGACCTCGATGCTCTGGGCCGGGCCGGCGGGGCAGCGCAGCACGCGGATGTTCTTCTTCTTGGTGAGGGCCTCCAGCGCGCCCTCCTCGTAGTCCGGGGCGACGATGACCTCGGTGAAGATCTCGGCGACCTGCTCGGCCATCTCCTTGCTGACCGGCCGGTTCACCGCGATCACACCGCCGAACGCGGACAGCGGGTCGCAGGCGTGCGCCTTGCGGTGCGCCTCGGCGACGTCCGCGCCGACCGCGATGCCGCACGGGTTGGCGTGCTTGATGATCGCGACGCACGGCTCGTCGTGGTCGTACGCGGCACGGCGGGCGGCGTCCGTGTCCGTGTAGTTGTTGTACGACATCTCCTTGCCGTGCAGCTGCTCGGCCTCGGCCAGGCCGCCGGTGCCGTCGACGTAGAGAGCGGCGTCCTGGTGCGGGTTCTCGCCGTAGCGCAGGGTGTTCTTGCGCGTGTAGGCGGCGCCCAGGAAGTCCGGGAAGCCGGAGTCGTCGACGGGGGCGTAGGACGTGGCGAACCAGGAGGAGACGGCGAGGTCGTACTCCGCGGTGTGCCGGAACGCCTCGGCGGCCAGCCGCTTGCGCGCGGTGAGGTCGAAGCCGCCGTCCTTGACCGCGGCGAGGACGTCGGCGTACCGCTCCGGGCTGGTGACCACGGCCACGGACGGGTGGTTCTTGGCGGCGGCGCGGACCATCGAGGGGCCGCCGATGTCGATCTGCTCCACGCACTCGTCGGGCGACGCGCCGGAGGCGACGGTCTCGCGGAACGGGTAGAGGTTCACCACGACCAGGTCGAACGGCTCCACGCCCAGCTCGGCGAGCTGCTCACGGTGGCTGTCCAGGCGCAGGTCGGCGAGGATGCCCGCGTGCACCTTGGGGTGCAGGGTCTTCACCCGGCCGTCCAGGCACTCGGGGAAGCCGGTGAGCTCCTCGACCTTGGTGACGGGGACGCCGGCGGCGGCGATCCGGCCGGCCGTGGAGCCGGTGGAGACCAGCTCCACACCGGCCTCGTGCAGCCCGCGGGCCAGCTCTTCGAGCCCGGTCTTGTCATAGACGCTGACAAGCGCACGGCGGATGGCCCGCTTGGCGTTGCTCTCGGCGGTCACTGGATAACTACCTTTCGTCCCTCAATGCGATAGCCGTGGCGGGCAAGCCGTCCCACGACCTCTACGAGCAGCCTTCGCTCGACTTCCTTGATGCGCTCGTGCAGCGCGCTCTCGTCGTCCTCGTCCCGGATCTCGACCACGCCCTGGGCGATGATCGGCCCGGTGTCGACGCCGTCGTCAACGAAGTGGACGGTGCAGCCGGTCACCTTGGCGCCGTACGCGAGCGCGTCGCGGACGCCGTGGGCGCCGGGAAAACTGGGGAGCAGGGCGGGGTGGGTGTTGACGAAGCGTCCGCCGAACCGGGCCAGGAACTCCTTGCCGACGATCTTCATGAACCCGGCGGAGACCACGAGGTCGGGCTCGTGGGCGGCGACGGCCTCGGCGAGGGCGGCGTCCCACTCCTCGCGGGTGCCGTAGTCCTTGACCTTCCGCACGAAGGTGGCGATGCCGGCGCGCTCGGCCCGGGCCAGCCCCTCGATGCCGTCCCGGTCGGCGCCCACGGCCACGACCCGGGCGCCGTACGCCTCGGGGCCGACGGCGGCGATCTCGTCCAGCAGCGCCTGCAAGTTGGTGCCGGAGCCGGAGACCAGCACGACGAGGCGCTTGACTGCCGGGCCGGCGGAGGTGGCGGCCACGATGGGGCCCTTTCTCGGGTTGCGATTCACGTTCGGCCGGTTTGTACGGTCGTACGAATGCTTCACGCCCCCGGATACGGGGAAGTCTACGAAGCGGCCGGCCGTCAGCAACGATACCGGCAGTCCGGACGGGCCCCTCGGGACGGGTGGCCGGCCGGACGGTAGCGTTCGCGGGGAATCACGAAAGAGCAACCTCGGGAACGCGGTCGTCGTGCGGTGCGTTCTGGGAGAGGAAGCTCACGACGGAACCGCCGTAGTCACCTAGGGGAAGACGCTCTTTTGATGCCCGATCGCAGCCTGCGACACCTCACGTTCCCGCCGCGCCCGGCCCAGGGAGGCGAGCGGGGCGCCGCACTGCTGCGCGAGCGCCCGTCCTCGCCGCCGGCCCGCACCCCGGGAGGCGGGGGCGACGGCTCCGGACACGGCGGCTCGGGGCAGGGCGGATCCGGGCAGGGTGGCTACGGACAGGGTGGCGAGCGGCAGGACGACAATCCGTTCGCGCCGCCGCCGGAGGGCACTCCGGACCGGCCCTGGCGGCCCCGGAACCCGGGGAATCCCGGGGACGCGGACGGCCCCGGGTACGGGCCGGGGCAGGGCCCCGGCGCGGGACAGCGGGATCAGGGGCACGGGTACGCCCCGTGGCCGGAGGCCGGCGCGGGGCAGGGCCCCGGGTCCGGTCAGTGGGGAGGCCCCGGCGCGGGTCAGGGTTCCGGTCAGGGACAGGGTTCCGGTCAGGGACAGGGACAGGGCGCCCCGGGTCAGGGGCCGGGGCCCGGGGGCGGGGCGCCCTGGGGCAGTCAGTGGAGTGACCGGCAGCCCGGCCGCTCCCCCGACGGCTTCGGCGAGCGGCCGGGCGGCGGACCGCAGCGGCCCGGCGGACCGACCGGCCCCGGCATGCGCTGGGACCCGAGGGACCCGGCCCAGCGCCGCGCGCGGTACGCCCTGCTCTCCGGCATGTGGGCCGTCTTCTTCGTCCTGTTCAGCTGGCCGTACGTGGCCCTGCTGCTGGGGGCGCTGTCCCTGTACTGGGGCAGCAGCGCGCTGCGCGCCAAGCCGCGCGGCCAGACCCCGGACGCCCCGGCGGCGCCGCCCGGCCGGCCCCATACGACGGCGGCGATCGGCGGCCTGGTCACGGCGTCCCTGGCATTGGTCCTGGTGGCCTCGACGTTCACCGTCCAGCTGGTCTACCGCGACTACTACACCTGCGTCGGCGACGCCCTCACCCACGAGGCCAAGCAGTCCTGCGAGACCCTGCTGCCGCGCGAACTGCGGGGCGTACTGGGCGACCAGAACGGCTGAGTCCGCTTACCGCCCGGCGCCGCTCACCCAGAGGAGCCGCCGGGACGGGGCACCGGCGGTTTATGACCGGCGGGCGGCTGTCCGGGGGAAGACCGCTCGGCGGATGACTGCTGGGCGAGGGGTGGCTCGGCAGGTGACGACTCGGCGGGGGGTTGCCCGGCGCGGGGCTGCCCGGCGAGGGGTGAGTCGGTGAGGCGCGGGTCGGTGGCCGGTGTGGGGGCGGGACCGGACGCGGCCTGCCACTGCTGGGCGAGGGGTGGCTCGGCAGGGGGCTGCCCGGCGAGGGGCGGGTCGGTGAGGCGCGGGTCGGTGGCCGGTGTGGGGGCGGGACCGGACGCGGCCTGCCTCAGGGCCGACCAGCGGGAGGCGCGGGACACGTCGTCGTGCCAGTCCCCGGCGCGGGACTCGGTGAACGGCGTGGGGAACGGGTCCTCGGCCGGAAGGAAGTCGTAGAGGTCCTCCTCGGCGACCTCGGCCGCGGCCTGCGCCCGCCCGGACGCTTTCCTCCTGCCCCAGCCCCACCGCCCGGCGCCGGCGCCGTCCCCACGGTCGGCCGGTGCCGGCCCCGTGTCGGCCCGAGCCTGCGTCCCGGCAGCGCCCGTTCCCGGGTCCGGTGTCCGGCCCGGGTCCGGTGTCCGGCCCGGGTCCGGTGTCCGGCCCGGGTCCGGCGTCCGGCCCGGATCCGACGTCCGGCCCGAATCCGGTTTCCCTCCGGCCGCCGCCCCCGTCCCCGCCGAGGCCGGGGGCGCCACGGCCGCCGTCTCGGCTCCGTCCTTCTCCTCCTCCCCTTGCACCCCCTCCGGCGCGGCGCCCCGTGCCTCCTCCCCCTTCGACGCCGTACCCCGTGCCTCCGCCCGCTCCGGCGCCGTACTCCGCGCCTCCATCCCCTTCGGCGCCGTACTCCCCGCCCCCGCCTCCGCCTCCGCGCCCTGCGCCGGGCCTTCGCCGGAACGCGGATGCCGGCCGCGCAGCAGCCGCCAGCCGCGGACGGTCAGCGCCACCGGCAGCGCGAACACCGGCGTCCAGAGCCCGGCCGCTCCCCCGGCGCGCGCCCACAGCGGGCCGAACCGGGACAGCGCGGCCACGCCCAGCGGACCGCCGGCCAGCGCGGTGAGCAGGGCTACGGCCGCCGCGCAGACCACCGCCGTCAACAGCACCACCCCGGCGGTCCGGCCGGCCGACCAGCGGGCCCGGGCCGGCTCCCCGGGCCCCGGTGGCGGTACCGCCGCCCGCGCCACGAACCACCCCGCCGTCATCCCGGCCACCGCCGGCACCAGCCCCACCACCCAGTGCTGCGGCGTACCGGCACCCGGTTCCGGCACCGCGGCCAGCAGCGGGAACGGCGGCAGCAGCGGGGCGGGGTCGGACGCGAACGGGTCGACCACGTGTCCGGCGCCGAGGGCGAACCCGGGGCCGAGGGCGTAGGAGGCGGCCCACAGCGCGGCGTTGGGGATCAGCGCGACGCCGAGCAGCAGCACGGCGAACCGGCCCGTCCAGCCCTCCGTCAGCTGGAGGAAGGACGTCCGCGCCGCCGCGCCGTGCCACACCAGCGACACCCCGGCCAGCACGGCGCCGCCGCCGAGGAGCACCGCGGTGGCGGCGCCGGCGGCCCGTACCGCCGCGCCCAGCCGGGCCGGCTCGTCCGTGCCGAACACCGGCCGTCGCACCCGTTCCGGCAGCACCGCGAGCACGCGCAGCAGGGGCTCGGGCGGGCAGCCGTGGCCCGACCACACCCCGGCACCGGCCGCGCTCGCCACCACGGCCGGAAGACATACCGTCAGCCAGCCCCAGTGGGGACGCAGTTCGCCGCCGGAGCAGTACAGCGCCGCGGCGACGCCGACCCCCAGGTAGCCGAGGACCACGCCGGTCCACGCCGTGCGCGCGGGCACCGGCGGCGGGCCGTCCGGTTCGGCGGACGCGTCGGTGGCCTCCCGCGCCGCCCGGTACAGCAGCCACACCGGCAAGGCGAGCAGCAGTAGCGGGGTGACGCCGACGGGCATGGGGGCGCCGGACAGCGTGTCGGTGCGGACCAGTTCGACGCCGTGCGCGAGCAGCCACAGGGCGGCGGTGACATGCAGGGCACCGGCCGGTCCGCTGTCGGGGTACGGCGAGCTGACCCACAGCACCATGACGAGGACCGCCATGACGCCGAGACCCAGGCCGGCCGCGACGGCTCCGCCCAGCAGGCTCGCGGCGAGTCCGGGCGAGCGGTCGCGCAGCCGGGAGAGGGCGGGCGACGACGACGAGGGGCGCACGGTCATCCGGATCACGCACGCCATGCTCCCAACGACACGCGCTTTCCCGGTGTAACGGGCGAACCCCCGCTGTGTCGCCCAATATATGTTTATGTTCTTTTTCGTACGAAAGGGTGCATGGTGACGACGCAGAACCCTGCCGGCCCGCGACCGTCGGGCAGCCGCCGACGCCTGCGCCGGTCCCGGCCCCTGACACCGGCTCAGGACCCGTCCGGGCGGACCGCCCCGGACACCGCGGACGCCGGAGCGGAGCAACGGGCCGAGGAGCCCGATGTCCCGTCCGGCCGGCCGCAGCAGTTGACACCCGATCAAGCCTTCGACGCCCTCTACGCCTTCTGCGCCCCCGCCCTCGTACGCCAGACCTATCTGCTCACCGGGCGCCGGGAGCTGGCCCGCGAGGCGGTGGAACGGGCCTTCCAGCTGGCCTGGCAGCGCTGGCCGGACGTGGCCCGGGACCGGGATCCGGCCGGATGGGTGCGGGCGGTGGCGTACGACTGCGCGCTCTCCCCCTGGCACCGCTTCCGCCCCCGCCACCGGTCCGCGGAACCCCCGCCCGCCGACCCGGCCGACCGGGAACTGCTGCACGCGCTGCTCACCCTGCCGCCGGCATACCGGCGCACCCTCGTCCTGTATGACGGTGTGGGGCTCGACCTTCCGGAGACGGCGGCGGAGACGGAGGCGAGCACCCCGGCCGCCGCCAACCGGCTGACCCATGCGCGCGAGGCGGTGGCCGCGCGGCTGCCGGAGCTGGCCGATCCCACCGCACTCCACCGCCGGCTGCTCGAACTGGCGTCGGCCGAGCGGCTGAACGCGGCCCGGCCGACACACGTACGCACCGGCTCCGAGCGCCGGAACGTCTTCTGGACCCGGGCGGCCATCGCCTTCACGGTGACGATCGTCGGCGCGACGACGCTCACGCTGCGGACGGCACCGACCCGCTACGAACCACCGGTCGCTCCGGCACAGGCGGTGCGCGGCGTGCCCGCGGGGGGAGAAATGGGCCCGCTGTCACGGGAGGAGCGAGCCCTACGGGAGAAACTGAGAAAGGCGGAGACCAGCGGCCCGGAGAGAGTGTTCCCACAGCCGCGGTGAACACCGGCCGGCTGGGCGGCGGGGAGCTGGTCCGGCCGTCCGGGTGGCGCGGGGCTGGTCCGGCCGACCGGTGGCGGGCTGGTCCGGCCGGCGGCGCGGCCGGGTGTCCGGCCGTGGAGCCGAGCGTCCCGCGTTGGGGCCGGGGCTCCCGTCGTGGGCGGGGCTGCCGGCTTCCGCATCGGGCCTCGCCTTGGGGTGGGGCCGTTCGGCGGATGGGGGCGGGGCGCGTTCGCGGAGGCGGGAGCGGTCCGCGCTCCTGCGCAGCGCCTGGTAAACGTCGGCAGGCCCGCCCCGGGCGAGGGGGCGGGCCTGCCGGCGGTGGCTAGGCCGTTCAGGCCGAGAGGATCTCCCGGGCCAGCTTCGCCGTCTCGGTCGGGGTCTTGCCGACCTTGACGCCCGCGGCCTCCAGGGCCTCCTTCTTGGCCTGTGCGGTGCCGGAGGAGCCGGAGACGATGGCGCCGGCGTGACCCATGGTCTTGCCCTCGGGCGCGGTGAAGCCCGCGACGTAACCGACGACCGGCTTCGTCACGTTCTCCTTGATGAACGCCGCGGCACGCTCCTCGGCGTCGCCGCCGATCTCACCGATCATCACGATGAGGTCGGTCTCGGGGTCGTCCTGGAACGCGGCCAGGGCGTCGATGTGGGTGGTGCCGATGATCGGGTCGCCACCGATGCCGACGGCGGTGGTGAAGCCGATGTCCCGCAGCTCGTACATCATCTGGTAGGTCAGCGTGCCGGACTTCGACACCAGGCCGATGCGGCCCGGCTTGGTGATGTCGCCCGGGATGATGCCGACGTTCGACTGGCCCGGGGTGATGATGCCGGGGCAGTTCGGGCCGATGATGCGGGTCTTGTTGCCCTTCTTGCCGGCGTACGCCCAGAACGCGGCCGTGTCGTGCACGGCGATGCCCTCGGTGATGACGACGGCCAGCGGGATCTCGGCGTCGATGGCCTCGACGACCGCGTCCTTGGTGAACTTCTCCGGCACGAAGATGACGGAGACGTTGGCGCCGGTGGCCTCGATGGCCTCCTTGACGGTGCCGAAGACGGGTACCTCGGTGCCGTCGAAGTCCACGGTCTGACCCGCCTTGCGCGGGTTCACGCCGCCCACGACGTTCGTGCCGTCACCGAGCATGAGCTTGGTGTGCTTCATGCCGGTGGCGCCGGTCATGCCCTGGACGATGACCTTGCTGTCCTTGTTGAGCCAGATAGCCATGGTGGTTTGAGTCCTCGTCCTCGTACTTACTTGGCGGCGGCCAGCTCGGCGGCCTTGTCGGCCGCGCCGTCCATGGTGTCGACGCGCTGCACCAGCGGGTGGTTGGCGTCCGTGAGGATCTTCCGACCCAGCTCGGCGTTGTTGCCGTCGAGGCGGACGACGAGCGGCTTCTCGACCTTCTCGCCGCGGTCCTCCAGGAGCTTCAGGGCCTGCACGATGCCGTTGGCGACCTCGTCGCAGGCGGTGATGCCACCGAAGACGTTCACGAAGACGGACTTCACGTCCGGGTCGCCCAGGATGATCTCCAGGCCGTTCGCCATGACCTGGGCGGAGGCGCCGCCACCGATGTCCAGGAAGTTGGCGGGCTTGACGCCACCGTGCTTCTCACCGGCGTACGCGACGACGTCCAGGGTGCTCATGACGAGACCGGCGCCGTTGCCGATGATGCCGACCTCGCCGTCCAGCTTGACGTAGTTGAGGCCCTTCTCCTTGGCGGCGGCCTCAAGCGGGTTGGCGGCGGCCTTGTCGTGGAGCTCGTCCCAGTCGTGGCGGAACTCGGCGTTGTCGTCCAGCGACACCTTGCCGTCGAGGGCGATGACCTCACCGGAGGCGACCTTGGCCAGCGGGTTGACCTCGACCAGCAGGGCGTCCGACTTGATGAAGGTGTCCCACAGCTTGACCAGGACGTTCGCGACCTTGTCCGCGACCTCCGCCGGGAACTTGGCGGCCTCGACGATCTCGCGGGCCTTGGCCTCGTCCACACCGTCGATGGCGTCGATCGGGGTCTTGGCGACGGCCTCGGGGCGGGTGGCCGCCACCTCCTCGATCTCCATGCCGCCCTCGACGGAGGCGATGGAGAGGAAGGTGCGGTTGGCGCGGTCGAGGAGGAAGGAGACGTAGTACTCCTCGACGATCTCCGGAGCGGTCTCGGCGATCATGACCTTGTGGACCGTGTGGCCCTTGATGTCCATGCCGAGGATGTCCGTCGCGCGGGCGACGGCCTCGTCCGGGGTGGCGGCCAGCTTCACGCCACCGGCCTTACCGCGGCCACCGACCTTCACCTGCGCCTTGACGACGGACTTGCCGCCGAGCCGCTCGGTGATCTCGCGCGCCGCCTCAGGCGTGTCGATGACTTCACCGGCCAGCACCGGTACATCGTGCTTGGCGAAGAGGTCCCTCGCCTGGTACTCGAACAGGTCCACGCGCTTCCGTCCCTATCAGTGATCTCGCGGTTCGTTGGATGCGTGGGCGTGCCGCGAAGGGCAACGTGACGTCCGCTTGTCACAAGGGAGGCGCACACGGTGTCCGAGCGCGCGGCATGTCCGTCTCGCAGGTTATCGCCGCTTGAGGGGGCTCCCTAAATCGAGGGTCACACACGCGCGGTGATACCTGTCACATGATGCCGCGTTCACTGGCACGCAGTGCCGTCGTATGGGCGTGGTTGCGTGCCCGCGGGTGGTCTGCGCGGTCTCACCGGGCGGGGACGGGCCCGGTGAGACCCGCGGCTCCGGACGGCTCCGGCCCGGCTCCGGCCGGCCCGCGGCACGGCGGGCACGGTGCCGTCCCGGAGTCAGGCCGGGTCGGGTATCGGCAGCGGGCGCTTCTCCAGGGCCGCCGCCATCACCTCGGGGAACAGGTCGGGGGTGCAGGCGAAGGCCGGTGCGCCGAGCGCGGCGAGCGCCGCCGCGTGCTCCCGGTCGTACGCGGGCGCGCCCTCGTCCGACAGCGCGAGCAGCGCCACGAACTGCACCCCGGACGCCTTCATCGCGGCGACCCGCTTGAGCATCTCGTCGCGGATGCCGCCCTCGTAGAGGTCGCTGATCAGCACGACCACGGTCTCGGCCGGCCGGGTGATCCGCTCCTGGCAGTAGGCGAGCGCCCGGTTGATGTCCGTTCCGCCGCCGAGCTGGGTGCCGAAGAGCACGTCGACGGGGTCGTCCAGCTGGTCGGTGAGGTCTACGACCGCCGTGTCGAAGACGACGAGCCGGGTGCTGATCGACCGCATGGAGGCGAGGACCGCGCCGAACACCGACGCGTAGACCACGGACGCCGCCATCGACCCGGACTGGTCGATGCAGAGCACGACCTCCTTCTTCACCGACCGCGCGGCCCGCCCGTAGCCGATCAGCCGCTCGGGTACGACCGTGCGGTACTCCGGCAGGTAGTGCTTGAGATTGGCCGCGATGGTGCGGTTCCAGTCGATGTCGTGGTGGCGCGGGCGCTGGACGCGCGCGCTGCGGTCCAGGGCGCCGGTGAGGGTGGCCCGGGTGCGGGTGGCGAGCCGCTTCTCCAGCTCCTCGACCACCGTGCGCACCACCGCGCGGGCCGTCTCCCGGGTCGTCTCGGGCATCGCCTTGTGCAGCGAGAGCAGCGTGCCGACCAGGTGCACGTCGGGTTCCACCGCCTGGAGCATCTCCGGCTCCAGCAGCAGGGAGGCCAGGCCGAGCCGGTCGATGGCGTCGCGCTGCATGACCTGGACGACGGAGGACGGGAAGTAGTCGCGGATGTCCCCGAGCCAGCGCGCCACGGACGGCGCCGAGGCGCCGAGCCCGGCCGAACGGTCCCGGCCGGACCGCGGTTTGTCCGACTTGCCGTAGAGCGCGGCCAGTGCGCCGTCCATCGCCGCGTCCCGGCCGGTCGGCGTGTATCCGGTGCCGTCGGCCTGGTCCCCGCCGAGCACCAGCCGCCAGCGCCGCAGCCGCTCCCGCGCCGGGTCGGCCGTCTGTACCGGTGCCGGTGCCGGTGCCGATACCGGTGTCTGTCCGGCCGTCGTGTCCGTCATGTGCCCACCCCCGCGAGGCTCTCCTGATCCGTGCTCTGCGTCGTGTCGGTCGTGTCGGTCGTATCCGTCGTGTTCGTCGTGTCCATGCCGTCGTCCGCCGTCAGGCCGAGCAGCAGCCGCAGCACGGGCAGTACGGCGTCGGCACGCGCGGTGTCCGGTTCGGTGGCGAAGCCGGGGACCGCGGCTGCCTGGGCGGCACCGCCGGGACGGTCACCGGGGCCACGCCGGACCAGTTCGCCGAGCGTCCTGCGCACCCCCGGCTCGTACGCCGCGAAGGTGCGCCGCAGCAGCGGCAGTACGTCGGTGAAGGCGTCCGCCGGCACCCCGGTCAGCCAGGTGTCGAGCAGGCCGAGCAGCCGCTCGTCGTGGACCAGCAGCAGTCCGCCCCCACCGCCGGCGAAGCCCTCGATCCAGGCGGCGGCAGCGGCGGGCGGCGTCCCCGGCGACAGCGCGAGCCCCATCAGCCGGGCCGCCTCCTCGGGCCGCAACGCGCCGTCGTCCAGCAGCAGCCGCACGGCCCGCCCCCGGATCACACCGGGCACGGTGTCCCGCAGCGACAGCGCCCGCAACACCCCCCGCCAGCGCTCCCGCAACCCCCCACCGACCGCCCGCCCCGCCCCACCCCGGGGAAGCACGCCACCCCTGCCGGGGTCCTGGCCGTACCCGTGCGGTGTCCGGCCGTCTCTGTCGGCGGTCCGGCCGCCTCCGTCCTGACCGGCGGCTTGTTCGTCAAGGGTTCCGTCTGCGGGGCGGCCCCCGGTGGACGCGCCGTCGGCCTGTCCCGCGCCGGTCGATGCGCCGCCTGCGTCCGCCGGTACGCCGCTGTCGCCACCGGCACCGCTCCCGGCCCCCTCGGCCTTCCCACCGGTGGCTGTCGGCCCGGCCGTGTCCGTGTCGTCGGCCGGGCCCGTCCCGGCCAGGCTCTCCGCCAGCAGACCCACCGCCGTGTGTACGGCGTCCACGTGGGCGCGCATCTCCTCCGCGGCGTCCGTGTCGAGCGCGGCGCAGGCCGGGGGAAGGCCGACGAAGACGCGCTCGGCGAGTCCCGCGGCGACCTCGGCCAGCGCCCCGGTGTCGGTGCCCCGCACATCGCCGTAGCGCAGCGAGCGGACCAGGGCGGGCAGGGCCTGGGCCAGCCGGCCGACGTCCGTGTCCAGGGCGGCCCGGTCGGCGAGTACCCGCATCACCACGGGCAGCGCCTCCGGCAGCCCCGCCAGCAGGCACTGCTCGGCGAGCGCGGTCACGTCGGCCAGGACGCGCGCCGCCGCCGCGTCCGCCTCGGCCTTGGCCCGGGCCGCCGCCTGTACGGTCGTCCCCCACACGCCCGCCTCGGCGACCCGCACCGACAACTCCGGTTCCCAGCGCAGCCGCCAGGTCTCCCGGAAGGTGCCCGTGCCGCCCCGGGACCGGGCCGGCTCGCCCCAGCCGACGCCGAGCAGCCGCAGCCGGTGCAGCAGCCTGCTGCGCCCGGCGTCGGTGTCGCCGCGCAGGTCCAGCTCCAGGTCGCGCTCCAGCGCCTCGGGCTTGAGCCGCAGCGAGCGCTGCTGCCGGGCCAGGTCGCGCTGCAACGGCACCGCGGGTGCCGACTCGGGCACCTCGCCCAGCGCGTCTCCGACCACCAGCCGGTCGTGCACCAGCGCCAGCGGCACGTCCGAGCCTTCGCAGAGCACCGCGCGGACGGCGTCGGTGGTCTCGCCGAGGCCGGGCAGCGGGCGCCCGCGCAGCGCGGCCAGCGTCTCCGCGAGCCTGACGGCCTCGATGACGTGCGCGGAGGACACGATCCGGTCCTCCGCGCGCAGCAGCCCGGCCACCTTGGTCAGCCACCGCTCCACCGGCCGGTCGGGGGCCTGGAAGAGATGCCCGTACCAGCCGGGCGAGTCGATGCCCGCGCCGTACCCGCCGGACCGGGCCAGCCTGCGGTGCGTCCACGGCACCCAGGTCACGTCGGTCCTGACCTTGGGCAGGCCCCGGAGCAGGGCCCGGTCGGCGGTGACGGTGGTCTTCTCCCGCAGCGCGGGTACGTGCCAGGCCCCGCACACCACGGCCACGGCGTGCCCGAACTCCTTGCGCGCCGCCCGCAGCCGCAGCCGCATGTGCGCCTCGCGGACGAGGTCCCGGCGCCCGCCGGCGCCGTACCGCTCGCGCAGTGCCGCCATGGCCTCCCCCACCGCCGTGAACGGCGCGAAGGGATCACCGGCGCCCGGCCCCCGGTGCTCGACGACGTCCTCCCACCAGCGCTCCGGATCGTCGTACCCGGCCGCGCCGGCGAGTACGGCGAGCGGATCGACCCGGACCTCCTCGGCGTCGTCGGGTGGGAACCGGCGGCCGCCGGGACCGGGCGCGTGCTCACCGGAGCCCGGCCCGCCGCGGTCCGCCTTCCCGTCGGAACCCGGCACGTTCCCGTCCGCGCCGGACCCGCTCCCCCCGGAACCGGCCCCACTTCCTCCGGCGCCGGGCTCCCGGTCGTCGTCACCCCGCCCGCGGTCGTCCGGGCCGTCCCCCCGGTCGTCGTCACCCCCCTCACGCCCACCGGACCCGGACTCCCCCGCCTCCTCCCCCCACGCCAGCGTGTGCGTGGCCGGCAGGTCGATGAAGCGGGCCGGGACGTCGTGGTCCAGGGCCCAGCGGATGGCCACCCACTCGGGGCTGAACTCGGCGAACGGCCAGAACGCCGAGCGGCCGGGCTCGTCCACGGCGTGCGCGAGGAGGGCGACCGGGGGCCGCAGACCGGGGTCGGCGGCCAGCGGGATCAGCGCGTCGGCCTCGGGCGGACCCTCGATGAGGACGACGGCCGGCCGGGCGGCCTCCAGCGCGGCCCGTACCGCGCGCGCGGAACCGGGCCCGTGGTGCCGCACGCCCAGCAGCAGCGGCCCGGCGTCGTAGGCCGTGCTCTCCCGGGCGCCGGTCATGCGCTCACCTCCCGGCAGGCGCGGTAGAAGTCGGTCCAGCCCTCGCGCTCGCGCACGACCGTCTCCAGGTACTCCTGCCAGACGACCCGGTCGGCCGCCGGGTCGCGGACGACGGCGCCGAGGATGCCGGCGGCGACATCGCCCGGGCGCAGTACGCCGTCGCCGAAGTGGGTGGCGAGGGCGAGGCCGTTGGTGACGACGGAGATGGCCTCCGCCGTGGACAGCGTGCCGCTCGGGGACTTGAGTTTCGTGCGGCCGTCGGCGGTGATGCCGTCGCGCAGCTCACGGAAGACGGTGACGACCCGGCGGATCTCCTCGATGCCGTCGGGCGCGGCGGGCAGGTCCAGGGAGCGGCCGAGCTGTTCGACCCGGCGGGTGACGATGTCCACCTCGGCGTCGGCGCTCTCGGGCAGCGGCAGCACCACGGTGTTGAAGCGGCGGCGCAGGGCGCTGGAGAGGTCGTTGACCCCGCGGTCGCGGTCGTTGGCGGTGGCGATGAGGTTGAAGCCGCGGACCGCCTGGACCTCCTCGCCCAGTTCGGGGATGGGCAGGGTCTTCTCGGACAGGATCGTGATCAGCGTGTCCTGCACGTCGGCCGGGATCCGGGTCAGCTCCTCCACCCGGGCCGTCATGCCCTCGGCCATGGCCCGCATGACGGGGCTGGGTACGAGGGCGTCACGGCTCGGGCCGTGGGCGAGGAGCCGCGCGTAGTTCCAGCCGTAGCGGATGGCTTCCTCCGGGGTGCCGGCCGTGCCCTGCACCAGCAGCGTCGAGTCCCCGCTGACGGCGGCGGCCAGGTGCTCGGACACCCAGGTCTTGGCGGTGCCGGGGACGCCGAGCAGGAGCAGGGCGCGGTCGGTGGCGAGCGTGGTGACGGCGACCTCGACGATGCGGCGCGGGCCCACGTACTTGGGTGTGATCACCGTGCCGTCCGGCAGGGTACCGCCGAGCAGATAGGTCGCCACCGCCCACGGCGACAGCTTCCAGCGGGCCGGGCGCGGGCGGTCGTCCTGCGCGGCGAGCGCGGCGAGTTCGGCCGCGAAGGCCTGCTCGGCGTGCGGTCGCAGCGCCTGCGTGGTCTCGTCGCGGTGGGGTGTGGCGGTCGTCGGTTCCACGGACACAATCATGGCTGAGGCCCCCTCCAGCTCGGCCGGTTCGGTTCTGGCATCCACCGTGCACCACGCCACTGACAATCGCTGTGACCTGCGCAAACGCGCTCTCCGGGGTGATTGTCAGTGGCGGGGCCTACCGTCGGTGGCATGACTGAGCAGGGGGTGCGCTGGACCGCGGATCAGGTGCTGGCACTGGCGCCTGACGCCGCGTCACGCAAGGCGGGGAGCAAGCTCGGGGTGGCCGGGCCGTGGTCCGGGACCGGGAGCGGAGAGGGGACGGTGTGGGGGCTGTGCAAGGGCAGTGGCAGCAGGCCGTACCAGACGGTGGTGGACCTGGCCGGAGCGGCCGGTCCGGGCTACAAGTGCAGTTGTCCGAGCCGTAAGTTCCCGTGCAAGCACGCGCTCGGCCTGCTCCTGCTGTGGGCGGGTGACGAGGACGCGGTGCCGTCCGGCGGGCAGCCGCCGGAGTGGGCCGGGCAGTGGCTCGCGGGCCGGCGGGGCCGGGAGAAGGCCGAGAAGGCCCGGGAGGAGGGGGGTCCGGTCGGCGGTCCCGCGGATCCGGAGGCGGCCCGGCGGCGGGCCGAGCGCCGGGCCGAGCGGGTCACGGCGGGCGCGACCGAACTGGAGCAGCGCCTGGCGGACCTGCTCCGCGGCGGCCTGGCCACGGCCGAACAGGCGGGGTACGGATGGTGGGACGAGACGGCGGCCCGCATGGTCGACGCCCAGGCGCCGGGTCTGGCCGCACGCGTCCGGGAACTGGGGGCGGTCCCGGCGTCCGGCGCGGGCTGGCCGGCCCGGCTGCTGGAGGAGTGCGCGCTGCTGCACCTGCTCGACCAGGGCTGGCTGCGCCGGGACCGGCTGCCGGACGCCCTCGCGGCCACGGTCCGCTCCCGGATCGGCCTGCCCACGGCACCGGACGGCCCGCCGCTGCGCGACCGCTGGCTGGTCCTCGCGCAGTACGACGTGGTGGACCCGAAACTGACGACACGCCGGATATGGCTGCACGGCGCCGACTCCGGCCGGACCCGGCAGCTGCTGTCCCACGGCGCGGCGGGCCGGGCTCCGGAGCTGTCCCTGCCGGTCGGGCTGGCGCTGGAGGCGGAACTGACGGCCTATCCGGACGGCGGCCGGGCCCGGGCCGCCCTGGGCGAGCGGTTCGCCGCGCCGGCTCCGGCCGCGTTCCGCCCGCCGGGGACGACCACCGCCGAGGCGGCGGCCCGGTACGGCGAGGCACTGCGCGACGACCCCTGGCTGGAGTCGGTCCCGGTGACCTTGGACCGGGTGATACCGGTTCCGGACGGCGACCGGTGGCAGCTGGCCGACGCCGACACGGACACGGCCCTGCCGCTGACCGGGTCCGTCCGCTCCCGGCCCGGCCTGTGGCGGCTGGTCGCGCTGTCCGGCGGCGCCCCCGTCACCGTCTTCGGGGAGTGCGGCCACCGCGGGTTCACCCCGCTCACGGCCTGGCCGGAGGGGACGGGCGAGGCGGTGCCGCTGTGCTGACCGGCATCAGGCAGACACGAGGGCAGGCAGGCGAAGGGGAGGACGCGCGATGAGCGGGGCACCGGGCGGCAGGGACACGGCGATACCGGACGGCACCTGGGAGGAGCTGGTCACCACCGCACTCCTCGGCACCGACCGGCGCGCCCCGGCGCACGTCCCGCCCGGCCGTACGGCACCGGCCGCGCTGCTCGACGCGGCGGCCGTGGCGACCGTACGGCGGCGGGCCGGGCTGCGCCCCGGACGGGCGGCGCGCCGGCCCGAGCGGGCGCCCGCCGATCCGCGTCCGCCGCTGCCCGCGGCGGCCGCACGCCGGCTCACCACCCTGCTGGCCGACCGGTCCGGCGGGGCGGGCGGCGGGCGGCGGGGCAGCTCCCCGGATCTGATGGAGCTGCTCCCCCAGTGGCTGGTGACGGCCAACGCGCACGGGTACGCGGCGCCCCCGCAGGCGCTGCCCGCCCTCCTGGACGCGGCCCGTGGCCGCACCGATCTGCGGCCGGCGGCGCTGGCCTTCGCGGGCCCGCGCGCGCTGTGGCTGGCCCGGCTGAACCCGGACTGGCGGTTCGCCCTGCGCGCGGCCCCCGGCGGCGGGTCGGCGCTGCCGGACACCGAGGACGCGGAGGCGGTGCACCGGCTGTGGCAGGAGGGGCTGTTCGCGGAGCGGGCGGCGCTGCTCGCCGCGCTGCGCTCCCGTACGCCCGCGCGGGGGCGGGAACTGCTGGCGTCGACGTGGGCGACGGAACGGGCGGAGGACCGGCTGATGTTCCTCGACTCGCTGCGCACGGGCCTGTCGGAGGCGGACGAGCCGTTCCTGGAGCGGGCGTTGGGCGACCGCAGCCGCAACGTCCGGGCCACGGCGGCGGATCTGCTGTCGGCGCTGCCGGCCTCCGCGCTCGCCGCGCGGATGGCCGTGCGCGCCATGGCGTGCGTGGCCCTGGACCGTACCGGGGACGCGCCGGCGATCGTGGTGGAGGCGCCGCTGGAATGCGACGCGGACATGGAGCGCGACGGCGTGGTGGCCACGCCCCCGGCGGGCCGGGGGGAACGGTCGTGGTGGCTGGGGCAGTTGGTGGAGTCCGCGCCGCTCGGCAGCTGGCCGCGGCGGCTGGGCGGACGGACGCCCGAGGAGATCGTGGCGCTTCCGGTGGCGGACGGCTGGCAGGGCGAACTGCACGCGGCCTGGTGCCGGGCGGCGGTCAGGCAGCGGGACACCGCGTGGTCGCGGGCGCTGCTCGGCTCGCCGTCGGCACCGGAGGCGGGCGGGCCGGGCGCGGTGTCCCTGGCGGAACGGGCGAAGCTGCTGGCCGCGCTGGGACCGGACGAACGGGCCGCGTGGGTCGCCGGGTTCATCGCCACGCACGGTCTGTCGGAGGCGTTCCAGCTGCTCGGCGTGTGCGCGGTGCCGTGGGCGCCACCGCTGGGCCGGGCGGTGGTGGACGCCCTGGACATCGCCCGGGACGCGGGCAGTTACCCGTGGAGCTTCAGCGGGGTGATGGGGCTGGCGGAGCGCTGCCTGGACCCGGCCGAGGCCACACGGCTGGAGACGCTGCTGGCGGTACCCGACGAGCCGGAGGACGCCGCGCCGGGCGCCGGCGGGTACTGGGCGGAGGCGTTCCAGCGGCTGGTCACCACGCTGCGGCTGCGGGCGGAGATGACGCGGGAGCTCAGGCCGCCCGCCGCTCCGCGGGAGGAGGGCGCTCAGCCGCCGGACGCGGCCGGCTGACGGACGTTCTCCCGGACCCACTCCACGATCGCCGTGGTCGTCGCCCCCGGGGTGAAGATCTCCGCGACGCCCTTCTCCTTCAGCGGCGCGATGTCCTCCTCCGGGATGATGCCGCCGCCGAAGACGAGGATGTCCTCGGCCTCGCGCTCCTTGAGCAGGTCGATGACCGCGGCGAACAGCGTGTTGTGGGCGCCGGAGAGGATGGACAGGCCGATCGCGTCGGCGTCCTCCTGGATGGCGGTGTCGACGATCTGCTCCGGCGTCTGGTGGAGCCCGGTGTAGATGACCTCCATACCGGCGTCGCGCAGAGCCCGCGCGATGACCTTGGCCCCGCGATCGTGGCCGTCGAGCCCCGGCTTGGCGACCACCACGCGGATCGGACCGGCTGCCACACCCATCACTGCCTCCATCAAGCGACCACGGAAGCGATCGCTTCCGTTCGTACCGACAAGTACCGCACTTTTGGCGCGTCCCGCCATCGTCGAAGTGAACGAACGTTATCTCCAGCATCCCGCACCGGGCAGTTTTACGGCACGCGGCGAGGGGGAAATCACATGGTGGGACATGAGGCGCACGGGGGTCGAGGACGACCCTCGCGTGCCGACAGGAGGTCGGCCAATGAAGGTCACCGGGGTACTGCCGCCAATCCTCCCGCTCTGCCGCCGCCTGTGGCCGGGCAGACTGGCCGGACTGTCCGTGACGCTGCTGCGGGCCACGGCCCTGGAGGCCGCGATCCTGGCGGGCCACCTCCTGCTCTATCCGACCGGCCTGATCCGGGAACACCACTCCGCCGCCCTGCCCGCCCCGGACGACGGCACCGCCCGGCTGCCGGTCCGGCCGGCCCCGCCGGTCGTGCTGCTGCACGGCTTCATCGACAACCGCTCGGTGTTCGTCCTGCTGCGCCGCGCCCTCGCGCAGCACGGCCGCCAGCGCGTCGAGTCACTGAACTACTCTCCACTGACCTGTGACATACGCACCGCGGCCGAGCTGCTCGGCCGGCACATCGAGGAGATCTGCGAGCGCACCGGCAGCGCGCGGGTCGACATCGTGGGGCACAGCCTCGGCGGCCTGATCGCGCGTTACTACGTCCAGTGCCTCGGCGGTGACCTGCGGGTACGCACGCTGGTCACGCTCGGTACCCCGCACTCCGGGACGCGGGTGGCGCCGCTGGCGGACGCGCATCCGATCGTGCGGCAGATGCGGCCGGGCTCGGCGGTGATCGAGGAGCTGGCCCGGCCCGCGCCCGGCTGCCGGACCCGGTTCGTGAGCTTCTGGAGCGACCTGGACTCCCTGATGGTCCCGCTGGAGTCGGCCTGCCTGGAACATCCCGACCTCGACGCGCACAACATCCGGGTGAGCGGCATCGGCCATCTCGCCCTGCCCGTGCACCCGGCCGTCGCGGCGGTCATACGCGAGGTCCTCGACGCCCCGCACCCCGGGGACCGGATCACCGGCGGCCTGACGGTGGCCTGAGGCCGGCCGAGCCCCGCCGAGGGAGCGCACGGGCGCCTCACAGGACGTACACAGTCGGCACAAATCACCGCTCGATATCGAACATTCTTCGAACGCAAGGCCAAAGTCGCGTTGGGAGCCCCCGAAACACGGCCGAATGCCCGTTTCCGGCCCACGCGAAACCGTCCGAAGATTGTCGCGCCCAGGTACCGCCGGGTACAGTCGCCGCACTGCTCTGGCAGCCCCTGTTGTCGAGGCGAAAGAGAAGTTGGTGAACGACCGTCACCCGTCGGGGACGATGACCACCCCGGCCCCGGCTTCCGACGCCTCCACCGGGCACTACGCGCCGTACGGAGCGCAGGAAGCCCCCTACGACGACCTCACCACGTACGGCGGCTATGACGCCACCGGTTTTACCGACGGTTCCGGGAGCACGGCCTTCCACGCGGACCCGCTCTTCGGCACCCTCCCGGGCAGCGAGCCGACCACCGGCGCCTACGGCACCGCCCAGTGGCAGACCGGCACCGGCCAGCTCCCGGCCTACGACGCGTACGCGGCCGGGCATGTCGGCGCCTACGACTCCGGTGTCTACGACAGCACCGCCTGGACCATCCCCGCGCAGGCCACCGGAAACGATGTCAGCGGCCAGTGGGACACCAGCACCTGGCAGCAGCACGGTCCCTCGGGCCCCGCCGACACCACCCAGCAGTGGGCGTGGGACACCCAGACCTTCGACACGGGCGCCTACGACGCCACGCAGTGGAACTCCGCCGGGCAGACCGCGCCGGCCGAACCCGAGCAGGACGGCGCACCCTTCGACCGGCAGGCCACCGCGACGTTCGAGGCGGTCGGCGCCCACGCCGCCGACGGCCCGGCCACGCCGTCGGCCTTCGGGCAAGAGCCGTACGGGGACACCGCTTTCACCGAGCCGCCATCCGCCGCGGACGAGGCGGACGGCACCGGCGAACTGCCCGCCGTGACCGGCCTGCTGCTGGACGGCCAGGAGGAGATCACCCCGGTCCCGGCGGCCCGCACGGGCTCACGCGGCGCGGCCCGCTCCCGGCGCCGTACGCCCGCCAAGCGCTCGGCGCTGCTGACCGTCGCCGTGCCCTCGGCCTGTGTGATGGGGGTCGCGGGGATCGCCGCCGCCTCGGTCAGCGCGCTCACCGACGACTCCAAGGACACCTCCTCCTCCACCACCGCCGCTGACGCGCAGCCGGTCAAGCCCGCGGTCGCCAACAGCAAGCTGGACTCGCAGCTCCAGACCCTGTCCGCCGGTGCCGACGACTTCGCCGACCGGGCGAGCCGTACGCAGGAGCGGATCGACCTCAAAGCGCAGCAGGAGCTGGAGAAGAAGAGGGCGGCGGCCCAGGCCGCGCTCAAGGAGCGGCTGCGCCCCAAGTTCGCGCTGCCGGTCGCGCAGCACGGGCTCAGCGCCTACTACGGCCAGGCCGGCATCAACTGGATGTCGGTGCACACCGGCATCGACTTCCCGGTCGCCTACGGCACCCCGGTACTGGCCGCCACCGACGGCACCGTCACCACCCAGTGGAACAGCGCCTACGGCAACATGCTGATCGTGACGGCGAAGGACGGCACGGAGACCTGGTACTGCCACCTGTCCAGCTACCGCGTCGCCTCCGGCACGACCGTCAAGGCCGGCGAGCCCATCGCCTACTCCGGCAACTCGGGCAACTCCACCGGCCCGCACCTGCACTTCGAGGTGCGCCCGGCGGGCGGATCGGCCATAGACCCACTGTCGTGGCTGCGCAGCCACGGCCTGGACCCCACCTAGCCCGCAGGGCCCCGCTTCCCGCGGGGCCCTTTTTCCTCACGGCTACAGCTTCTCCACCGGCGCGTACCGCAGCAGCAGCCGCTTCGGCTTGGCGTCGCCGAAGTCGATCGTCGCCTCGGCGTTCGCGCCCGTGCCCTTGACCGCGACGACCGTGCCGAGCCCGAACTGATCGTGGGTGACCCGGTCCCCGACGGCCAGTGCCACCACCGGCTTCTCCGCCGTGCGCCGGGTGGCGAACCCGGACGCGCCCGACGCCGAGGAACGCGAACGGGTCGAGGACAGCGAGGCCGCCACCCCGGACGCCGGCGCCGTGGCCCCGGTCCGCTTCCACTCCACATGGGCGGGCGGGATCTCCTCCAGGAAGCGGGAGGGCGGGTTGTACGACGGCTGGCCCCAGGCGCTGCGCAGTGCCGCGCGCGTGAGGTACAACCGCTCCCGCGCGCGCGTGATGCCGACGTACGCCAGGCGCCGCTCCTCCTCCAGTTCCTTGGTCTGGCCGAGGGCCCGCATGTGCGGGAAGACGCCGTCCTCCATGCCGGTCAGGAACACCACCGGGAACTCCAGGCCCTTGGCGGTGTGCAGGGTCATCAGCGTGATGACGCCGTCACCGTCCTCCTCGTCGGGGATCTGGTCGGAGTCGGCGACCAGGGCGACCTGCTCCAGGAAGTCGGCCAGCGTCCCCTGCTCGCCCTCCCCGCGTTCCTGCTCGAACTCCAGGGCGACGGCCGCGAGTTCCTGGAGGTTCTCGATCCGCGTCTCGTCCTGCGGGTCGGTGGAGGACTGGAGTTCGGCCAGATATCCGGTGCGTTCCAGGACCGCTTCGAGGACGGTGGCCGGCCCGGCGCCGGACTCGACGATCGTGCGCAGCTCCTCCATCAGCGTGTTGAACCGCTTGACCGCGTTGGTGGAACGCGCGGCCATGCCGTACGCCTCGTCCACCCGCTTCAGCGCCTGCGGAAAGCTGATCTTCTCGCGCTGGGCGAGGGCGTCGATCATCGCCTCCGCGCGCTCGCCGATGCCCCGCTTGGGCACGTTGAGGATGCGGCGCAGCGGCACGGAGTCCTCGGGGTTGGCGAGGACGCGCAGGTAGGCGAGGACGTCCCGGACCTCCTTGCGCTCGTAGAAGCGGACCCCGCCGACGACCTTGTAGGGCAGGCCGACGCGGATGAAGACCTCTTCGAAGACACGGGACTGGGCGTTGGTGCGGTAGAAGACGGCGACGTCCGAGGCGCGCGCCTCCCCCGCGTCGACCAGGCGGTCTATCTCGTCGGCGACGAACTGGGCCTCGTCGTGCTCGGTGTCGGCGACGTACCCGACGATCCGGGCGCCCTGGCCGGCGTTGGTCCACAGGTTCTTCGGGCGGCGGGACTCGTTGCGTTCGATGACCGCGTTGGCGGCGGACAGGATGGTCTGCGTGGAGCGGTAGTTCTGCTCCAGCAGGATCGTCGTCGCGTCCGGGTAGTCCTCCTCGAACTGGAGGATGTTGCGGATCGTCGCACCCCGGAAGGCGTAGATCGACTGGTCGGCGTCACCTACGACGCACAGTTCGGCCGGCGGGATGTCGTACTCGCCCGGCGGAACGTCCCCCTCGCCGGCGACGGGCTCCCCCGTGCCGACGAGTTCCCGGACGAGGGCGTACTGGGCGTGGTTGGTGTCCTGGTACTCGTCGACCAGGACGTGCCGGAAGCGGCGGCGGTAGTGCTCGGCGACGTCCGGGAAGGCGCGCAGCAGGTTGACCGTCGTCATGATCAGGTCGTCGAAGTCCAGCGCGTTGGCCTCGCGCAGCCGCGACTGGTAGAGCGCGTAGGCCTGGGCGAGGGTCTTCTCGAAGCCGTCGGTGGCCTGGGCGGCGAAGTCCTCCTCGTCGATCAGCTCGTTCTTCAGGTTGCTGATCTTGGCGCTGAAGGACTTGGGCGGGAAGCGCTTGGGGTCGAGGTCCAGGTCGCGGCAGACCAGGGCCATCAGGCGCTTGCTGTCGGCGGCGTCGTAGATCGAGAACGACGAGGTGAAGCCGAGCTTCTTGCTCTCCCGGCGCAGGATGCGCACGCACGCGCTGTGGAAGGTCATCACCCACATGGCGTTCGCGCGCGGACCGACGAGCTGCTCGACGCGCTCCTTCATCTCACCCGCGGCCTTGTTGGTGAAGGTGATCGCGAGGATCTGGCCCGGGTGGACGTTCCGCTCGGCCAGCAGATAGGCGATGCGGTGGGTGAGCACGCGGGTCTTGCCGGAGCCGGCGCCGGCGACGATGAGCAGCGGGGAGCCGGCGTGCACGACAGCGGCGCGCTGGTTGTCGTTCAGCCCCTCCAGGAGGGCCGCCGAGTCCAGCGCGGGGCGCGGGGCGCCGTCGCGGTAGTGGGCGTCCCGGTCCGGCGGCATGTCGAACTTCCCGCCGAACAGATCGTCCGGAATCGGCTCCGGAGTGTGATCATCCTCGGGCGGTGGCGGAAGTTCCTCCTCGGGCCCGCGAGGGGCCTGGAGGTCCGCCAGGAAGCTGTCGTCAAAGAGGCTGCTCATCGCTCTCCGAGTCTAGGGCGCCCCACCGACAACCGGTCGCCGTCCCCGGAACATGGCCCGTTTCCGGGGCGGTTGATCTTTCCCGCGCACCGCGTCACCCAGCGGAAACGGTGGTCACGACGCGTGATGCGGCTCCCAGGTCACGGAAATGTATCGGACATGTATCGGACATAGCGCGCACCAACCTTCACAGAAGACTCACGAGTTGGCTAGGTTGCCGTCAGGCCGCACCGACCACCCTCCGGCGAACGTCGCCGGGCCGTACGGCCTGCGCCGAATCCGGCACGCGCCGCGCGATGCCCGGAGCCGGGGACCCACCGATCCTGGGCCGCATCGGCCGACTCCCGCCCGGGACGAAGCCGTGGGAGACCCCGGCTGGCACCCGCCCGAGCCCGCCCGGCAGGCGGCAGCACGGAAGGAGTCGCCCCCTTGGCGTCGCACCGCAAGCCGCGCCCCGGCGGCAGCCAGCCGACAGGCGCCCACACCCCCACCCTGGCCGCCGCAGCCCTGACCTCCCTGGCGGTGTTCTCCCAGCCCACCGAAACCGCCCTCGCGGCCGCCCGGCTCAGGCCGACCCCGGAGGAGATCGAACGAAAGATCGACGACTTCTACCGCCAGGCAGAGTCGGCGCGGGAGGCGTCCGCGGAGCGCGGGGGCTCCGGGGAGCGTCGTGGCGCCGGGGGGCGGGTGGGGCGTGGGGACCGAGGGGCGCCGGCGGTGCGGGAGGGGCGTGGGGATCGTGAGGGTCGCGGGGAACCCGAGGGGCTCAGGGACTGGGCTGACCGTTGGGGGCGGGGTGCATCCAGGGAGGCGAACGAGGGCGTCACAGGGGGCGGGCGCGGGGGACGCGCTGAGCGCGGGGAGTGGAGTGGGCGCGAAGAAGGGACCACCGCGAGCGGGGGGCGGGGCGCGCTCGATGGTCGGGCGGGGCCTGGGGAGCGGGCTGAGCGTGCCGAACGGGCTGAACCGGGCGGGCACGAGGAGCGGGCCGGGCAGGCCGATGGGAGTGGACGGGGTGCGCGGACGGAGCGCACCGGCGGGATTGGACGGGGCGAGCGGACCGGGCGCGCCGACGCGGCTTGGCGCGGACCACGGGCCAGGAGCGGCGGATCACGGGCCGGGAGCGATGGACGGGCCGACAGTGCCGGCTGGGACGGCGGAAGCGCTGAACAGGGCAGGCGTGCCGGATGGGACGGGCACGCTGGACGGGACGGGCGCGCCGGACAGGACTGGCGTGGCGGCGGATGGGTGGGGCGCCCGGAACCGGCCGGGTGGGCCGTGCCGGACGAGCGGGCCGGGATCCCGGGCGGCCCGAACGGCAGCCTTCAGCGGCTCCGAGACGAGGTCGCGAGGCGCGCCCGGCAGCGCATGCCGCCCGCCGCGCGAGGCGTGATCCCGGCCCAGCGTGGCATGCCCCAGCCCGGCATGTCACTGTCCCAGGGCAGTACCGGTCCGGGTCAGGTGAATCGCGGAACGTACGAGTCCGGGCACGGCACGAGCCAGGTCGAGCCGGGCGTGGGCCAGACCGGGCACGGCACGAGCCAAACCGAGCGAGACACCGACCACGCCGACCACAGCACGAGCCAAGCCGAGCAACGCACCGCCCGGACCGACCGCAGTACGGACCGCACCGGGCACGAAATCAGCAGCCACGCCGACCACGGAACCAGCGGCCACCCGGGGCACGGGTCCAGTGGCCACCCGGGGCACGGGACCGACTACGCCGCACGCGGCCGTACCGGCCAGTTCAGACGCGGAGCCGACGAAGCCGAACGCGCCGCCATCCCCGCCCAAAGCCCGGCCCTCACCCCACCTCTCCAGGTCACGGCGCCCGCTGAATCCATGCCGACTCCGCCGGCCCCCCAGGAAGCCCTCAGCGCGGCGGCGCCGGCGGGCAGCCGGCCGGACACCACCATCGCCGGCCGGCCGGACGCCCCCGCCGCTGGGCCGAAGGCCGTCAAGGTCATCACCAGGAAAAAGCTCACGTACGCGCGCGTACTGCTGTCCCAGCGGATCGCCGAGCCCTCCGGCTCACCTGCGGGTACGTACGCGACCAAGGCCGGCAGGGCCGTCGCCTTCGCCCGCGCCCAGCTCGGCAAGCCATGTGTGTGGGGCGCGGCAGGCCCCGGCTCCTACGACTGCGCGGGGCTCACCCAGGCCGCCTGGAAGTCCGCCGGCGTCACCCTCCCGCGCACGGCACCCGAGCAGGCCGGCGTCGGCATCCCGGTTCCGCCGGCCGAGGCCCGGGCCGGTGACCTGGTCTTCTTCCATGACGACGCCGACCACGTAGGACTGTGTACGGGCGACGGCATGATGATCCACGCGCCGAGGCCGGGCGCGTACGTCCGTGAGGAGCCGGTCTCCGCCCTCGGCGAGGCGACCGTCCACAGCGCGGTGCGACCGGGCTGACGCCGGCGCGGTTCCCATCGGAGCGCCGCCACTACGCAAGGCCTCCGGCCGGACGCGCCGGGGATCAGGTCCAGAGGACGGCGATGAAGATGTTGGCCATGGTCAACAGGCCGACCAGCCCGAAGACGCCCTTGTCGATCCGCTCCTCGTCGCGCTTCACATAGACCAGGCCGAGGATCACGATCAGCAGGGCCAGCTTCACCCCGAGCTTGATGTTGTTGAGGTGGTGGTCGTCGGCCTGGTTGAGCCCGACCAGAGCCACACCCGTGACCAGCATGGTCAGCGCGCCGTGCAGCATCCCGGGCACGAACCGGGCCGCGCCCTGGCCCATCGCCTTCATCTGGGTGAGGAAACCGCCGAGCAGCGCGGCGATTCCGATGATGTGCAGGCCGACGAAGAGATGGATGAGTACGTCCATGGGGCCGGAGCCTAACGACAACCCACCGTCCACCCCGCCACCGCCCCCTGCCGACAGCCCGACCAGCCCAGGCGGCCACCGGCCCAACCCCGGCCCCACCTGCCGACATCCCCGCCCCTCTCTCCACCCCCACCACACACCCTGCCGCCACACCCGACCCCGGCTCCCGTCCCCCAGCCCCAAACCTCAAGCCTCAAGCCCAAACCCCCGGCCTGCATAAATGCGCGTCATAGCACCCCACCACCCCCGTCAGCCCCCATTTCCCCACTTCGATCACCACGCTCCGTGAAGGCGACGACTCCGCACCAACCAGGTGATCGCATACGGTCACGCAACGGTCGACGGAAGCCAGTTCCGTACACCGCGTTACCAGCCCGTCACGTTCGGTTCTAGCGTCCTCCCCCAGGTGACCGGCTCCCCCTTGCCGACCGCGGCAACCGGCCACCACCGCCGAGAAGGCCCGGCGGCGGCCACTCCCCCAGCACGGGCCGCCGCGGGGCACGTACCGACCGCTCGGTCGTACCAATCGCAGGAAGGACGTGAAGGTTCCAGGTGGCAGCCCACCGCAAGCCCCCGCACCGACCGCTCACCGGCCACACGGTCCGGACGGCCACCACTCTCGCCCTGGCGGGCGCGGCCACCGTGGCCTGCCTGGACGGGACGGGACACGCCGAGCCCCAGCTGACTCCGTCGCAGGTGAAGGCAAGGGTGTCGACGTTGTACCGGGAGGCCGAGGCCGCGACCGAGAAGTACAACGGGGCGAAGGAGGAGGCGGAGGCGGCCCAGCGGCGGCTGAGCGCGCTGCAGGATGAGACCGCCCGCAGGCAGCAGAGGCTGAACTCGGCCCGGAACGCCCTGGGCTTGATCGCGGCGGCGCAGTACCGGGACGGCGCGATCGACCCGGCCTGGCGACTGGCCCTCTCCAGCGACCCCGATAACTACCTGAACGGTGCCGCGCTCGCCGAGCGGGCCGGCGACCGGCAGGCCGCCGCGGTGTCGGGGGTACGCCGGCAGTTGCGGGAGATCGAGCGGCTACGCGGCGCCGCCCGCGTCGAGGTGAAGTCGCTGCGGTCCCGGCAGGCCGAGCTGCGCCGGCAGAAGAAGACCGTCACCGGCAAGCTGGACGAGGCCAGGCGGCTGCTCGCGCGGCTGACTCCGCACCAGCGCGGCGAGGTCACCACCGCCGGCACCCCGGCGGAACACGCCTCCCGGTCGGCCGCCGATCCGCGGGAGCCACTGGAGCGGGCCGGCTCCGTCCCGGCCCCCAGCGGACGCGCCGCGGTGGCCGTCGCCTACGCCTACGGCAAGCTCGGCAGCCCCTATGTGTGGGGTGCCACCGGTCCTGACGCCTTCGACTGCTCGGGACTGGTCCAGGCCGCCTACCGCGCCGCCGGCCTCTCCCTGCCGCGCACCTCCTACGCCCAGATCAACGCGGGCCGGCGGGTCTCCCGCTCCGAACTACGCCCGGGCGACCTGGTGTTCTTCTACCCCGGCATCAGCCACGTCGGCATCTACGTGGGCGGCGGCCGGATGATCCACGCCCCGAACCCATCGGCTCCGGTCCGCCTGGCCCCGGTCGACCAGATGCCGTTCGCGGGCGCGACCAGGGTGGCGTAGGGGACGGGGACGGGCGGGCCCGTAGGGGTCAGACCAGCCGGCGCGCGGTCGCCCAGCGGGTCAGCTCGTGCCGGTTGGACAGCTGGAGCTTGCGCAGGACCGCCGAGACATGGGACTCGACCGTCTTCACCGAGATGAACAGCTGCTTGGCGATCTCCTTGTAGGCGTAGCCCCGGGCGATCAGACGCAGCACCTCGCGTTCCCGCTGGGTGAGGCGGTCCAGGTCCTCGTCCACGGGCGGGGCGTCGGTGGAGGCGAAGGCGTCCAGGACGAACCCGGCCAGCCGCGGGGAGAAGACGGCATCGCCCTCCTGGACGCGGAAGATCGAGTCGATCAGGTCGGCGCCGGTGATGGTCTTGGTGACATAGCCGCGGGCGCCGCCGCGGATCACCCCGATCACGTCCTCCGCGGCGTCCGACACGGACAGCGCGAGGAAGCGGACGGGCCGCTCGGCGTCCGCCGTGAGCGCGGCGCACCGGCGCAGCACCTCGACCCCGCCGCCACCCGGGAGGTGCACGTCGAGGAGGACGACCTCGGGCCGGGTGGCGGTGATGACCGCGACCGCCTGGTCGACGTCCGCCGCCTCGCCGACCACCTCGACGCCGGTCTCGGCGGTCTGGCCGATCTCGGCCTGAACGCCGGTGCGGAACATCCGGTGGTCGTCCACGAGCACCACCCGCACATGCCGCCCGCCCGCGCCGGCACCGGGTTGGCCGGACCCGGCCGCCTCCGCCGCCCCCGCCGTGCCGTTCGCCTCGGTCGCGTCGCTCATGACGTCTTCTCCGCCCTCTCCATCTCCAGCTCGACCTCCGTGCCGCCGTCGGGCACCGCCCGCAGCCGGGCCGTGCCGCCGTGGCGCTCCATGCGGCCGATGATCGATTCTCTGACACCCATGCGGTCGGCGGGTATCGCGTCGAGGTCGAACCCGGGGCCGCGGTCCCGCACGGACACGAAGACCGATCTGCCCTCGACTTCGGCGTAGACCTGTACGGCACCGCCCTCGCCACCGTACTTGGCGGCGTTCACCATGGCCTCGCGCGCGGCCTGCATCTGCGCTCCGGTCCTCTCGTCCAGCGGGCAGTCGCCGACTATGACGACCTCGATGGGCACACCGTGCTTGTCCTCCACCTCGGCGGCGCTGCGCCGCACCGCCTCGGCGACCGTGTCCGGCTCGTCGGCCTCGTCCTTGCCGGTGCCCTCCGGCTTGTACAGCCAGGTGCGCAGGTCGCGTTCCTGGGCACGGGCGAGGCGGCGCACCTCGCTCGCGTTCTCGGCGTTGCGCTGGATCAGGGTGAGGGTGTGCAGCACGGAGTCGTGGACGTGGGCGGCCACCTCGGCGCGTTCCTGGGCACGGATGCGCATCAGGCGCTCCTCGGAGAGGTCCTGGGTCATGCGGACCAGGTAGGGGCCGGCGAGGAGGGTGATGCCGACGAGGACGACGAGCGCGGCCTGGAGGACCGCGCCCAGGTGAGCGGTCGATCCCTGGAGGACGAAGACCGCCGTGACCCCGGCCGTGACCAGCAGGACGCCGCCGGCCGCACGCAGCAGGGTGAGGGTGCGGCGCCGCCGGCCGACCTCGACCCAGCGGGCCCGGCGGGCGTTGTCCGCCTGGCGCCAGACGAGGGCGACACCGGCCGCGACGAGCACGGAGGGCACCAGATAGGCCTTGGTGGCGCTGCCGAGGTTGACACTGCGCACGAAGATCATGGAGACGACGACCATGAGGAGCAGGGCGGCGATCTGGCCCCGGTCCGGTCTGCGGGCCATCAGTCTGCGCCGGCCGTCCGGCGAGGTCTCCGCGCCCACCAGCGAGTGCCTCTGGTCGCCGACACCGCCGACGCCGAGCGGGACGAAGAACCAGAACGCGGCGTAGAGCAGCGCTCCGAGCCCGTCGGCCATGAGCAGGCCGGCGAAGACGAGCCGCACCCAGACGACGGGCAGCCCGAGATGCCCGGCGAGCCCTCGCGCCACTCCGCCGAGCCAGCGTCCGTCGTCGCTGCGGTAGAGCTTGCGCGGGGGCCGCAGGTCGTCGAGTGGCAGGCTTGCGGCTTCCGGCATGCCAACGATGGTCACACGGGCGGCGGGACGGAGCATCAGGGTCGGCCCCGGAGAGGCCCCTGATCTTCCGTCGGGGGCTGGTCGGGGTGGCGGCACGTGCGGTGTTTCCCGGCGGACCGTGCCGCTCGAACGCTTCCCCGTCCCGCCTCAGGGGCGATTTCAGGGTTGGCCCAGGGTCGTCCCGACTGCCGCCGGGGCGGCCGGGCGGTCACCATGGACGCATGACCGATCACGAGCACGCCGCGACGGGTCCGGGACCCGGCCCCGGCCCGCGCCCGGCCCCGGGTACCGGACCGACGGATGCCGCGCCCGCCGCGACGGGAGAGACCGGAGCGGCCGGCTCCGGCTCCCCCGCCCACGCCGGCTTCGGCCCCGGTTCCCGGGGCGGCCCCCCTTTCCCCGCGCAGGAGTCGGAGCGACGGGAGAGCCCCCGGCTTCCCGAGCGGTTCCGGCGCGACCGCGGGCACAAGATGATCGCGGGCGTGTGCGCGGGGCTCGGGCGGCAGACCGACATGGACCCGGTGATCTACCGGATCACGCTGGCCGTGCTGTCCGCGGCGGGCGGCCTGGGCCTCATCTTCTACGGCTTCGCCTGGCTGCTGGTGCCGTACGAGGACGAGGAGGAGAACGAGGTCCGCAAGCTCCTCACGGGCCGGGTCGACGGCCAGGCGCTGGCCGCGGTCCTGTTCGCGCTGGTCGGCTGCGGGACCCTTTTGACGATGCTGAGAAACGGCGGGGTGCTGGCGTTCGCCACGGTGCTCTCGCTGCTGCTCGCGGGCGCGGGGTACTGGTCGAGGCGCCGTGACGCCCCCGACCACGATCCCCTGGCGGCGCAGGCCGCCGCCGACGCGCCACCGGAGGCCCAGGCACCGCCGGTCGTCACCGCCTACCCCTCCTGGTGGCGGGACCCGATCGTCAAGGACGGCACCCATGTCGGCGGCACCGGCTATCTGTGGGGGCCCGGCGACGCCCGCGGCCGGGACCTCAGCTCGGTCGTGGACGTCGGTATCACCACTCCCTGGACGCACTCCGGGGCGGTACCCGCGCCCACGCCCGAGCCCCGAAGACCGCGCGGTCCGCGCTGGATCGGCGGCTGGGTGTTCCTGCTCGCCCTGCTGGCGGGCGGCCTGGGCACCTGGCTCGGCTGGCACACGCACCCGCTCGGCACCAGCCTCCAGACCGGCCTGGCCTGCGCGCTGGCGGTGTTCGGACTGGGCATAGCGCTCAGCGCGTTCCTGGGCCGGACCGGAGCCGGGACGGTGTTCTGGGCGCTGGTCACGGCGGCCCTGCTCGCCGGGGCGGCGGCGCTGCCCCGGGACATCACCACCGACTGGAAGGAGACGTCCTGGAAACCGGCCGCGGCGGCCCAGGTGCGGTCCGGGTACGACCTCGGCACGGGGCGGGGCACGCTGGACCTGACCCGGGTGCACCCGGCCCCCGGGCAGACGGTCGCCACCGACGCCCGGGTGGGTGCGGGTCATCTGAAGGTGATCGTGCCGGCGGATGTGACCGTGCGGATGGATCTCGATGTGGGGGTGGGCGACATCCGGTTGCCCGGGGACCGAGGAGACGACGTGGACGTGCGGCCCGGCAGGCATCGGAACGTGACGCTGGCACCGGCCAAGGGCGCGGCCGCAGTGTCCGGGACACCGGGCACGCTGGAGCTCACGCTCGGCGTCGGAATGGGACAGCTGGAGGTCAGCCGTGCTGCGTCATGAGTTCCAGCCCGGGAGGCTGGTCGCCGGGCTCGCCCTGACCGCCACCGCCGTGGCCTACGCGGGGGACGCGGGCGGCCTGTGGGACACCCCGTGGTTCCTGATGGTTCCGCTGGTGGTCGGCGGCCTGTGCCTGGCCGGCGCCACGGCGGTGCTGGCCCGGGCGATGCGCGGACGGGGCGGCGCCGAGGAGGGTCAGCGGTAGCCGCCGGGCCACCGCCGGGCCCGCCAGGCGGCGTCGACGGAGAGGTAGGGCGCGCCGGCGAGGATCAGGGGGAGCCAGGCCATCAGGTAGGCGAGGTCGTTGCCGTAGTAGTAGGGGGTGGTGGCCCAGCTCACCGTCAGCCAGAGGCTGAGCGAGATCAGCGCGCCGCCGAGCGCGGCGAGGCGGCCGACGAGACCGAGCAGGGTGGCGATCCCGACGGCCAGCTCTCCGAGCGCGATGGCGTAGCCGAAGCCGACCGGGCTCTTCAGGGCCAGGTCGATCAGCGCCGGGATCGCGGCGGAGTCGTGGGCGGCCCGCATGGTGTCGCCGATCGAGCCGGCGCCGGAGGAGTGCATGAAGGCGCTGTCGGTGAGCTTGTCCAGGCCGGCGTAGAGGAAGGTGACGCCCAGGAAGAGGCGCAGGGGCAGCAGGGCGTAGTGGGTGGCGGTGTCCCGGAGGCTGCGGGGCTCGTTCAGCCGGGGAATGCGCGTATCCGTCCGCATGCCTTGAGTCATCGCTACAAGCCGCCTTTCACCCGCTGTGCCCCCTGATGTGACGATACGTATGACGAAGGGAGCCCGTTCAATCCTGTCCTGGATGATTTTCCGGATTTCGGCCCTCCGCGGCGAGCCCGCCCTTCACTCCGTCACCTGGAGCGGGTACCGGTTCGTCGCCACGCCGGCCGCCGTCACCACCTGGACGTCCACCGGGCCGGGTTCCACGTCCGCGGGTACGGGCACGGTCAGGGTGGTGTCCGTGGGATTGCGGAAGCCGCCGGTGACGGGGATCAGGGGGACGTGGACGTCGACCGCGCCGATGCGGACGACCGTCCGGGAGAGGTGGTCGGCGCTTTGGGCGCCGGGCGGGACGAAGCCGCTGCCCCGGATCTCGATGTCGTCGCCGGTGCGGACCGGGCCGTCGAGGTCGCCGGGCTCCCGGGCGCGGACCACCGAGTGGATCACCGGCCGGCCGCCGTCGGCGTACTTGCCGGCCAGGTAGGTCGCCGCCGAGACGAGGACGACCACGCCCAGGCCCCAGGGCAGGTCGGGCAGCCGGTCGGGGCTGCGGGCCAGCCGTACCGCGGCGAACAGCAGGGCGACGGCGGTGCTGGCGAGGTACTGGATGTCGGTGAAGGCACCCCGGCCGGAGTCGTCGGTGAGCAGGTCGGCGGCGCGCGGCCGGTGGGCCGGCACCTTCTGCAGCCGCTGGGCGTGGACGCGCAGGGCCACCACCCGGCCGACCAGGACGGCGACGGCGCACACGACGGCGAGGACGGTCACCGTGCCCGCGCCGCGTGCCAGACCGAGGCCGTTGACCAGCGCGTCGCGTTCGGTGTGGTCGGAGGCGGCGGCCAGGCGGAAGGAAAGGAGCAGAACGGCATAGCCGGTGAACAGCACCCAGCAGGCGGCGACGGTACGGGAGGTGGAGATGCGGTTGTCCTCGCCGATCAGTGGGGCGAGCGCTCCGCCGCGCGCCCGGTGGAGGAGGCAGGCGGCGGTCAGCGCGCCGGCGACGGCGAGCGCGGCGAGCAGGGCCGCGGTGCGGGCACCGGTCCAGCCCGCACCGGTCGCGGTGAGCGCCTCGGCGAGCAGCAGCACGGTGACCGCGCCCCACACCGCGCACACCGTGCGCAGCCACAGCCCGGCGAGCCGGACCGCGCCCTCGGCGCGGACCTGTTCGGCGACGGCCTCGGCTCGCTGGGTGAGTTCCTCGGACACCCACTGGCGGGACGCCGAGGCCGAGTGCGCCACGGTCGCCGGCAGCCCCCGCCCGGCGGCGAGCTCGTCGCGCCGGCGCAGGAACGCGGCGACGGCGCGCCGGTGCCCCTCCCGGGCGCCGTGCGGGCAGTCCCCGCAGGTGCAGCCGCCCTCGCGGTCGTCCCCGGCGCCCGTGTCCGCTCCCGCCTCCCGTACCGCCACGTCCGTCGCCCGCCTTCCCCACGACCTGCCGGCCCCGCCAGTGCCGCCGGTCCCGCCGGCGTCACCCGAAGCTCGCGCGACGGCCGGACAACTCCCCTGTGACGACAGCGAATTGTGCCGCACCAGGGGCCCTCCGCGAGGGCCGGTCCGGGTCAGCGCGGGTGAACCCGGGACCGCCGTGTTGACCCGGCCCCGGGCGTCCCGCTCCGCGGTCGGCTCAGCTGAGCAGGTCCGGTTCGGCGCGGCTGATGTCCTGCCACAGCGGCTGGTAGTTGATCCAGGCCACCAGGTCGCCGCCCAGCTGTTCGCGGGTGGCGACGGCCGCCTTGTGATCGATGAGCACCGGCCGGCCCGCCGCCTTGGCCGTCAACTGCACCTGGCAGCACCGTTCCAGGGACAGAAACCACCAGGCGGCGGCGTCCACCGAGTCGCCGACGGTGAGCAGCCCGTGGTTGCGCAGCACCAGCGCCTTGCGGGAGCCCAGCGTGGCGGCGATCCGGCGGCCCTCCTCGGCGTCGACGGTGACGCCGGTGTAGGCGTCGTAGAGGGCGATGTCCTCGTAGAAGGCGCAGCTCTCCTGGGTGATGGGGTCGATCAGGTCGCCCAGGGCGGCGAGGGCGCGGCCGTGCACGGAGTGGCAGTGGGCGACGGCGACCACGTCGGGGCGGGCCGCGTGCACCTGGGCGTGCACGGTGAACGCGGCCTGGTTGACGTGGTAGCGGCCCTCGATCACCTGCCCGTCCTGGTTGGCGAGGACCAGGTCACCGACGGTGACGTGCTTGAACGGCATGCCGAACGGGTTGACCCAGAAGCAGTCGGTGTACTCCGGGTCGCGGGCCGTGATGTGTCCGGACACCCCGTCCTCGAACCCCGCCCGGCCGAAGATCCGCAGGGCGCCCGCGAGCCGCTCCTTGCGGTGTCTGCGTTCGTCCTCGGCCGACTCGTGCATCGGCGGCATGGCGAAGTGCAACCGGTCGGTGGGCAGCGGCAGGGGCGGGGTGGGCCCGTGCATGGATCCTCCAGGCGGGGGGACTGCGGTACGGGCCGGAAGGTACCCCCGGGCGGCGCAAAAGAGCAGAGCCGGCCGGTAAAGATGACGTGTGCGATGAATACCCGACAGAAGATGTCGGGATGGGGCGGCAGGCTGTCACGTATGAACTGGACAGCCTTCCGTACCGCCGCGCCCGAGCTGGCGGCGATCACCGAGGAGCGCTTCGGCGCGTACCGGCACCACGTCCTCGCGACCCTGCGCAGGGACGGCTCGCCCCGCACCTCCGGCCTGGAGGTGCGGTTCCTGGACGGGGAGCTGTGGCTCGGCATGATGCCGCGCTCGCTCAAGGCCCTGGACCTGCTGCGCGACCCGCGGTTCGGCCTCCAGGCCAACCCCGGTGACGGCACGGACATGGGCGGCGGCGACATCCGGATCAGCGGGCGGGCGTACGAGGTCGGAGAGGGCCCGGCCAAGGCCGCCTATGTGAAAGAGGTGGAACCGCCGCGGCCGTTCCACCTCTTCCGCACCGAGCCGACGGAGGTCGTCCGCACCTACGTCGAGGACGACAGGTATCTGGTCGTCCAGGTCTGGCGGCCCGGTGAGCCCCTGCGCACGCTCAGGCGCGCCTAGGGCCTACTCCCACTCGATCGTCCCCGGGGGCTTGCTCGTCACGTCGAGGACGACCCGGTTGACGTCCCGGACCTCGTTGGTGATCCGGGTCGAGATGCGGGCCAGGACGTCGTAGGGCAGCCGGGACCAGTCGGCGGTCATGGCGTCCTCGGAGGAGACGGGGCGCAGCACGACCGGGTGACCGTAGGTGCGGCCGTCGCCCTGGACGCCCACGCTGCGGACGTCGGCGAGCAGGACCACCGGGCACTGCCAGATGTCGCGGTCCAGGCCGGCCGCGGTCAGCTCCTCGCGGGCGATGGCGTCGGCCTCGCGCAGCAGGTCCAGCCGCTCCTTGGTGACCTCGCCGACGATCCGGATGCCGAGGCCGGGGCCGGGGAAGGGCTGGCGCTGGACGATCTCCTCCGGCAGGCCGAGCTCCTTGCCGACCATGCGGACCTCGTCCTTGAACAGCTTGCGCAGCGGCTCGATCAGCTTGAACTCAAGGTCCTCGGGCAGACCGCCGACGTTGTGGTGCGACTTGATGTTCGCGGTGCCGGTGCCGCCGCCGGACTCCACCACGTCCGGATAGAGGGTGCCCTGGACCAGGAACTCCACGGCCGGGCCCTCGTCGGCGATGATCTCGGCCTGCGCCTGCTCGAAGACGCGGATGAACTCCCGGCCGATGATCTTGCGCTTCTCCTCGGGGTCGGTCACCCCGGCGAGCGCCTTCAGGAACCGCTCCTCGGCGTCGACGACCTTCAGCTGGACGCCGGTGGCCGCGACGAAGTCCTTCTCGACCTGCTCGGTCTCGCCCTTACGCATCAGGCCGTGGTCGACGTAGACGCAGGTCAGCTGGGAGCCGATGGCCTTCTGCACGAGGGCGGCGGCGACGGCGGAGTCCACCCCGCCGGACAGGCCGCAGATCGCGCGCTTGTCGCCGACCAGCTCGCGGATGGCCTGGACCTGCTCCTCGATGACGTTGCCGGTGGTCCAGTCCGGCCGCAGCCCGGCACCGCGGTACAGGAAGTGCTCCAGCACCTGCTGGCCGTGCGTGGAGTGCATGACCTCGGGGTGGTACTGGACGCCGTAGAGCTTCTTGTCGTCGTTCTCGAACGCGGCGACCGGGACGACGTCCGTGGACGCGGTGACCGCGAAGCCCTCCGGGGCGGCGGAGCAGGCGTCGCCGTGGGACATCCACACGTGCTGCTCCTCCGGGGTGCCCTCGAAGAGGGTGGAGGAGGTCCGGGAGACGTGCAGGTCGGTACGGCCGTACTCGCGGGCGCCGGTGTTGTCGACGGTGCCGCCGAGGGCCTGCGCCATCAGCTGGAAGCCGTAGCACATGCCGAAGACGGGGACGCCGGACTCGAAGATCTCGCGGTCGAGGCGGGGCGCGCCCTCCTCGTACACCGACGAGGGGCCGCCGGAGAGGATGATCGCCGCGGGCTTCTTGGCGAGCATCTCGCGGACCGGCATGGTGCTCGGCACGATCTCGCTGTAGACCCGCGCCTCGCGGACGCGACGGGCGATGAGCTGGGCGTACTGCGCGCCGAAGTCGACGACCAGGACGGTGTCGGGGGTGGCGGCAGACTGGGTCGCTGATGACACGGGGTGCCTTCTGGTGGTCGGGCGGGGGTCTGTACTTCCGATTCTAACGGGGTGGCCGCCGGACCTCCGAGACGAGCCGCCGTGGCATACTGACCGCATGCGCAAGCACTCGACCTTCGTCTTTACCTATGGCATCCGGCCCGCCGGCTGCCATGGTCGTGCTGCTTGAGCCAACCGCCAAGCGACTTCCCAGGCGCCCCGGGCCGACAAGGCCCGGGGCGCCTGTCGTTTTCCGGGTTCCGTCGTCCCAGGGCTTTCCGTCACCCCGACCGAGGAGCCCCGCATGACCACCACCACCCCGGAAGCGGCCATCGCCGACGCCCGTGAGCGCATCGACGCGCTCGACGACCGGATCATCGGCCTGATCCAGGAGCGGATGGCCGTCTCCGCCGTCGTCCAGCAGACCCGGATCGCCTCCGGCGGGCGGCGGGTGCACCTGTCCCGCGAGCTGGAGATCCTCGCCCGCTACCGGGACGCCCTCGGCAAGCCCGGCACGGGCCTCGCCATGACCCTGCTGGAGCTGTGCCGGGGTCGCATCTGAGTTCGGCCCCGCTCTCACCCGTACGGTGCCGTGACCGGCCCGCGCACCCCTTCGTTGAGGGGGTGTCCGTGCCAGCCAGGGGCGGGCGACCGAAACCACGCGTGGCTCACCGGAGCGATGAGGCGTACGGGTCGTGCCGTACGCCATGGGACCTTCGCTCCGGGACATGACCGGACGGCAGGGGACAGCAGCCCGGTCATCCAAGAGAACGGCCGGCTCCGGGGACGCCCGGGGCCGGCCGGCGGAAAACAGCAGAACGCAGAAACAGCAGAACGCAGGAAAGCCGTGGACAGTACGCGGCGTGGCGCCGGCACCGGGCATGGGCGCCGACCGAGCAAGGGCCCCGCGGCCCCTCCGTCCCGCGGGGCCCTTCGCCCTGCCCAGGGCCTGTCCACCCCTCAGGATGTGATCGAGATCACATATCGAGGGCGGCGATTCCGAGCAACCCTTCCAGCCCGTGACTGATCCAACCTGCCGGATCAAGAAGCGATGGCCGGGACCTGCTTTCGGAGGGGGATGCAGGTCCCGTCCCTCGTGCCGGTCACTTCTTCGGCGGCACCGCCGGCACCCCCAGGAACGGCAGCCGCAGCGCGCCGAACGCGTCCGCCGGGACCACCGGGGCCTTCGGCTCCACCGGCGCCAGCCGCTCGTACGCCGCGCCCTGCGCCGGGCGCGGGTCCTCCTCGCCCTTGTTCGGCCAGAACGACATCGCCCGCTCCGCCTGCGCGGTGATCGTGAGCGAAGGGTTGACGCCCAGGTTCGCCGAGACCGCGGCACCGTCCACGACCGAGATGCCGGGGTGGCCGTAGAGCCGGTGGTAGGGGTCGATCACACCCGTCTCCGGGGAGTCGCCGATGGGGCAGCCGCCCAGGAAGTGCGCGGTGAGCGGGGTGCCCATCAGCTCGCCGATGTTGCTGCCGGCGAAGCCGTTGATCTCGGCGGCGAGCGCGGAGGCGGCCTCGGTCGCGGCCCTGATCTGCTTGGGGTTGGGCGCGCCGTGCCCCTGCCGGGCGGTGAGCAGGCCCCTGCCGAGCCCGGCGGGCTTGAGGTACGTGGTCAGCGAGTTGTCCAGGGACTGCATGACCAGGCCGATGATGGTCCGCTCCGACCAGCGCCGGTTGGACAGCGACCGGGCGACCTGGACCGGGTGCCGGGCCGCGTTCGCCAGCCAGGCCAGCACGCGCGAGGAACCCTCCGCGTACGGCACCTGGAGGATGGACAGGCTGCCCATCGCGTTGGAGCCCTTGCCGTAGCGGACCGGCTCGATGTGGGTGTTCTCGTCGGGGTGGATCGAGGAGGTGATGGCGACGCCCCGGGTGAAGTCGGCCCTCGGCGCGCCGGTCGCCCGGCGGTAGCGGCGGTCGTCGGTCTGCGCGCCCACCAGCGCCTCGGAGTTGGTGCGGGTCAGATCACCGAGCCGGGGCGACAGGTACGGCAGCTGACGGCCCGCCTTCATGCGGTGCAGCAGGGTCTGCGTGCCGTAGGTGCCGGCCGCGAGCACGATCCGGCGGGCGGTGAACACCCTGCCCTCGGCCTTCCGCCCGCGGTCCGTCGGCAGGGTCGCCACCGCGTAGCCGCCGCGCGAGTCGTCGGTGACGGACACGACGGTGGTCATGGGGTGGACGACCGCGCCCGCCTTCTCGGCGAGGTGGAGGTAGTTCTCGTTGAGGGTGTTCTTCGCGCCGTGCCGGCAGCCGGTCATGCACTCGCCGCACTCGGTGCAGGCCCGCCGGTCGGGCCCGGCCCCGCCGAAGTAGGGGTCGCTCACCCGCTCGCCGGGCCGGGCCGTCACCTTGCCGTCGGCGTCCTTGCCGTCCCCGAAGAACACGCCCACCGGGGCGGGATGGAAGGTGTCGCCGACGCCCATCCGCCCGGCCGCCGCCTTCAGATGGACGTCGGAGGGGGTCGTGGTGGGGTTGAGCCGTACCCCGAGCATGCGCCGGGCCTGGTCGTAGTACGGCTTCAGCTCCTCCTGCCAGTCGGTGATGTGCCGCCACTGGGGGTCGTCGAAGAATGCCTTCGGCGGTACGTAGAGGGTGTTGGCGTAGTTGAGCGAGCCGCCGCCGACGCCGGCGCCGGCCAGCACCATGACGTTGCCCAGCAGGTGGATGCGCTGGATGCCGTACATGCCGAGCCTGGGCGCCCAGAGATAGTTCTTCAGGTCCCAGGAGTTCTTCGGGAGGGTGGCGCGGGTGAAGCGGCGGCCCGCCTCCAGCACACCGACCTTGTAGCCCTTCTCCGTCAGGCGCAGGGCGGACACCGAGCCGCCGAAGCCGGAGCCGACGACGATGACATCGTAATCGTAGGCGTCCTCGGGCACGTGTTCTCCTCGTTGAGTGGTGCGTGCGGGCCGTCTGTGGTTGCTCGCGCGGTTCGCCGCGCCCCTGAGGCCGGTTACCTGAACCGGAAGGCCTTCATCAGGCGGAGGCTCGTGCTCATGAACCGGGCGTACGCCTCGTCGTCCATGCCCAGCGAGGGCGCCATCGGCAGCAGCCGCTGCTCGGCGACGGTCTGGGCCTCCGTGTACTTGAGGATGCCCTCGGAGCCGTGGCGGCGGCCGAGGCCGGAGTCCTTCATGCCGCCCATCGGCGACTGGGCGCTGCCGTAGGCGGGCGCGTAGCCCTCGTTGACGTTGACGGTGCCGGTGCGCAGCCGGGCCGCGATGTCCCGGCCGCGGCGGGCGTTCGTCGTCCACACGGAGGCGTTCAGGCCGTACGGCGTGGCGTTGGCGCGCTCCACGGCCTCGTCGTCGGTCCGGAAGCGGTAGACGGAGACGACCGGGCCGAACGTCTCCTCCTCGCAGACGGCCATGGCGGGTTCGACGCCGTCGAGGATGGTGGGCTCGAAGAAGTAGGGGCCGATGTCGGGACGGGCCACGCCGCCCGCGATCACCTTGGCGCCCTTGGCAACGGCCTCCTCGACGTGCCGTTCGACGGTCTTCAGCTGGCGTTCGCCGACCAGCGAGCCCATGTCGGCGCCGTAGGCGAGGGAGTTGCCGAGCCGCATGGCCCTGGTGCGGGCGGCGAACCGCTCCAGGAAGGCGTCGGCGACGGACTCGTGGACGTACAGCCGCTCGATGGAGATGCACAGCTGGCCGGCGGAGGAGAAGCAGGCCCGTACGGCACCGGCGGCGGCCTTCTCGATGTCGGCGTCGTCGAGCACCAGCATGGCGTTCTTGCCGCCGAGTTCGAGGGAGACGCCGACCAGGCGGGAGGCGGCGCCGACGGCGACCTCGCGGCCGGTGCGGGTGGAGCCGGTGAAGGAGATGTAGTCGGCGTGCCGGACCAGCTCCGGGCCGACGACCGGGCCCTCGCCGAGGACCA
Source organism: Streptomyces nogalater (assembly GCF_039532885.1). Taxonomy (NCBI): domain Bacteria; kingdom Bacillati; phylum Actinomycetota; class Actinomycetes; order Kitasatosporales; family Streptomycetaceae; genus Streptomyces; species Streptomyces nogalater. The sequence continues at coordinate 125,105 of NZ_BAAASM010000032.1, read as the reverse complement.
CCTGGAAGACGCCGTCGGGCAGCCCGGCCTCGGTCAGCAGGTCCCGCGCCCACAGCGCGGTGAGGCAGGTCTCCGTGTCCGGTTTCATCACCACGGCGTTGCCCGCGACGAACGCGGGCAGGGCGTCGCCGACGGACAGCTCCAGCGGGTAGTTCCAGGGGGCGATCTGGCCCACGACCCCGCGCGGGTGGCGCAGTTCGGTGACCTTCGTCAGGACCGGGACGGCGCCCGTGTGCCGCTTGGGCCGCAGATAGGCGGCGGCACGGCGGCCGTAGTGCCGGGCGGCGACGGCGACGGCCTGCACCTCCTCGTGCGCGTGCAGGCGGGCCTTGCCGGTCTCCAGCTGGATCAGGTCCAGGACCTCGGCCTGCCGCTCCAGCAGCAGGTCGTGGAAGCGCAGCAGCACGGCGGCGCGCTGCCGTACCGGGGTCGCCGCCCACGCGGTCTGCGCGGCGCGGGCCGCCGCGAAGGCGTCCCGGACGTCCTCGGGGGTGGACTCGGGCAGGTCGGCCAGCTTCTCGCCGGTGAACGGGGCGTGGCTCGCGGTACGGCCGGAGCCTGTGACGCCCTTGGTGAGCCGGGCCACCAACTGCGGGGTGACCACGTCGGCGGCGGTACGGGCGCCGTCGGGGGCGGGCGCGAGCGGGTTGGTACCGGCGGTGTCCGGGGCCTGCGTGTCCGTCATGACGCGCAGGGTATGCCGCGGCGCGGCCTTTGTGTACCCGTCGGTAACGCGGATTCACCGTCCGCTCACAACCTGCCAGTGATCACTGGCATCGAATGCGCTGATCAGGGCGTTGGCGGGGCGACGATCAGTCGGCCCCGGGTTTTTTCGCCAACAGCAGGGCGAGAGGGCCCAAGGGACTGCGGCGACGAGGGGCGGGCGCCGGCGCGGCCATGCGATCGGGCTCCGTTCCGGGGCTCGGTGCCTGGGGGCCCGACACCGGTTCCGCTACGGCGGCCGGGGCCTGGGCTTGTGGGGGCGGTTGGGGTACGGGGGCCGGGGCTTGGACGTCTGGGGGCGGTACGGGGGCCGGGGCCTGGGCTACCGGGGGCGGTTCGGGGACGGCGGCCGGGGCTTGGACGTCCGGTGCCGGTGCCGGTCCCGGTTCCGTTACGGCGGCCGGGGCTTGGACGTCCGGTGCCGGTACGGGTACGGGGGCCGGGGCCTGGACGTCCGGCACCGGTGCCGGTGCCGGTACGGCGGCCGGGGCTTGGGTGTCCGGGGGCGGTTCCGGTGCGGACGTGAGGCCCGCGCAGTCGCGGAGTGCGGCCTCGGTCCGCGCCGCGTCCGGCCGGGCCGTCGGCTCCTCGGCGTGCAGCCGGTCCAGCAGCGGGCCCAGCGGCCCGGGGTCCGTGTCCCCGACGGCGGTGCGCAGCAGCGCGCCCAGGGACCACAGGTCGGAGGCCGGTCCGGCGCCGGGCCCGGCCGCCCGCTCGGGGGCCACGAAGCCGGCCGGCGCGGCCCCGGCGGGCCCGTCGCCGATGCCGAAGTCGGTCAGGACGACGCGTCCGGTGCCGGACTCCAGCAGGACGTTGGCCGGTTTGACGTCCCGGTGCACGATGCCGACGGCGTGGGCGGCGCGCAGCGCGCCGAGCACGGCGAGCCCGATCCGCGCGGCCTCGGCGGGCGGCACCGGCCCGCGCGCCAGCACCTCGCGCAGCGACTCGCCCGCCACCAACTCCATGACGATCCAGGGGATTCCGGCCTCGGTGACCACGTCGTACACCGTCACGGCCGAGGGGTGGCGCACCCGGGTGGCGGCGCGGGCCTCGTGGTGGAGCCGGTGGGCGAGGCGCCGGCTCTCCTCGTCGGTGACCGGATCACCGGGCAGCAGCGGCTCCTTGAGCGCGACCGGCGTCCGCCGCTGTTCGTCCAGGGCCCGCCAGACGATGCCGGCCGGGCCGGTGCCGAGGTGTCCGGTCAGCCGGTAACGGCCGCCGATCAGACGTGCGTCGGGCGGGTGTGCGCCGTCTTCGGTCATGTCCCATCAGTACCGCGCGCACCGCGCCGCTGTCGAAGCGGGCGGCTCTCACCCGCCGGCCGCGAAGGTGTCCACGGCCACGTCGAAGTACTCCCGCGCCTCGCGCACCTTGCCGACCGGCGCCGACACCCACACGTCGTACAGCCGGCCGTTCTCCTCCCAGCACAGGTCGAAGGTGTGGCGCGGGCCCTCCGCCGCGCTGAAGCCGGTCCAGGTGAACTCCCAGAACGCGGCCCGGTGTCCGGCGTGCGTGGTGGGGGTGACCCGGCCGTCGTGGTAGCCGGGGTTGTTCTCGGGGCCGGCGGCGGCGGAGCGCTCCAGCACGCCCCGGGGGCCGCCGGGCTGCGGGCCGGTGACCTTGACGCCGAGGCGGAAGGTCTGTCCCGGCGAGAGGTAGAAGACGCGTTCACCGCGCGAGCTGCGGGTGAAGCCCTCCGGGACGGCGAGGGAGAAGCCGGCCGGGTCGTGGGCCGTGCGGTAACCGGAGGGCGCGGTGCGCGAGCCGGTACCGGGTGAGGGAGTGGCCGGAGTCCGGGGCACCGTCGGGGAGGGCGTCGGACCGGTGGTGGCCGTGCCGGTGCCGGTCGCCGGGGTGGTGGCCGTGCCGCCCGGGGTGCCGCCGCCCGCGTCCCCGCTCTGGTGCAGCAGCAGCGTGGCGGCCGACACGCCCGCCCCGGCCAGCGCGGCGACGAGCAGCGCCGCCACCAGCACCCCGCGCGGGGCCGGCCGGGCCGGGGGCGGCTGTGCCGTCGGGTGGGCCGGGCCGGGCGGCGGCGGGCCGCCCTGGGGCAGGTCCGGCCGGGTCGGCGAGTAGGACACCGGGGCCTTGTGGATCCGGCCGCCGATCCGGTGCAGGCGCCCGACGCCGTGCGCTCCCGCCGTGCCGTAGCCGCCCGGCGCGGCCGGTGTCCGGCCGGTCTCCAGGTACGTCCGCAGCATCCGCTCGGCGTCCGCCGCGCCCAGTCGCCGGTCGGGGTCACGCTCCAGCAGCCCCAGGACGACGGGCAGCAGCGGCTCGGCCTGGGCCGGCGGGCGGATCTCGGCGGAGACGACGGCGTGCAGGATGCCGCCCAGCGAGTCGCGCCGGAACGGCGATTCGCCGCTGAGCACCGTGCACAGCAGCGCGCCCAGCGACCACAGGTCGGACTCCGGCCCGGTGCGCAGCCCGGCCATCCGCTCCGGCGCGGTGTACTCGGGCGAGCCCACGAAGGAACCGGTCTCGGTGAGCGTGGTGGCGCCCTCGACCTGGGCGATGCCGAAGTCCGTGAGGACGACCCGGTCGGTGCCGGACTCGATCAGGACGTTCGCGGGCTTGATGTCCCGGTGCAGCACCCCTGCCTCGTGCGCGGTGTGCACCGCGCTCAGCAGGGCGATGCCGATCCGCGCGGCCTCGACGGCGTCGACCGGGCCGTCCCGGGCGATCCGTTCGGCGAGCGAAGGGCCGTCGACCAGTTCCATCACGAGGTACGGCCGGCCGTCGTGCTCCACCATGTCGTGCACGACGATGATGTGCGGATGCCGCAGCTGGCAGACCGCACGGGCCTCGCGGAAGGTACGGTCGCGGCGGCGGCGCGCGTCGTCGTCCGGGAGCGAGTCGTCCGGAAGGAATTCCTTGACCGCGACCTGACGGCCCAGCACCTGGTCGCTCGCCCGCCACACGACGCCCATGCCGCCGCGCCCGACGCGTTCCTCCAGGCGGTAACGGCCCGCGATCAGCCGGAAGCCGGCTCCCTCGGTCCCCATGCGCCCCATCATGCCGCAGCGGGCGCCCGCGTCCTCGAAATCCGGTCGTGGTCCGGGGACACGCGATCACCGGTCGGACAACCGTTCCCGGCGCGGACGGCGCGGTCCGGGGCGGCCGGCTCAGCGCGGTTCCTGCCAGCCCTGGAGCACCGCCTTGAACTGCTTGCTGGTCCGGTCCCAGTCCGCGGCGGGCGAGGATATGTAGATCACGTACTCGGTGCCGTCGCGCGAGATGTACGTCTCCTCCACGGCGCGTCGCGGCCCCGGGGAGGCGATGTCCTTCGCCAGCGCGGTCCAGGTGTACTCCCACACGGAGCCGCCGAGGTCCCGGTAGACGTTCTTCTCCAGCCGGACCCGCCGGTAGTCGGCCAGCCGCCGGGCGAGCTGGCCGTCCAGGTCGAGCTGGTGGGAGTAGGCGTCCCTGAAGTCGGGCGAGGTGTCGATGGCGATGCGGACGAAGTGCTCGCCGCCGTCGGGGGTGTAGTCGACCTGCCGGAGGTCGCCGGGTACCCCGACGACCTTCCGCGACCAGCCCTTGGGCAGGTAGAGGCTGAAGCCCCACTCGTCGTCGTACCGGCGCCAGGACGCCGGGATCGTGCCGTCGGTGCCGGGCGTGGCGCCGCCGCCCGCGGAGGGGGAGGACGTGGCCGGGCCGCCGTTCGTCCCGCCGCCCTCCCCGGTGGCGCTGTTCCACTTCTGCACGCCCACCGCGGCGCCGGCGCCGAGTACGGCCGCGAGGGTGACGACGAGCGCGAGGGTGCGCAGCCGGCGGCGGGGCCGGACCGGGGCCGGGGCCGGGCCGCCCGATGGGCCCACCGGGCCCGCCGGGCCGGGCGGTACGGGTGCCACGGCCGTCGGGCCGGTGCCGGAACCGGTGGCGCCCGCCGGACCCCCGGGGAGGGTGCCGCCGGCCGGGTAACCGGCCGGTCCGTGGCCCGGACCGGCCGTCCCGGGGGTGTGCGCGCCCGCGCCCCGGCTCGGCGGGAACTCCCGCGTGGTGCGCGGGTCGCGCCCTTCCGCCGCTTCGGCGAGCATCCGCTCCGCCTCCTCGACGCTCGGCCGTCCGGCCGGGTCCTTGCACAGCAGGGCGGCGATGACCGGTCCGAGCGGACCGGCGTGACGCGGCTCGTCCGTGTTCTCCTCGACGATCGCCTGCATGGTGCTCAGCGGCGAGGTCCGCCGGAACGGCGAGCGTCCCTCGACCGCCGTGTACAGCGTGGCGCCGAGCGCCCACAGGTCGGAGGCCGGTCCGGGGTCGTGCCCGCGCACCCGCTCGGGGGCCAGGTAGTCGACGGAGCCGACGACCTCCCCGGTGCGGGTGATGGTGGAGTCGCCCTCTATCTGGGCGATGCCGAAGTCCGTGAGCAGTACCCGGCGGTCCGTGCCGAGCAGCACGTTGCCGGGCTTGACGTCCCGGTGCAGCACCCCGGCGGCGTGCGCGGCGCGCAGCGCCCGCAGCACCCACAGCCCTATCCGGGCGGCCTCCGCCGGCTCCACCCGGCCCCGTTCCTTGACCACGTCGGCCAGCGAGTCGCCCTCGACCAGCTCCATCACGATCCACGGCCGGCCGTCGTGTTCGAGGACGTCGTGCACGGTGACGACGGCGGAGTGGTTGATGCGCGCGGCGGCCCGCGCCTCGGCACGGGTACGGGCGAGCAGCACGGCCCGGTCGCCACCGGAGGCGTAGAGCGCGGCGGTCAGCTCCTTGACCGCGACCATCCGGTGCAGCACCTCGTCGTGGGCGCGCCACACCCGGCCCATGCCGCCGCTGCCGATGGAATCGGCGAGCCGGTAGCGGCCTGCTACGAGCAGACCCTGCTTCTGATTCACGTTGCCCCGCAATGCTCTTGACAGGGCCAGACTAAGGACCGGCCTCCCCCCAGGGAACCAGCGGGGTGCACCGGTAACCGCACTGTGACGATGGTCGTTTCCACGCGACAGAGGGAACCGCGGCCGCTGGGTACGCGCAGCTCAGCCCGTGTAGCGATACGTCGCCACGGCCTGCTCGTACAGCCGGGTCACCTCGTCCCGCTCGCCTTCCGGACCGCGCACCTGCACGATGTGGTAGCGGCCGTTCAGCAGCAGCGCCATGTTCCGCACGAACCGGTCCCGTCCCCGCCCGTCGGTCCAGGTGAACTGCCCCTCGGCCATGGTCCGTCCGCCCACCTCGGTGGTCCGCAGACCGCTCGCCGTGGACCAGCTGGAGTCGCGGTACGGCTGGAGTTCCCGCTCCTTGTCCCGCTGGTAGACCATCGGGTCGCCGCCGTAGGCGGACGCGCCGTCCCGGCCCGGTACGACGATCAGTTCGAACTCCCCCCGGGCGTAGACCACCTGGCCGCTGCCGTTCCTCGGGGTACGGTCCCAGCCCTCGGCGACGGCGACCCGGAAGCCGTCGGGGTCCTCGCGCAGGGTGAAACCGTCGGGTACGGCGGGGTTCCCGCCGGTCTGGGTCTCGGTCGCCGGCGCGGAGCCGCCCTCGTCCGGGGTGCTCTGCCCGGCGGAGGGCGGCCGGGTGTGCGTGGGCAGCGGGCCGGTCCGCCCCGTGCTGCCGGTACGGTCCCCGCCGGTCTCCTGCTTGGGCATGAAAAGCATCGCGTACGCGATCCCGCCCGCCAGCAGGAGCAGGACCAGCAGGAGCAGGGTCCGGCCGAGGCTGCGCGGCGAACGGGCGCCCTCCGGGGCCCGCTTGTGCCGGCCGTGCGGGCCCGCCACGGTCGCGCCCGCGCGGCGGCGGCGCCGCACCAGTTCGCCCCGGCGCCGCACGATCGGCAGCCGGCTCGGGTCGGCGGGCGGCACCGGGACGACCCGGGTACCGGCCTCCGGCTCCGGCGCGGACCGCACCAGGGAGCGCAGCCAGCCGCTCAGCTCTTCCACGTCCGGCCGCTCTGTGGGGTCCTGACGCAGCAGCGACTCCACGACCGGGCGCAGCGGCCCGCACTCCTCGGCGAAGGCGGGCGGCTCGGCGCACACCAGCTGCACCAGCTCGGCCGTGGACTCCTCCGGGTACGGCGCGTGTCCCTGTACGGCGCGGAACAGCAGCGCGCCCAGCGCCCACAGGTCGGTGGCGGGGCCGATGGGCGCGGCCAGCTGCCAGTTCTCGTGCACGGGCCCGGCCTGCTCCGGCGCCCACCGCTCGGTGACCGGCCCCACCACGGCCATCCGCACCTGCCGGGCCCGCTCGGCGGCCAGCGCACTGCCGGGCCCCCGGCGTACGGCACCGGGGGTTTCCCAGCCGGGGACGGGGGCGGCGACCGGGGCAGGGGCTGCGTCCAAGGACGGCACAGGGTCGTAACGCCGGACGGGCCCGAGACCGGCGACGAGACCGGACTCGGAAGAACCGTAAGACTCGACGGGGCGGCCGGGGCCAGGGGTGGGCTCCGAGGGGCCGTGAGGCTCCGGAGGTGCGGTGGCGTCGGACGGTGGGCGGGCGCCGGGCAGGGCGGGGCGCCGGCTGTGCTCCGCCTCGTACACCCGGGCGGCGGCCCGGGCGCCCGCGCGGTAGGCGGCGATGGCCCCGGCCCGCGCGGCCCGGACGTCGGAACCGGTCTCCAGAGCCGGCTGCCCCGCCGCGCCGGAGACCCCGTCCCCGCCGGGCGCCGACAGCGCCCCGGCGGCCCGTGCCCGGATGGCGGCCCGCCGCGCGGCCTCGGGATCGACGTCCGCCACACCACCCGCGGCACCGCCGGAACCGGAGGGTCCCGCGGGGCCCCCGGTGTCGCCCGCGTCCGCCCCCGGCCGGCCCGCCTGCCCGGCAGGGCCGGCACCGAGGGCCTCCCCCGCGCCTCCGCCTCCGTCTCCCGCCGGATCCTCGGCGGCCGGTACCGGGTCGTACCCGCAGAGCGCCTCCTCCGCCGCGCCGGCCGCGAGACCGGTCAGCACCACACGGCCGTCGTCGCAGACCAGAACCGTGCGGACGGTGATGTTGCGATGCACCCAGCCATGGGCGTGCAGCACCCGGAGGGCCATGAGCACGTCGGAGGCGACCTCGGCCGCCCGGTACGGCGTCAGCGGCCGCTCGGTGAGCAGGGCGGCCAGCGGACGCGCGGCGACCAGCTCGCTGACGATCCACAGGGACCCGCCCTCGGCGAACACGTCGAAGACCTGGTCCAGGCGCGGATGGTCGGGGACGCTGGCCGCGGCCTGCGCGGCCTCGACGGCGCGCCGCACCGCCGGGTCGGCGGGCTGCCGGGTGGCAGCCCTGGCCTCCGGCGGCCGGCGGAACGGGCGCTCACGGGCGGTGAACCCTTCGGGCAGCCCCTCGGCGTCGAGCACCTCGGCCTCGACGACCTCCGGCAACGGCACCTGCCGGACGAGGACTTCCTGGCCGCTGTAGGTGTCGAAGGCGCGGCTCTCGGTGAACTCGTAGGCGTCGGACGGCGGCAGCGGCAGGCGGTAGCGGTCGGCGAGCACCCGACCCGCGTAGTCGTCCACTGTGCCTCCCTCGGCCGCCCGGCTGGTCGTGTCCGTTCGTCCCTCGACGCGTTTCGCGCCCGCCTGCGGCCGCGTACGGTCCGCGACCCTTCACGATACGTGCCACAGGCAACCCGCACGGTGCGGATGACGGATTATCAGGCGGCAAACCGGCGGGAGGCGGTTACGACTTGGGCTCGAAGGACTCCGTCAGCGTCTTCCAGGTGTCCTTGCGCAGGTCGCCGTGCCAGTCGGCGTCCCGCGCGGTGTACATCAGCGCGTAGCCGAGGTGGTCGTTCACCACGAAACCCCGGTCGATGGTGCGGAACCTGGTGCCGTCGTCGACATAGGTGAACTCCCAGTCGGCCGTGTTCCAGCCGCGGTAACCCACCTTCTCTATGCGCACCTTGTGGTACTGGGAGCGCACCATGTACCGCTCCTGGTTCCGCCAGTCCGCCACCGGGTCGTCCTTGGGCGTACCGGTCCAGGCGACGAGCAGCTTCTGCCCGCGGGGACCGGTGTAGCGGTCCCCGGACCGGCCGGTGGTCTGGTACTTCCACCCCTTGGGCAGTCCGATCGAGTAGCCCTGGCCGCCCTTGCGGGTGCTCTCGGCCGGCGCGCTCCCGCCGTCGTCGCCCTCGGACGCGGCGGAGTCGCCGGAGTCGCCCGAGTCGCCGGGGCCCGGGCTCGCGCCGTTCTCCGCGGCGGAACCGGTGGCGGAACCGGTGGCGGTGGACGCCGAAGTCGCGCCGTCCGTCCGCGGCCCGCCGCCCGGGTCCTTTGCGGCGTCCTCGTCCTGCTTGGCGGACGAGCCGGCACCGGCCGCGGGCTTGGCCCCGCTGTCCTTGCCGTTGCCGTCGCTGTTGCTCAGCGCGAAGGCCAGCACGGTTCCGAGCACCGCGAGCACGACTACGGCGACGATGACCACCAGCGTGCGCTTGGGCACCACATCGGTCAGCGGAGCCCTCGGCACCGGCCGTGGCGGCAGGTCCAGGTCCGGCGGCGGTACGACGGGCCAGCCGGACGCCGGCTTGTTCGCGCTGGAGTTCGGCCCGGCGGCACCCCCGGGCGCCCCTATGGCACCCGTCCGCGCCCCGCCGGGGGAACCGGACCGCGCCCCGCCGAGGGAACCACCGGCACCGGGCCGCGCCCCGCCGGTGACGGCTCCCCCGGTCCCCGGGGCCGCACCGGCGCCCGGCAGCGCGCCGGGGGCGGGCGGCGGGGGCGGCGCGGTTTCGCTCTTGGTCCGCGCGGCGGCGGCGCCGGTGGCCGCCCCCGCCGCCTTGCGCACCGAGCGCAGCGCGCCGCGCAGCTTCTCGCCCGCCTCCTCGCCCCGCTTGCCCTCCGGCCCGCCGGGCTGGACCGGCAGCGGAACCACCCGGGTGGCGTCCATCGCCTCCGGCTCGGGCGCGTGGATCACCGCGTTGAGCATGGCCCGGGCCCCGGCGTCGTCGAGCCGCTTGGCCGGGTCCTTGGTCAGCAGGCCGTAGATGACGTCCCGCAGCGGTCCGGCGTGCTTGGGCTCCTCCAGCGGCTCGGTCATCACCGCGGTGAGCGTGGCGATCGCCGAGCCCTTGTCGTAGGGCGGCGTGCCCTCGACCGCCGCGTAGAGCAGACCGCCGAGCGACCACAGGTCGGCCGCCGGTCCCGGCTTGTGGCCGCGGGCCCGCTCCGGGGAGATGTAGGAGGGCGCGCCGACGAGCATGCCGGTGGAGGTGATGGACGGGTCGCCCTCGACCTGCGCGATGCCGAAGTCGGTGAGCACGACCCGGCCGTCCTCGGCGATCAGCACGTTGGACGGCTTCACGTCCCGGTGCAGGATGCCTTCGCGGTGCGCGGAGCGCAGCACGTCCAGGATGGCGAGACCCACCTCGGCGGCGCGCTTCGGCTTCAGCAGCCCGTCCTCGCGGATGACCTCGGCCAGGGACTTGCCCTCGACCAACTCCATGACGATCCAGGGCCGGTCGTCCTCGTCGACCACGTCGAAGACCGTCACCGCGCTGTTGTTGCGGATCCGGGCGATCGCCTTGGCCTCGCGCAGGGTGCGCGTGATCAGGCGCCGCTTCTCCTCCTCGTCGATGTTCGACGGGAACCGCAGCTCCTTGACGGCGACCGTCCGGCCGAGGGTCTCGTCCTCGGCGCGCCAGACCGTGCCCATACCGCCCCGGCCCAGCACATCACCCAGCCGGTACCGCCCGGCGAGGAGACGCCGCTCGCTCTTGTCCTGACGAGTCTCCTGACGAGATGTACCCGCCCGCTCCGCCTCCGACATGCGTCCCCTCATACAACCCGCCCTGACAGAGCCTCCATTGTCTCTCACCCGACAAGTGCCCGACGCCCAGGGTGCCCCTGGCCGGGCCCCGCCCTCCCCCCTTCGAAAGCACCCTTGAAGCGGGCGTTCCGCTTACCGGGATGATGGGCCGTAAGAGGGGAGGAACCGGTCTGCCGACGCTTCGGACAGTCCTGTCCATACCGGTGTCCCCGACGCACACGTCCCCCTGCCTCACAGGATGCCCATGCGGATGGCGTAGGCGACGGCGTGCGTACGGTTGCGGAGCCCCAGCCGCTTGACCACGGACTGGATGACGCTCTTGATCAGCCGCTCCGAATAACTGAGCTTGGTGGCGATCTCCACGGTGTCCATCCCTTCCGCCAGGAGCCTGAGCACGTCGATCTCGCGCTGCGTCAGCTCGACCGGCAGCAATCCGCTGGGAGAAGCGTTCTTCTGCATCGTGCGCATCCGGTCCAGCAGCATGTTCATCAGCACAGGGGGGACGGTCGACCTGCCCTGCCGCGTCTCCACGACCGCGGCGACGATCTGGGAGAAGCTGGTGTACGGCCGCACCAAGAAGCCGGCCAGGCCGTGGCGGACGGCCAATGCCATCTGCTGTTCCGAGATCCGGTCCGCGACCAGGACGATGCGTATGCGTCCACCGGTGAGCTGGTTGGCTCGGCTCATCGCGGAGAGCGTCTGCCCCGTCACCGCGGCAGTGAGCACGAGCAGGATGTCCGCTTCCGCCAGTTCCTCGGGGTTCAGCAACCTCACACGCTCGTCCGCCGCGAGACAGGCCGTGGTGCCGTCACGAGTCAGGGGGTCGTCGGCCTGGACGACGACCGCCGGTACCGAGGGTGCTTGACTTGTCTGGTCAGGCATTGAACTCCTTGATTCGGAGCACGACACCTCACCCAGGGATGCGACGGGCACACCCCGGCACTACGAGCCACGCCGGTCAAGCGGGCAAAAGCCCGGCCGGCACTCACTCCGACGGGCCCCCCGGATGGGCACTCATGCACTCGGAATCGAGCATCCCAGGCCTGGGCACCCAGCCGTCGCCGATCCGCCGCCACCATGCACGCAGGGACAACAGCCGTGCACCGGGGTACAGATGGACCTTCTCCGCCCGGACGGACACACCCTGCGCACTCTCGGCCCGACTCCCTACAGCGGCACGATGTCCGGCGCCCCCAGCCGGGCCGCGTCCGCCGTCTGGTCGTCGGGCTGGAGCTGGGACTCGCGCTCGGCCTCCACCCGCTTCTCGTAGTGCTCGACCTCGCGCGCTATCCGCTCCGCGTCCCAGCCGAGGACCGGCGCCATCAGTTCCGCCGCCTCCCGGGCGCTGCGGGTGCCCCGGTCGAAGGTCTCGATGGAGATGCGGGTACGGCGGGTGAGCACGTCGTCCAGGTGCCGGGCGCCCTCGTGCGAGGCGGCGTACACCACCTCGGCGCGCAGATAGTCGTCGGCGGCGACCAGCGGTTCGCCGAGCGCGGGGTCGGCGGCGATGAGTTCCAGGACCTCCTCGGCCAGCGAGCCGTAGCGGTTCAGCAGGTGCTCCACGCGGACCACGTGCAGTCCGGTGCGGGCGGCGATCCGCGCCCGCGCGTTCCACAGCGCCTGGTAGCCCTCCGCGCCGAGCAGCGGGGTCTCCTCGGTGACACAGTCGGCGACGCGCATGTCCAGGCCGTGCACCGCCTCGTCGACGGCGTCCTTGGCCATCACCCGGTAGGTCGTGTACTTGCCGCCCGCCACGACCACCAGCCCCGGCGCCGGATGGGCGACCGTGTGCTCGCGGGACAGCTTGCTGGTGGCGTCGGACTCGCCGGCCAGCAGCGGGCGCAACCCGGCGTACACCCCCTGGACGTCGTCGCGGGCGAGCGGCACGGCCAGCACCGAGTTGACGTGTTCCAGCAGGTAGTCGATGTCGGCGCTGGACGCGGCGGGGTGGGCCTTGTCCAGGTCCCAGTCGGTGTCGGTGGTGCCGATGATCCAGTGCCGGCCCCAGGGGATGACGAACAGGACGGACTTCTCGGTGCGCAGGATCAGGCCCGTGGTGGAGTGGATGCGGTCCTTGGGCACGACCAGGTGGATGCCCTTGGAGGCGCGGACGTGGAACTGGCCGCGCTCGCCCACCATGGCCTGGGTGTCGTCGGTCCACACGCCGGTGGCGTTGACGACCTGCTGGGCGCGGATCTCGTACTCCCCGCCACCCTCGACGTCCCGCACCCGGGCGCCCACGACCCGCTCGCCCTCGCGCAGGAACCCGGTCACGCGCGCGCGGTTGGCCACTTTCGCGCCGTACGACGCCGCCGTGCGCACGAGGGTGGCCACGAAGCGGGCGTCGTCCATCTGGGCGTCGTAGTACTGCAGGGCGCCGACGAGCGCGTCCTTCTTCAGACAGGGGGCCACGCGCAGGGCGTGACGGCGGGTCAGGTGGCGGTGCGTGGGCAGGCCCCGGCCGTGGCCGCGGGCCATCGACATCGCGTCGTACAGCGCGACGCCCGAGCCCGCGTACAGCCGCTCCCAGCCCTTGTGCTGGAGCGGGTAGAGGAACGGCACCGGCTTGACCAGGTGCGGGGCGAGGCGTTCGAGCAGCAGGCCGCGCTCCTTGAGGGCCTCGCGGACCAGGGCGAAGTCGAGCATCTCCAAGTAGCGCAGGCCGCCGTGGATGAGTTTGCTGGACCGGCTGGAGGTGCCGGACGCCCAGTCCCGGGCCTCGACCAGGCCCGTCGACAGGCCGCGGGTAACCGCGTCCAGCGCGGTGCCGGCGCCGACCACGCCGCCGCCGACCACCAGCACGTCCAGCTCGCGTTCCGCCATCGCCGCCAGTGCCTCGGCGCGCTGCGCCGGCCCCAGTGTCGCTGTCCTCACCGCTGCCTCCCGCTGTCGCTGACTCGCTCGCGTCGGCCGCACCCGGTGGGCGTAGCCCCGTCATGCCCTCCTCATGCCCAAATGATGACCGCGATGCGCCGCTTCAGCCACCACGGACTTCTCACCTGTGGATAACTCGCGCACAACCATCGGAAGACACACAAACACAATCACACATAACGGTCATATGTGTACCTAATCTGTCAGTGCGCCCGCTCATGCTGTCCACAGCGGTTGCGCACCTGTCCCGCTTCGGCTACTGGGAAGGACGGCCCACGCATGCCCGCAGACCTCGCCGTCATCGGACTCGGCCCCTACGGACTGCCGCTCGCCCAGGCCGCCGTCGCCGCCGGCGTCCGCACGGCCGGCTACTCCACCGGCCCCGAGGCGGGCCCGCTCAGCCCCGCCGAGCTGCGCCGGATGCACTCGGCCGGCTTCCGGCTCGCCACCGACCCGGCCCAGCTCGGCCGGGTGCGCACCGCGGTGATCTGCGCACCCACCCCGCGCGGCGCCGACGGCGGCCTCGACCTCGGCCAGGTCGAGGCCGCCGCCCGCACCCTGGCCGGGCACCTGCGCCCGCACACCACGGTCATCCTGGAGTCACCCGTGCTGCCCGGGACCACGGAGGAGTTCCTGCGCCCGCTGCTGGAGGACGGCTCGGGCCTGCGGGCCGGCCGCGACTTCCACCTCGCCTACTCCCCCAGCCGCGTGGACCCCGGCAGCCGAGCCCACACACCCGCCTGCACCCCGAGGGTCATCGGCGGCCTCACCCCCGCCTGCACCGAGTCCGCCGCCGCGTTCTACGGCCGGCTCACCGACAAGGTGGTCCGCGCGCGCGGGCTGCGCGAGGCGGAGACCGTGCAGTTGCTGGAGACCAACTACCGGCACGTGAACATCGCGCTGGTCAACGAGATGGCCGTGCTCTGCCACGAGCTGGGCGTGGACCTGTGGGACGTCATCCGGTGCGCGGAGACCAAGCCCTTCGGCTTCCAGGCGTTCCGGCCGGGCCCCGGCGTCGGCGGGCACGGCGCCGCACAGGACCTGACCGGGCACGCGACCCGCACCCTGCGCATGGTCGAACTGGCCCAGCAGGTCAACAGCCGGATGCCCCGGTACGTCGTGCAGCGCGCCGCCACGCTCCTGAACGAGCACGGCAAGTCCGCGCGCGGGGCCCGGGTGCTGCTGCTCGGCGTCACCTACAAGCCCGACCTCGCCGACCTCCAGGGCACGCCCGCGCGGGAGATCGCCGTCCGGTTGATGGAGTTCGGCGCGTCCGTGAGCTACCACGACCCGTACGTGCCCGCCTGGAACGTCCTGGACCGCCCGGTCCCGCGCGCCGACTCCCTCTACGAGGCCGCCGCCGACGCCGACCTCACGATCCTGCTCCAGCACCACCGCACGTACGACTTGCAGGGCCTGTCGGTGAAGGCCCAGCTGCTGCTCGACACCCGGGGCGCCACACCCACGGGGGCGGCGCACCGGTTGTGAAAGGGGGCGCGCGGGGGTGTGGGGGCCGGGGACTGGTGGCATCGGAAATTCCCCGCCGGTACCTTGGGGACAGACGGAGCCCACCGCAGAGGCCACTGCGGCAGACTCCTGGATGGATCACGGAGTGTCCACCCCTAGTTCTCATAGGGGTGGCCGCTCACCATCCGAAGATCCGCAAGATCCACCTCCTCCGGAACTTCACCAGCCGAAGGCGAGTGCGGCCCCAGCGGTTGGGCTTGCGGTGGCGTCCCATGGGCGCCCCCTTCCACGATGCCGCCCATTGGCCCGGTGGGCGGTCCGTTGGAATTCGGGCCGGGCCCCGAGGGCGGGAGCCCGGTCCAGATCCTTGGAAGGGGGCGGCCCAGAGAGCTCGGGTCGCCGGTCACGGACATTACCGGCCCGCTACGCCCGTTCGGCCCACATTCGCCCCGAACACAACCGTGCGCCCCCTTTCGCACAGTGCGCCCCCGGGCACGAGCGCCCGGGCATGCGAAAGGGCCGGCCGTCCGCTCGGGACGACCGGCCCTCGGGGCGTCGCGGGGACCGCCCGGCGACTACCGCCGGTGCTGGCTGTCGGCCACCGTCACCTCGACCCGCTGGAACTCCTTCAGCTCGCTGTAGCCGGTGGTGGCCATGGCGCGGCGCAGGGCGCCGAAGAAGTTCATGGAGCCGTCCGGGGTGTGCGACGGACCGGTGAGGATCTCCTCGATCGTGCCGACCGTGCCGAGGCCGACCTTCTTGCCGCGGGGCAGCTCCTCGTTGACCGCCTCCATGCCCCAGTGGTGGCCCTTGCCGGGCGCGTCCGTGGCACGGGCCAGGGGGGAGCCCATCATGACGGCGTCGGCGCCGCAGGCGATCGCCTTGGGCAGGTCGCCGGACCAGCCGACACCGCCGTCCGCGATCACGTGCACGTACCGGCCGCCGGACTCGTCCATGTAGTCCCGGCGGGCCGCGGCCACGTCGGCGACGGCCGTCGCCATCGGGACCTGGATACCGAGGACGTTGCGCGTGGTGTGCGCGGCGCCGCCGCCGAAGCCGACCAGCACGCCGGCCGCACCGGTGCGCATCAGGTGCAGCGCGGCCGTGTACGTGGCGCAGCCGCCGACGATCACCGGGACGTCCAGCTCGTAGATGAACTGCTTGAGGTTCAGCGGCTCGTGCGAGGACGACACGTGCTCCGCCGACACGGTGGTGCCCCGGATGACGAAGATGTCCACGCCGGCGTCCACGACCGCCTTGGAGAACTGGGCGGTGCGCTGCGGGGAGAGCGCGGCGGCGGTGACCACACCGGCGTCGCGCACCTCCTTGATGCGGGCGCCGATCAGCTCCTCCTTGATCGGCGCCGCGTAGATCTCCTGGAGGCGGCGGGTCGCCTGCTCGGCGGTCAGCTCGGCGATCTCGTCCAGCAGCGGCTGCGGGTCCTCGTACCGGGTCCACAGACCTTCGAGGTTCAGCACACCGAGGCCGCCCAGCTCGCCGATGCGGATCGCCGTGGCCGGGGAGACCACGGAGTCCATGGGGGCGGCCAGGAACGGCAGCTCGAAGCGGTAGGCGTCGATCTGCCAGGCGATCGAGACCTCCTTCGGGTCCCGCGTACGGCGGCTGGGGACGACGGCGATGTCGTCGAAGGCGTACGCCCGGCGGCCGCGCTTGCCGCGCCCGATCTCGATCTCAGTCACGTCTTGGCCTTTCCCTGATGCGTTTCAGCGTCTTCCAGTATCGCCGACGGCTGCGACAGCGACCCCCACCCGCACGGCGAGGGCGGCCCCGGAGTCGTCCGGAGCCGCCCTCGAAGAGCCTCACGCGTGCGCGTGCGTCACTTCTTGCCGCTGTAGTTCGGTGCCTCGACCGTCATCTGGATGTCGTGCGGGTGGCTCTCCTTCAGGCCCGCCGAGGTGATCCGCACGAACCGGCCATTGGCCTGGAGCTCGGGCACGGTCCGGCCGCCGACGTAGAACATCGACTGGCGCAGGCCGCCGACCAGCTGGTGCACGACCGAGGACAGCGGGCCGCGGTAGGGCACCTGGCCCTCGATGCCCTCGGGGATCAGCTGCTCGTCGGAGGCGACGCCCTCCTGGAAGTAGCGGTCCTTGGAGAAGGACCTGCGGTCGCCGCGGGACTGCATGGCGCCGAGCGAGCCCATGCCGCGGTACGACTTGAACTGCTTGCCGTTGATGAACATCAGCTCACCCGGGGACTCCTCGCAGCCCGCGAGCAGCGAGCCGAGCATCACCGTGTCGGCGCCCGCGACCAGGGCCTTGGCGATGTCGCCGGAGTACTGCAGACCGCCGTCGCCGATCACCGGAACACCGGCGTCCTTGGCGGCGAGCGCGGCCTCGTAGATCGCGGTGACCTGCGGCACGCCGACGCCTGCGACGACGCGGGTGGTGCAGATGGAGCCGGGGCCGACGCCGACCTTGATGCCGTCGGCGCCCGCGTCGACCAGCGCCTGGGCGCCGTCGCGGGTGGCGACGTTGCCGCCGATGACGTCGACGCCGGAGGAGTTCGACTTGATCTTGGCGATCATGTCGCCGACCAGCCGGGAGTGGCCGTGCGCGGTGTCCACGACGATGAAGTCGACACCCGCCTCGATCAGCGCCTGGGCGCGCTCGAAGGCGTCGCCGGCCACGCCGACCGCCGCGCCGACCAGCAGGCGGCCCTCGGCGTCCTTGGCGGCGTTCGGGTACTGCTCCGCCTTGACGAAGTCCTTGACGGTGATCAGGCCCTTGAGGATGCCCGCGTCGTCGACCAGCGGCAGCTTCTCGATCTTGTGCTTGCGCAGCAGCTCCATGGCCTCCGGGCCGGAGATGCCGACCTTGCCGGTGACCAGCGGCATCGGGGTCATGACCTCGTGCACGCGGCGGCTGCGGTCGCTCTCGAAGGCCATGTCACGGTTGGTGACGATGCCGAGGAGCCGCTTGTCGCCGTCGGTCACCGGGACACCGCTGATGCGGAACTTGGCGCACAGCGCGTCGGCCTCGGCGAGCGTGGCCTCCGGGTGGATGGTGATCGGATCGGTCACCATGCCGGACTCGGAGCGCTTCACCAGGTCGACCTGGTTGGCCTGGTCCTCGATGGAGAGGTTGCGGTGCAGAACGCCGACACCGCCCTGGCGGGCCATCGCGATCGCCATGCGGGACTCGGTCACCTTGTCCATGGCGGCGGACAGCAGCGGGATGTTGACCCGCACATTGCGGGAGACGTACGAGGTGGTGTCGATCTCGTCGGGCGCCATGTCCGACGGGCCCGGCAGCAACAGCACGTCGTCGTAGGTCAGCCCGAGTGTCGCGAATTTACCGGGCACTCCGTCGACGTTGGCAGTCATGACACCTTCCCCAAATGGCCTTGATCGGTGCGGATGTCCATGCTAACGGGAAGCATCGCTAGCAAATTCCACGGTAACGGCTCGCTTCAGGCTTCGTATCTTCGTACGAAACCGTCGGTGCGCCCGTGCGGGGACGGGGCTACGGCGGCTCCGTCCAGGGGGATTACTGCTCGGCGAGCGCCCTGAGGCGGCTCAGTGCCCTGTGCTGGGCGACCCGGACCGCGCCGGGTGACATTCCCAACATCTGTCCCGTCTCCTCCGCGGTCAAGCCCACGGCGATACGCAGCAGAAGCAGTTCACGCTGGTTCTCCGGGAGATTGGCCAGCAGCTTCTTGGCCCACTCGGCGTCGCTGCTGAGCAGGGCGCGCTCCTCCGGGCCGAGGGAGTCGTCGGGCCGCTCGGGCATCTCGTCGGACGGCACCGCCGTCGACCCCGGGTGACGCATGGCGGCACGCTGGAGGTCGGCGACCTTGTGGGAGGCGATGGCGAAGACGAACGCCTCGAAGGGCCGGCCGGTGTCGCGGTAGCGCGGCAGCGCGAGGAGGACCGCGACGCAGACCTCCTGGGCGAGGTCCTCCACGAAGTGGCGGGCGTCGCCGGGGAGCCGGGACAGCCGCGTACGGCAATAACGCAGCGCCAGCGGGTGGACCCGGGCGAGCAGGTCGTGCGTGGCCCGCTCGTCCCCGTCGACGGCACGATGCACGAGGGCACCGATCGCCCCGGGGGCCGTGCCCGCCTCGTCGTCGCGCATCGGTCCATGGTGCCCTGTGGCCGCGCGGTCCGTCGCATCGTGCTCGTGGTTGTGCACCGAAGCGTTATGAGCAGGTGCGCCGGCACTCATCCCCTGCGCCCTCCCCTTCCGCTCGACCGACTCGTCCCCGAGAGACTCCACATCTCAAGGATGCGGCATCCGCGCCGAAACGAGCATCGCGCGTCCGGCGGGCCGCCTCGCGCACGCCTTTCCGGGGGACCGGCAGAGCGTACGCCGATCGGCCGCCCGCCCCGTGCCGGGGGCGCCGACGTGCGCCGGATCCCCGCCCCCGGGGCGCGGCACACCGGAGCGCACGCTCACCCGCCGGGGTGAACGGCGGGACCTACGGCTGGATCGAGCGCCGACGTGGCATGGACACGAGCGACTGCCACCAGGGCGACCACGCCGGTCGGGCGCCGTCCGCACCGCGCCGCACCGGGACCGCGACGGCACGACCCGCCCCGGCGCACCGGGCGGCACGCCGGAGACCTCGGCGCGCACGGAAAGCGTCGGATGTTTCTGTGGGCGTCGGTGACCGCGGGCCGACCGGCCGGACTCACCGAGCTGCACCCGCCCGCACATCCCGGCACCCCGGCCCACCCGTGTACGCCCGGCCCGCTCGGGCAGGCGACCCGGGTCGGGAGCCGTGGCGGGGGCGCGTGCAGGGGCGGGGCGGGGTACGGGTACGGGGGCGAGTCGGAGGCCCGGCGGGGCGCTACGCCCGGCGGGCGGTCCGGAACACCGGATCCCGGACCGTCGCCCGGAGTGCCGGGTCCGGTACCTCACGCGGAACACGCGGGACCGGGCCTCCGTCCGGGGTGCCGGGCCCCGCCCGTCGGCCGGGACCGTAGCCGGAGCACCACGTCCCCTTCGGTCACCCGAGGCATCAAGTCCGGCCCGTCACCCGAGGCATCAAGCCCGGCCCGTTCACCCGAAACGTCCCGTCCGGCCCGCCACCCGGAGCGCCGAGGCCGGCATGTCACCGGAGCCGATACCGACGCCGACGCCGGCGTGTCACCGGACCAGGCCCCAGCGGAAGCCGAGAGCCACCGCGTGGGCGCGGTCCGAGGCGCCCAGTTTCTTGAACAGGCGGCGGGCGTGCGTCTTGACCGTGTCCTCGGAGAGGAACAGCTCACGGCCGATCTCGGCGTTGGAGCGGCCGTGGCTCATGCCCTCCAGGACCTGGATCTCGCGCGCGGTGAGCGTGGGCGCCGCGCCCATCTCCGCCGAGCGCAGCCGGCGCGGGGCGAGCCGCCAGGTCGGGTCGGCGAGCGCCTGGGTCACCGTGGCCCGCAGTTCCGCGCGCGAGGCGTCCTTGTGCAGGTAGCCGCGGGCGCCGGCGGCGACCGCGAGGGCCACGCCGTCCAGGTCCTCGGCGACGGTGAGCATGATGATGCGCGCGCCCGGGTCTGCGGAGAGCAGCCGGCGCACGGTCTCGACGCCGCCCAGACCGGGCATGCGCACGTCCATCAGGATGAGGTCGGAGCGGTCGGCGCCCCAGCGGCGGAGGACTTCCTCGCCGTTGGCCGCCGTCGTCACACGCTCGACACCGGGCACGGTCGCGACCGCGCGGCGGAGCGCTTCTCGGGCAAGCGGGGAGTCGTCGCAGACGAGGACGGATGTCATGACCGCCCTCCGCAGCTGATGCGCGTCACCTTGAGCCTCCAGGCTGGTACGGAATCGTCACCTGTGCGGTCGACCGTCTCGGACGCCTGCCCGAGCGCTTGTTCTTTCAACCGCCTCCGCACTCTCAACGACGGTCACTCGAAAGAGTTACGGGCCCGCGTGCCGTCTTCGGCACTCTATGTGAGGGGACGGACACGGTGCAGACATGCCCGACGGACTCTCAACTTTTCATCACAACCTATGACCCATTTGGCCCCTTTTCTTCCCGTTTCGCAGTGTCCGGGGCTAGATTCGCAATGAGTCATATTTTCATCTCCTTAGACCGGAGATGTACGGTCGTTGGCACCGTACCCGCCCAGATCGGCGACAAGGGGTCACGTAATGGCAGATTTCTCCCGCCTTCCCGGACCGAACGCGGACCTGTGGGACTGGCAGCTGCTGGCTGCCTGCCGCGGCGTGGACAGCTCGCTCTTCTTCCACCCGGAGGGCGAGCGCGGGGCGGCTCGGAGCGCTCGCGAGAACTCGGCCAAAGAGGTCTGCATGAGATGCCCGGTCCGCGCGGAGTGCGCGGCGCACGCGCTGGCGGTGCGCGAGCCGTACGGCGTCTGGGGCGGCCTGACCGAGGACGAGCGCGAGGAGTTGATGGGGCGGGCACGCAACCGACTGGTGACGGCCTCCAGCACCGGCGGGGACACCGCTCAGGATCGCTGAAGGAACGTTTCTCCGGTCACGGTCCGCCGACCGGGTGCGTCAGCCCCTCCCGCGTGGGCGCGCGCCCATGCCGTCGGCGCTTACTTGTCGACGCCTACTCCTCGACGCGTGCTCCTCGACGCGTGCTCCTCGACGCGTGCTCCCGGGCGTCGTACTCCTGCCGGGCGCCCCGCTCCCCCGCGCGCCCGGCCGTTACATGCGCCCGGCCGCCCGGGCCAGTTGCTCCAGCGTCGCCGCCACGGCCGGCACCTGGGCCAGGTCGGGCAGGGTCAGGGCGACGATCTCCCGTCGTACCGCCGGTTCCAGCCGTACCGCGCGCACGCCTCGCGGCCGTACCGACTCCACGGCCAGCCGGGGCAGCACGGCGACCCCGAGACCCGCGCCGACCAGGCCGACCACGGCGGGATAGTCGTCGGTGGCGAAGTCGATGCGCGGGGTGAATCCGGCCCCCTCGCACACCTCGACCAGCTGGCCGCGGCAGCGCGGGCAGCCCGCGATCCACGGCTCCTGGGCCAGCTCGCCGATGGCGACGGTCTCCGCGCGCGCGAGCCGGTGCCGTTCGGGCACCAGGGCGACCAGGCGGTCCGTGAGCAGGGGCCGTACCACGAGGTCGTCCCACTCCTCGGCGACCGCGGCGCCCTCGTAGCGGAAGGCCAGGGCCAGGTCGCAGTCGCCCTCCCGCAGCAGCTGCACGGACTTCGGGGGCTCGGCCTCCTCCAGCGAGACGCGGGTGCCGGGGTGGGCGGCGCGGAGGGCGGCCAGGGCCGTCGGGACGAGCGTGGAGCTACCGCTGGGGAAGGAGACCAGCCGGACCCGGCCCGCGCGCAGGCCGGCGATGGCGGCGACCTCCTCCTCGGCCGCGGTGAGCCCGGCGAGGATGCCGGAGGCGTGCCGGACGAGGGCCTCGCCGGCCTGGGTGAGGCGCATCTCGCGTCCGTTGCGGACCAGCAGCGGGGTGCCGACCGAGGCTTCCAGGGCCTTCATCTGCTGGCTGACGGCGGGCTGGGTGCAGCCCAGTTCGCGCCCGGCCGCGGAGAAGGAGCCGGTGGTGGCGACGGCGCGCAGGACACGGAGATGACGGGCCTCGATCACCTTTCGAGCATAAGGCAACCTTTGGGCGGTGCGCCCGATAATGCTTCGACGCTTTGGGCGCGGATCGCTTAGCGTGCTGGGATGAAGCTTCTCTCCGTCAATGTGGGCCGTCCCCGGCCGGTGTCCTACACGAGCCAGCCGGACGGTGTGACCGGCATCGACAAGCAGCCCGCCGAGGGGCCGGTACGGGTGGTGGTGCCCGGCCCGAAGGGGGTCGGCGCGAGCGGGCTGGCCGGGGACGCGGTGTGCGACACGCGCCATCACGGCGGGAACGACCAGGCGGTGTACGCGTACGCCCGCGAGGACCTCGACGTATGGGAGCGGGAACTCGGCCGGCCCCTGGCCAACGGCTGCTTCGGCGAAAACCTGACGACGGAGGGTCTGGACGTCTCCGGTGCGCTGATCGGCGAGCGCTGGCGGATCGGTGCGGGGGTGATCCTGGAGGTGACCGCGGGCCGTATCCCGTGCGCCACGTTCCAGGGCCACATGGGCGAGCGTGGCTGGGTCAAGAGGTTCACACAGAAGGGCGCAACGGGTGCCTACCTCCGGGTGATCGAGCCGGGTGAGATCCGGTCGGGCGACCCGGTGGAGATCGTGCACCGGCCGGACCACGGGGTGACGGCGGCGATGCAGTTCCGCGCGGTCACCACCGAGCGCGAGCTGCTGCCCCGGCTGCTCGCGGCGGGCGAGGCACTGCACTCGGAGACGCTGGCGCAGGCCCGCAAGTACGTGGCGGGGCAGCGGGCCTGAACGGCCGTCGGCCGGGCGCGGGGCGGCCCGGGCACGGTCAGCGGAGGCTGTCGGTCCGGGTCACTACCCTTGGGCCATGACAACGGCTCTGATTACGGGATCGACCGCGGGGATCGGTGCCGCGTTCGCGCGGCGGCTGGCGGCGGACGGGCAGGACTTGGTGCTGGTGGCCCGGGACACCAGGCGGCTGCGCGAACAGGCGACCGAACTGCACGACCGGCACGGCGTCGAGGTGGAGGTGCTGGCCGCCGACCTCGCCACCGACGAGGGCATCGAGGCGGTGGCCGGCCGGCTCGGCGACCGGAAGAACCCGGTCGACCTGCTGATCAACAACGCCGGCTTCGGCAACAAGGGCCGCTATCTGGACGTCTCGATGGCGGACGAGCTGCGGATGCTGAAGGTGCACTGCGAGGCGGTGCTGCGGCTGACGTCGGCGGCGGCCGGGGCGATGCGCGAGCGCGGCCGGGGCGGGGTGGTGAACGTCGCCTCGGTGGCCGCCTTCGTGCCGCGCGGCACCTACGGCGCGTCGAAGGCGTGGGTCGTGCAGTTCACCCAGGGCGTGGCGCGGGACCTGACGGGCAGCGGGGTGCGGCTGATGGCGCTGTGCCCGGGGTTCGTGCGCACCGAGTTCCACCAGCGGGCCGGGATGGGCACGGACAACATCCCCGGCTGGCTGTGGCTGGACGCCGACAAGCTGGTCTCGGCGGCCCTGGCCGACCTGGCCCGCGGCAAGACACTGTCCATCCCGGACCCCCGGTACAAGGCGCTGATGGGGCTGGTGAAGGTCGCGCCGCGCGGGCTGCTGGGCGGGGTCAGCTCCCGTACGGGCCGCAAGTACGGGCCGCAGTGACGGGCTGGTGAGCGCGCGGGTGGCGCCGCCGTCCCGGTGGGAAAATGGGCGGGACGGTTACCGGACCAGGGGGCCGGAGGCGGTGCCATGACCTTCGTACAGCTCATCGAGTGCAGGACGAGCCGGCTGGACGAGATGAACCGGCTGATGGACGACTGGCTCCGGCGGACCCACGGCAGACGGACGGCGACGCACGCGGTGGTGGGCCGGGACCGCGCGGACGCGTCGCACGTGGTGGAGGTCGTGGAGTTCCCCTCGTACGAGGAGGCGCGGCGGGACACCGGCCTGCCGGAGGCGGAGCGGATCGTCCGGGAGCTGGCCGCGCTGTGCGAGGAGCGGCCGACGTTCACCGGTCTGGACGTCGTACGGGACGAGCGGCCGGCGGAGCGTGTCGTGCGCCGGTTCTTCGAGGCGCTGGGCACGGCGGGCGGGCTGCCGCCGCTGAACGACCTGCTGGACGAGGACGTCCACAGCCGCGACCCGATGAACCCGCAGGTCACCCTCGGACTGGACAACGCGCGCGCCGAGTTTCGGATGTGGCGCGGCGCCTTCGACTTCGCGTTCACGGTCGAAGAGGTGCTCGCCGAGGGCGACCGGGCCTGCGCCCGCTGGTCCTGGCGCGGCACGCACCAAGGCGACTTCCTGGGGATCGCACCCACAGGCCGGCAGGTCGCCATGACCGGGATGACCTTGTTCCGGTTCGGCACCGACGGGAAGATCACCGACCTGTGGTGGCAGCACGACCAGCTGGGGCTGATGCAGCAACTCGGCGCGCTGGACGACCTGGAGCGGTAGGCGGACAGGGCGAAGGCCCGGCACCCTCGACGGGTACCGGGCCTTCACTCACAGGCGGCTGCCTCAGTGGGCGTGGCCGTGGCTGTGGCCCGCGGCGGCCGGCTCTTCCTCTTCCTTCTTCTCGACGACCAGGGTCTCGGTCGTGAGCAGCAGGGAGGCGATGGAGGCGGCGTTCTCCAGAGCGGAGCGGGTGACCTTGACCGGGTCGATGACGCCGGCCTTGATCAGGTCGCCGTACTCGCCGGTGGCGGCGTTGTAGCCCTGGCCCTTGTCCAGGTCCTTGACCTTGGACACGATGACGTAGCCCTCCTGGCCGGCGTTCTCGCCGATCCAGCGCAGCGGCTCGACCACGGCGTTGCGGACCACGGCGACACCGGTGGCCTCGTCGCCGGTCTTGTCGAGGTTGCCCTCCAGGACCTTGGAGGCGTGGACCAGAGCGGAACCACCACCGGAGACGATGCCCTCCTCGACCGCGGCGCGGGTCGCGGAGATGGCGTCCTCCAGACGGTGCTTCTTCTCCTTCAGCTCCACCTCGGTGGCGGCGCCGACCTTGATCACGCACACGCCGCCGGCCAGCTTCGCGAGGCGCTCCTGGAGCTTCTCGCGGTCCCAGTCGGAGTCGGTGTTCTCGATCTCGGCCTTGATCTGGGCGACGCGGCCCTGCACGTCCTCGGACTTGCCGGCGCCGTCGACGATCGTGGTGTCGTCCTTGGTGACGGTGACGCGGCGGGCGGAGCCGAGCACGTCGAGGCCGACCTGGTCGAGCTTGAGGCCGACCTCCTCGGAGATGACGGTGGCGCCGGTGAGGACGGCCATGTCCTGGAGCATCGCCTTGCGGCGGTCGCCGAAGCCCGGGGCCTTCACCGCGACGGCGTTGAAGGTGCCGCGGATCTTGTTGACGACCAGGGTCGACAGGGCCTCGCCCTCGACGTCCTCGGCGATGATCAGCAGCGGCTTGGAGGAGCCGGCCTGGATGACCTTCTCCAGCAGCGGCAGGAGGTCCGCGATGGCGGAGATCTTGCCCTGCGTGATGAGGATGTACGGCTCGTCGAGGACGGCCTCCATGCGCTCCTGGTCCGTCACGAAGTACGGCGACAGGTAGCCCTTGTCGAAGGCCATGCCCTCGGTGAAGTCCAGCTCCAGACCGAAGGTGTTGGACTCCTCGACGGTGATGACACCGTCCTTGCCGACCTTGTCCATGGCCTCGGCGATCAGCTCGCCGACCTGCTGGTCCTGGGCGGACAGCGCGGCGACGGCGGCGATGTCGGACTTCTCGTCGATCGGGCGCGCGGTGGCGAGCAGGTCCTCGGAGACGGCCTTGACGGCGGCGTCGATGCCCTTCTTCAGGGCGGCCGGGGAGGCGCCGGCGGCGACGTTCTTCAGGCCCTCGCGGACCAGCGCCTGGGCGAGCACGGTGGCGGTGGTGGTGCCGTCACCGGCGATGTCGTTGGTCTTGGTCGCCACCTCCTTCACCAGCTGGGCGCCGAGGTTCTCGTACGGGTCCTCGATCTCGACCTCGCGGGCGATCGTGACACCGTCGTTGGTGATGGTGGGGGCGCCGAACTTCTTGTCGATGACGACGTTGCGGCCGCGGGGGCCGATCGTCACCTTGACCGTGTCGGCAAGCTTGTTGACGCCGCGCTCAAGGGCGCGACGGGCGTCCTCGTCGAACTTCAGGATCTTCGCCATGGCAGCGGGAGCCCTCTCGGAAATCTGTGGGTGAAAAACGCCGCGCCCCGGGCGCCCGGCTTCTTATCGATTCGCGGGGGCCAGGGGCGCAGCTTCAAGCAGAGAGTCGCTTGAGGTGATTACTTCTCGATGATCGCGAGCACGTCGCGAGCCGAGAGGACGAGGTACTCGTCGCCGTTGTACTTCACCTCGGTGCCGCCGTACTTGCTGTAGAGGACGACGTCGCCGACCTTGACGTCGAGCGGAAGGCGCTCGCCGTTCTCGAACCGGCCCGGGCCCACGGCGAGGACGGCGCCCTCCTGGGGCTTCTCCTTCGCGGTGTCCGGAATGACCAGGCCAGAGGCCGTGGTCTGCTCGGCGTCCAGCGGCTGGACCACGATGCGGTCCTCAAGCGGCTTGATGGCAACCTTGGAGCTGGCGGTCGTCACGATCCGACCTCCCCCTTCGGAGATCTCACGGGGTTAACTGTCTGAGGTGGCGACCAGGTCGATCCGTCGTCGCGGGTGCCGGACCTGCCCGTCGCGTTTGTTGGCACTCTCACCTGCGGAGTGCCAGAGCCGAGACTATGACCGTGGTTAGCACTCGGTCAAGCGGAGTGCCAATGCCGTGCGGCGCGTCGGCGGTGAATCGGCCGTCCCGGCGTTGACCGGCGGGCCTCGACCGTGCCGGCCGGTGCCGGAGAAGTCAGACGTAGTCCTCCAGGCGCGCCACCGTCAGGCCCTGCTCCTGGGCCGCCCGGAGAACCCGCGCCGTGCGCTCGCGCAGGGGGACGTCCGCCGGCTCGTCGGGGTCCACCAGGACGATGTCGCCGGGGGCCGGACGGCGGGTGAGGCCGGCCGGGGTGAGGGCGGTGCGCCACAGCACGACCGCGGAGATGCCGCAGTCGGCGGCGGCGCGCAGGGTGGTGCGGTCGTAGGAGCCGTAGGGCGGGCGGAACAGGCGGGGGCGGACGCCCAGGCGGGCGTGGAGGCGGTCCTGCTGGCCGCAGATCCCGGCGCGCTGGCCGGCGTACGGCAGTCCGGCCGGGGCCCGGTGGTCGAGGGTGTGGTTGCCGATGCCGGCGCCGAGCGCGCGCAGGCGGGCGAAGTGGCGGTAGCCGGGCGCGGCGACGCTGTCGGTGAGGAACAGGGTGACCGGGAGGCGCAGTTCACGGACCATGTCGACGAAGCGGGGGTCGCGTTCGGCGCCGTCGTCGTAGGTGAGGAAGACGACCGGGTCGCGGGTGGGGACGTGGTCGATCACCGGGGGCAGGGCGGGGGCCGCCGGGTGTCCGGCGAGCGGGCGGACCGGGCGGGCCGGGTGGACCGGGGAGCGGGCGAGCGGGCGGGCCAGGCCCCAGTGCCGGTAGGCCCGCCCGGCGGCGGTGGCGGTGGCGGTGGCGGTGGCGGTGGCGTGCGGGCGTACCCCTTCGGCGGCCTTCTTGCCGAGGCGTTCGATGGGGTCGACGGACTGGGCGCAGCCCGTCAGGAGCAGGGCCGAGGCGAGGACCGCGGCGGGGCCCCGCAGCCGCCTCACAGGTAGTCCTCCAGACGGGCGACGGCGTAGCCCTCGCGGGTGACCTTGTTCAGGAAGCGCCGCATGTCGTCCACCATCGTGCCGTTCCAGTCGTCCCGGCCGCGGAAGTGGGTGAGGACGATGTCGCCGGGGTGCAGCCGGCGGTCCCAGTCGCGGTACTCCCAGTGGTCGACGAAGACCTCCTCGTCCCAGATCGGCGCGTACTTGATGCCGCACTCCTTGGCGGCCCGCAGGGTGTCGCCGTTGTAGTTGCCGTACGGCGGCCGGAAGACGGTGGGCGCCTTGCCGAACTGCTTCTTCATGACGGTCTGCATGCCGCAGATCTCGTCGCGCTGCTCCTCGTAGGACAGGCCGGGCAGGTAGGGGTGGGTGAGAGTGTGGTTGTTGAGGGTGACGCCCTGGGCCTGCATCCGGCGGAAGTAGCCGTAGTCGTCCTCGATGACGTAGTTGCTGAGGAACGCGGTGTACGGCACTTTCAACTCGCTCATCATGCGCAGGAACGCCGGGTCCTTCTCGGCGCCGTCGTCGATGGTGAGGAAGACGACCTTCTGCCGGGTGGGAACGGTGGTGAAGACCGGGGGGAGGTTCTCCTCCTCCTGGCCGTCCACCTCGAAGCCGTCCCGGGGGGTGATCCGGGGTTTCTCGGCGGGCGGGGCCGGAGGGGTGAGGGGGGCCCGGTCCAGTCCCCAGCGCCGGGCGGCGGCGGCCAGCCGGGCGTGTTCGGCGGCCTGGCGGGCGCGGGGGTCCAGGGGGTGGGCGGGGCCGCCCTGGGCGGGGGCCGGGGCGGGGTCGCCGGCGCAGCCGGACAGGAGGGCGGCCAGTGCGAGGGCGGTGGTGGCCGCGGCCGTCCTCGCGACCCGCGCCCGACTTTTGTCATTTTGTACTACTACTCGCATGGTGCCGGATCCTCCCAGGCCCCGGCCCGCGCCCCGGGCCGACACCGCCGCCGCGGGCGCACCATCCACCGACTGGCCCACAATGAGCCGGTGAACGACCTCGCTCTCCTCCTCACCCCCGAAGGCCGCGCCCTCCTCGACGAGGTACGCGACACCGAGCCCGCGCGGGAACTGGCCGTGGCCACCCGGCTGCGCCGCGACCACCCCGCCGAACTGGTCTCGGCCGCGCTGGGCCAGGCCCGGCTGCGGCAGCGGGCGGTGGCCAAGTTCGGGGCCCAGGACGCCGGGCGGATGTTCTTCACCCCGAACGGGGTCGAGCAGTCCACCCGGGCGAGCGTGGCGGCGTACCGGGCGCGGCGGCTGACGGAGCTGGGCGTGACCTCCGTGGCCGACCTGTGCTGCGGCATCGGCGGGGACGCGATCGCGCTGGCGCGGGCCGGGATCCGGGTGCTGGCCGTGGACCGCGACCCGCTGACCGCGGCGGCGGCCCGCGCCAACGCCGAGGCGCTGGGCCTGGCCGAGCTGATCGAGGTGCGCGAGGCCGATGTGACGGAGGTGGACACCGCCGGGTACGACGCGGTGTTCGCGGACCCGGCCCGGCGCGGCGGGCGCGGCCGGGTGTTCGACCCGGAGGCGTACTCGCCGCCGCTGTCCTGGGCGGTCGAGACGGCCCGCCGGGCGCCCCACGCGGCGCTGAAGATCGCCCCCGGCATCCCCCACGACATCGTGCCGGCCGAGGCCGAGGCCGAGTGGATCTCGGACGGCGGGGACGTGAAGGAAGCCGTGCTGTGGTTCGGGACCGGGGCGCCGGGAGCCGTACGGGCCACGCTGCTGCCGGGCCCGCGCACGCTGCTCGGCCGGGGCCTGCCCGACCCGGCGGTGCGGCCGGTGGGGCGGTACCTGTACGAGCCGGACGGCGCGGTCATCCGCGCGCACCTGGTCGCGGAGGTGGCCGAGGAGCTCGGCGGCGGACTGCTGGACGCGACCATCGCCTACGTCACCGCCGACGAGGCGCGGCCCACGCCGTACGCCACCGGCTACGAGATCACCGACCGGCTGCCCTTCAACGTCAAGCGGCTCAAGGCCCTGCTGCGCGAACGCGGGGTCGGCACGCTGACCGTGAAGAAGCGCGGCTCGGCCGTCGAGCCGGAGGAGCTGCGCCGCAAGGTACGGCCGCAGGGGCCGAACGCGGCCACCGTCTTCCTCACCCGGGTGGCGGGGGCGCCGACGATGCTGATCGGTCAGCCGCTGGGCTGATCCGCCCGGCGCAGCAGCAGCGCGCGTTCGCGCCCGTTGCGGGTCAGCTCCGCCGCCCGGAGGAACTCCTCGCGGGCCTCGGCGGTACGTCCCAGCCGGGACAGCAGGTCGCCGCGGACGCTGGGCAGCAGGTGGTAGCCACGCAGCGCGGGCTCGGCGGCCAGGGCGTCCACCAGGTCCAGGCCCCGCTCGGGGCCGTCGGCCATCGCCACGGCGACCGCGCGGTTCAGCTCGACCACCGGGGACGGCGCGCGGGCGGCCAGCAGGCCGTACAGGGTGGCGATGGCCCGCCAGTCGGTCTCCTCGTAGGTGTGGGCGCGCGCGTGGCAGGCGGCGATGGCCGCCTGGAGGGCGTACGGTCCCGGCGGGCCCGCCGCGGTGGCTCCGGCGCGCTCCAGCGCGTGCACCCCGCGCGCGATGAGCATGCGGTTCCAGCGGCGGCGGTCCTGGTCCCTCAGCAGCACCGGTGTGCCGTCGAGGGCAACGCGGGCGGGGGTGCGGGACGCCTGGAACTCCAGCAGCGCGGTCAGGCCGTGCACCTCGGGCTCCCCGGGCATCAGCCCGGACAGCACCCGGGCCAGCCGCAGCGCGTCCTCGCACAGGCCGGGGCGCAGCCAGTCGTCGCCCTCGGTGGCCGCGTACCCCTCGTTGAAGATCAGGTAGATGACGTCCAGGACGGAACCGAGGCGGGCCTCGCGGTCGGGGCCGTACGGCACCTCGAAGGCGACGTTCTTCGCCGCCAGGGTGCGCTTGGCGCGGACGATCCGCTGGGCGACGGTCGGCTCCGGCACCAGGCAGGCGCGGGCGATCTCGGCCGTGGTCAGGCCGCCGAGCAGGCGCAGGGTGAGCGCGGTGCGGGCCTGCGGGGACAGCACCGGGTGGCAGGCGGTGAAGACCAGCCGGAGCAGGTCGTCGTCGATGCCGTCCGGGTCGGCGGGCTCCTCGGGCGGCGCCGTGGTCTCCAGGTGCCGGCCGATCTCGGCGAGTTTGCGGGCGTAGACCTCACGGCGCCGGACCAGGTCGACGGCCCGGTGCCGGGCGGTGGCCATCAGCCAGGCGCCGGGGTTGCCGGGCACGCCGTCCCGGGGCCACCGCTCCAGCGCGGCGACCAGCGCGTCCTGCGCCAGTTCCTCGGCGATGCCGACGTCCCGTACGATCCGCGCGACGCCGGCGATCACCCGCGGCGCCTCCATCCGGAAGACGGTCTCGATGGCGTGGGCGGGAGTGGGGCCGGCGGTGGAGGCGGCGGTGGCGCCGGGTCGCGGGACGGAGGGCCGGGCGGGCAGGGCCCCCGAGTCGGGCGGCTCGGGGGACGCACTGGTCGGCCGGGCTGCCGTGGGCTGTGGTCGCACAGCCCACATGCAACACCGTCCGGGGGCTTCGGCCAAGCGGCTCAGCCCTCGTTGATCTCCCGCAGTTCGCAGGCGATGGTCCACTCCGGGCCGTGGACGCCCAGGAAGCGGCGGGTCCACTCCAGGGCCTCGGCGCGGTCCTTGCACTGCATGAGCGCATAGCCTCCGACGACCTCCTTGGCCTCGGTGAACGGCCCGTCGGTGACGGAGACGCGCTCGCCGTCCCAGTCCACCCGGGCGCCCTGTGCGGCCGGGGTCAGCCCGGCGGTGTCGAGCAGGACGCCGGCCTTGGTCATCTCCTCGATCAGCTCGCCCATCCGGCGCATCAGGTCCGCGCTGGGGCCCTCGGCGGGCGCGGTGGTCTCGTCGATGCGCACGAGCGACAGGTAGCGGGGCATTGGTGTCTCCCTCGGTCGGGCTGCGGGGCCTTTCCCCGCCGCTCACCTGTACGTCGAACGGGAGACGCCCGGATCGACACGCGTCCGGAAAAAATTCCGGGGAAGTTTTTCCGCCGCCCCTGACAGCACCCCGATGCCCCCGATGCCCCCCCGATGCCCCCGAAACGCCCCGCGGGTCAGCGCAGGGACGCCCAGAGCTCGCTCGCCCGGGGTTCCTCGGGGATCACGCGGTTGGGGTCGGAGGGGGCCGTGACGACCGGCATCGTCACGGTCGTCACCCGGTCGGCGGTCAGACCGTCCAGGCTCCGGCCGAGGCTCATCAGCTCGCTCAGGGAGTCCAGTCCGGTGTCGGTGGTCAGGCCCGCGGTGGCGGCGTCGGCGACCTGGTACAGCCGGGCCGGGTCGGTGAGCAGTCCGGCGTCGGAGACCTGCTCCAGCAGGGCCTTCACCAGCGTCTGCTGGAGCCCTATGCGGCCCAGGTCGCTGCCGTCGCCGATGCCGTGCCGGGTGCGGGCGAGGGCCAGGGCCCGGGTGCCGTCGAGGTGGTGGGTGCCGGCCGCGAGGTGGAGGTGGCTCTGGTCGTCGTCGATGTCCTGGCCGGTGGTGACGTCCACCCCGCCGAGCGCGTCGACCAGCCGGGCGAAGCCGGAGAAGTCGATTTCGAGGTAGTGGTCCATGCGGACGCCGGTGAGGGTCTCCACGGTCTTCACCGCGCACACCGGACCGCCCACGGCGTAGGCGCTGTTGAACATCGCGCCGTACGCCGGTGCCGAGGTGCCGCCCGAGTCGAGCGGGCAGGACGGGCGGGTGACGAGCGTGTCGCGCGGGATGCTGACCACGGTCGCCGTCGTCCGGCCCGCGTCGAGGTGTACGACCATCGCCGTGTCGGACCGGGCGCCGTCGCTGTCCCCGCCGCCCAGTTCCCGGTTGGCCGCGCCGCTGCGCGAGTCCGAGCCGAGGACCAGGATGTTCAGCGAGCCGGTGGGCACCGGGGAGGCGCCGGCGGGGGCGGTGGGTGCGGGGGTGAGCATCGCGCGGGCGGGCCGGTCGTCGCCGAGCGCGCTGTCGATGTCGACGCTCGTGATGTTGTGGTTCAGGTGCCAGTACGCCCAGCCGGCCGCCGCGGCGGCCAGCACCAGGGTGCCCGTCAGGGTCAGGCCGGCGATCCTGAGCGCCCTGGACCGCCGGCCCGTCCGTCTGCCCGCGTCGCCTTGCTCCTCGTGTCGCGTCACGACAGGAACATAAGTCCGAATGATGAACGGATTGTCAGCGCTTTCGTCACGAGCCGGTTTTCTTGTGAAATTCTCATCCACGGTCCAACGCCGGCCGCCGTGCGAGGTGTTGGCGCGGGAAGACGGCCGCGCCGGACCGGACCCCCCGGAACGTCAGCTTCCGGACGTCGCCGGTGCCGCGGTGCTGGAGCGCACCACCAGGCTCGTCGCCAGCTCGACCCGGGTCGCCGCCCGCTCGTCCTCGGCCCGCCCCAGCTCCAGCACCAGCCGGGCCGCGGCCTCGGCCATCTCGGTCAGCGGCTGCCGTACGGTGGTCAGCGGCGGGCCCACCCAGCGGGCCACCGGCAGATCGTCGAAGCCGACCACGCTGAGGTCCTCCGGGATGCGCAGGCCCAGCTCCCGGGCCGCCTCGTACAGCCCGAGGGCCTGAAGGTCGTTGCCCGCGAAGACGGCGGTGGGCCGGTCCGGGCGGCGCAGCAGCTCCAGTCCCAGGCGGTACCCGGCGTCGTGGTGGAAGTCGCCGGTCAGCACCAGCGAGGGGTCCACGGGCAGCCCGGCCGTCTCCAGTGCCGCCCGGTAGCCGTCCATCCGGGCGCGGCTGCCCATCATCCGGGACGGGCCGCTGATCGCGCCGATCCGGGTGTGGCCGAGCTCCACCAGGTGCCGGGTGGCGGCGAGCCCGCCCTGCCAGTTGGTGGCGCCGATGGAGGGCACGTCCGGACCGGGGTCGCCGGCCGGGTCCATCACCACGAACGGGATGGAGCGGCTGGTCAGCAGGGCCCGCTGGGACTCGTCGAGGTCGGACAGCACCAGCACCACGCCGTGCGGGCGGCGGGCGGCGACCTGGTCGGCCCAGGTCCGGCCGGGGGTGAGCCGGCCGGCCGACTCGGACAGCACCACGCTCAGCCCGGCGTCCCTGGCCGCGTTCTCCACGCCCCGGATGACCTCCAGCGCCCAGGCGCTCTCCAGTTCGTGGAAGACGAGGTCGATCAGCGGCGAGCGGGACGCCTCGGCACGCCGGCGCCGGTAGCCGTAGGAGCGCAGCAGTTCCTCGACCCGGGTGCGGGTCGCCGGGGCGACGTCGGCGCGGCCGTTGAGGACCTTCGAAACAGTCGGGGCGGAGACCCCGGCCTCCCGGGCGATCTCGGCGAGCGTCGCCGTCTGTGTTTCTGCGGGCTTCGAAGGCTTCATACCGGCGATCGTAGCGGCGCGGAAGCGCACGACGAAGTGCCGTGCACCGCACGGCACTTCGGAACATTCGGCGCACGGGTCGAAACATTCGAACCCCCGCGCGCTTCTCGGCGCAACGCGAACACCCCGCCTCCGGTAATCCCGGGGGCGGGGTGTCGAGTGGAGCGCCGGGCAGGCCTTGCACCTGCATCTCCCCGCAGGAAGCGGGGCGTCTTTCCTTGGACCACCAACGCACTTGCTCCGGGCCGGTGTTCCGGCCGTTCGCTGTGTGATGATCATAGCGCAGGAAGGGGGTGCCTCCGCAACCCCGGCAGTCACACCAGCCTCGGCAGCCTCACGCCCCTGGGTCTCAGTCGTCCGCCACCGACTCGAACCGCCACCGGTGCGCGGCCCGCGTCACCAGCTCCGGGTCCGGCTCGGGCAGCTCCGGCAGCGGGGCGTCGTACGGCGCGTCCCACCAGGTGACGACGAGCACCCGGTCCTGCGGCGCGCGGAAGGTCTCCCGGCGCAGCGGCTCCTCGGCCAGGCGCTGGGCGCGGGCCCAGGCGAGCAGATCGGCGCCCCGCCCCTCGGCCGCCCGCGCCTCCCACATCAAGGCGACGGTCACGAGTACAGGTTCTCCTTGCTGACTTCGTGCACGTGGTCGTGGTCGTGGCCATGGCCGTGCCCGGGGACGTGCGGGTCGGTCACCGGCAGGGAGGAGTCGGCCGACAGGTCCCAGCTGGAGGCGGCCCGGTTGCGGGCGACCATCTCGGCGCCCAGCGCGGCCACCATCGCCCCGTTGTCCGTGCACAGCTTGGGGCGCGGCACACGCAGCCGGATGCCGGCCGCCTCGCAGCGCTCCTGGGCGAGGGCCCGCAGCCGGGAGTTGGCCGCGACGCCGCCGCCGATCATCAGGTGGTCCACGCCCTCGTCCTTGCAGGCGCGGACGGCCTTGCGGGTCAGCACGTCGACCACGGCCTCCTGGAAGGAGGCGGCCACGTCGCGGACCGGGACCTCCTCGCCGGCCGCGCGCTTGGCCTCGATCCAGCGGGCCACGGCGGTCTTCAGGCCGGAGAAGGAGAAGTCGTACGCCGGGTCGCGGGGGCCGGTCAGGCCGCGCGGGAAGGCGATGGCCCGCGGGTCGCCCTCCCTGGCGTAGCGGTCGATGACGGGACCGCCGGGGAAGCCCAGGTTCAGCACGCGGGCGATCTTGTCGAAGGCCTCGCCGGCCGCGTCGTCGATCGTCGCGCCCATCGGACGCACGTCGGAGGTGATGTCCTCGGACAGCAGCAGCGAGGAGTGGCCGCCGGAGACCAGCAGGGCCATCGTCGGCTCGGGCAGCGGGCCGTGCTCCAGCTGGTCCACGCAGATGTGCGAGGCGAGGTGGTTGACGCCGTACAGGGGCTTGCCCAGGGCGTAGGCGTACGCCTTGGCCGCCGAGACGCCGACGAGCAGGGCGCCCGCGAGACCGGGGCCCGCGGTGACCGCGATGCCGTCCAGGTCCTTGGCGCTGACCCCCGCCTCCTTCAGCGCGCGGTCGATGGTGGGGACCATCGCCTCCAGGTGGGCCCGGGACGCCACCTCCGGCACGACGCCGCCGAACCGGGCGTGCTCGTCGACGCTGGAGGCGACGGCATCCGCCAGCAGGGTGGTGCCGCGGACGATGCCGACGCCGGTCTCGTCGCAGGAGGTCTCGATGCCGAGTACGAGAGGCTCGTCGCGTCGTTCAGTCATTGCTCTCGGTTCCTTGTACGGGGGCGGACCCGGCGGCGGAGCCGCTGTCGGATCCGGTGGTCAGGCGCATCACCAGGGCGTCCACGTTGCCGGGCTGGTAGTAGCCGCGCCGGAAACCGACGGGGACGAAGCCGAAGCGTTCGTAGAGCTTCTGGGCGCGGACGTTGTCGACCCGGCATTCGAGCATCACGTCGGGGCATTCGAACGCGGTCGCCGCGCGCAGCAGTTCCGCCAGCAGGCGGGCGCCGAGTCCGGTGCCCTGGTGGTCGCGGGCGACGGCGATGGTCTGGACGTCGGCCACGTCACCGGCCGCGGCCAGGCCCGCGTACCCGACGATCCGGCCGTCGGCGGTCTCGGCGACGAGATAGCACCGGGTGGACTCGGGGCCCCGGGCGTGGGCCAGTTCGGACCAGAACATCCCGCGGGACCAGGCGTCCTCGGGAAACAGGTCCCGCTCCAGCTCCAGGACCGGGTCGATGTCCCACCAGCGCATCTCGCGCAGTCGGGGAGGTGCCGGCTGTGTCACTTGGGGGTGACCACCTTGTAGTTCTTGGGGACCTGGGCGTCCGGGCGGCGCAGGTACAGCGGCCGGGGCGCGGGCAGTTCCTCGCCCGCGGCCAGCCGCTCCGCCGCGAGCGAGGCGAGCGCGGCGGCGGACACGTGCTCGGGCTCGTGGGCGCTCGGGAACGTGTCGGGGTAGAGCAGCGCGCCCGCGCCGACCGCGGGAAGGCCCGCGACCCGCGCGGCGATGTCGGCGGGGCGGTCCACGGCCGGATCGGTCAGCCGGGTGCGGGAGTCGGCGTACGTCGCCCAGTAGACCTCCTTGCGCCGGGCGTCGGTCGCCACGACGAAGGGGCCCTTCTCGATGTCGGCGGCGTAGGCGAGGCCGTCCAGCGTGCACACGCCGTACACCGGGACGCCGAGCGCGAGGCCGAAGGTGTCCGCGGTCATCAGGCCGACGCGCAGACCGGTGTAGGGGCCGGGCCCGGTGCCGACGACGACGCCGGTGACGGCCTCCAGCTTCAGTCCGGCCTCGGCGAGGACCCGGTCGACGGCCGGCAGCAGCAGCTCTCCGTGCCGGCGCGCGTCCACCTGGCTCGACGAGGCGATGACGTCCGTGCCGTCGTGCAGCGCGACGGTGACGGCGGGTGTGGCGGTATCCAGAGCGAGCAAGAGCACGCGAACAGCCTACGGCGCTCGCGGCTCGCGCACGGCCGCCCGGGACGAACGGTCACCGGCTGCTACGGTCTGGATGAATACGACATATAGCCCTAAGAACACCAAACAGACGCGAAGCAGAGGTGGGCGCAGGTGGCAGGGACCAGCTCGGTGATCGTGGCCGGCCTCACCGCGGCGGCCCTGGGAACGGTCGGTTTCCTGGCGCTCAAGGCCCAGGCGACCGTGCCGGCCGCGCTGCGCGACGGGCCGGCGGCGAGCGCGTCCGCGGCGGCGGCGAAGGCGCCCCGGGACCAGCACCGCCCGACGGCCCTGCCGGACGGCTCGGGAACGGGTGAACGGGTGGTGTACTCGGTGGACGACGACCGGGTCTGGCTGGTCGCCCCCGGCAACCGGGTGCGGCGCACCTTCACGGTGCGGCCGGGCAGCGTCGACCCGGCGCCGGGCACGTACTGGGTCACCTCCCGCTCCAACGCGGCCACCGGCACCGACGGTCTGCCCGTCGAGCACGTGGTGCGGTTCACCAGCGTGGACGGGGTGGTGATCGGGTTCAGCGCGGCGGTGCGCGGCGGCTCGGGCATGGCGGCCGACCCGAACGTGAAGACGGGCGGCATCCGGGAGAGCCGGGCGGACGGCGACGCGATGTGGGCTTTCGCGACCATCGGGGTGCCGGTGGTGGTGATCCGGTGACCGGCGGCTTACGCCGGGTGCGGCGCCGCGGCGGTCACGCGCGGTGCTCCCCGCGCCCGTCCGGAGCACCGTGTTCCCCGCGCCCCTTGGGAGCGGGGCCGCTCAGCCCGTCAGCGTCTCCAGGTCCGCCTTCGACCACCGCTCCCCCAGCCCCGTCAGCGTCACGTGCCGGACCTCGTCCGTCGTGTCGCCGACCGCACGGTGGATGAGGATCTGCAGGCGGTCCTCGGTCAGTTCCTCGACCTTGCCCTCGCCCCACTCCACGACGATCACCGAGTCGGGCAGCGAGACGTCGAGGTCCAGGTCCTCCATCTCGTCCAGGCCGCCGGCCAGACGGTAGGCGTCGACGTGCACGAGGGGCGGGCCGTCGCCGAGGGACGGGTGTACCCGGGCGATGACGAAGGTCGGCGAGGTCACCGCGCCGCGTACGCCGAGCCCCTCGCCGAGCCCGCGGGTCAGGGTGGTCTTGCCCGCGCCGAGCTCCCCGCTGAGCATCACCAGGTCGCCCGCGCGCAGCAGCCTGGCCAGCCGTCGGCCCAGCTCCCGCATCCGCTCGGGGGAGGTGATCGTCAGCCTGATCTCAGCGGCCTGGTGCGCTGCCGGTGCTGCTGGTCGTTCCATAGCCACTTACGGTAGCCCCTGCGGGCACCGCTCCCGCGCGGGTGAGCAGATCGGCGAGCCGGTCGGTGACCTGCTCGGGGTGCTCCAGCATCACCAGGTGCCCGGCGTCCGGCACGAGCACCAGCTCGGCGTCGGGCAGCAGGCCGGCGATGGCCTCGCTGTGCTCGCTGGGCGTGACCAGGTCCTGCACGCCGGCCAGCACCAGCACCGGCACGTCCCGGAAGCAGCGAAGCGCCTCGGTCTTGTCGTGGTCGGCGAAGGCCGGGTAGAACTCGGCGACGACGTCGATCGGCGTGGACTCGATCATCCGCTCGGCGAACCGTTCCACCGACGGGTCGACCTCCCGGCCCGCGAACGAGTACCGCTTGATGATCCCGGCGAATAGGTCGGCGGTGGCCCGGCGCCCCTTCTCCACCAGCTCCGCCTGCCGGCCGAGCGCCCGGAGCACCCCGGGCAGGACCCGGCGCACCGCGTTGACGCCGGCCACCGGAAGCCCGAAGTTGACCTCGCCGAGCCGTCCGGACGACGAGCCCACGAAGGCGGCGGCGACCACCCGGTCCCGGATCAGCTCGGGGTACTGGGCGGCCAGCGCCATCACCGTCATCCCGCCCATCGAATGGCCGACGAGCACCACCGGGCCGGCGGGGACGGCCGCGTCGAGCACCGCCTTCAGATCCCGGCCGAGCTGGTCGATGGTGACCGGCTCCCGGTCCCGGGTCTGGGCCACGCCCCGCCCGGACCGGCCGTGGCTGCGCTGGTCCCAGTACACGGACCGGACGACGCCGCGCAGGGCGGCCCGCTGGAAGTGCCAGGAGTCCTGGCTCAGGCAGTAACCGTGGCAGAAGACGACGGTGACCGGGGCGGGCGCCTTGCGGCCGAAGAGCCGGCGCCGGCGCGGGGAGACGTCCGGGCCCGGGTCGGGCTCGGCCTCGTCGACCTCGTAGTACAGCTCGGTGCCGTCGTCGGCGTACGCCTTGCCGGGGGTGCCGCGCAGGGTGCCGTACGGGCCCGCCGCGTCCAGCGCCAGCCGGGCCTTGCGGCGCATCCCGCGCCCCACCGTCATCCGCTCCACGGCGACGCCGGCCGCCGCGCCCGCGGCGAGCACGCCCAGCGCGGCACCGGCGATCCCGGTCGCCCGGCGCCAGCTCCCGGCCGCCCCCGCGGCGGAGGCGGCGGCGGCTGAGGCGACCACGTCCGCCACGGTCTCCGCGCTGCTCTCGCTCACGTACCGCTCCTCTTCCCCTGCTGGAGTGCCTGGACGGGTGCAACGGCCGGTGCCGCCCGGTGGCCGGCGGGCCCGGTGACGCCGGTGGTCCCGGAGCACCGCCGGTGGTCCCGGAGCGCCGCCTGCGGTACCGGAGCGCCGCCTGCGGCACCGGGCCGCTTGCCGGTGCGGCCGGTGTCCGTTCCGGGGCCGCGTTCCGGGACGGGTTACCCGGCTTCCCGCTCGTTCACATGGACGCGCGGAACCCGGGTGCCGATGCGGGTGACGATCTCGTACGCGATCGTGCCGCAGGCCTGCGCCCAGTCCTCGGCGGTGGGCTCGCCCCGGTCGCCCGGTCCGAAGAGCACCGCCTCGGTC
The DNA here is from genome assembly GCF_039532885.1 of Streptomyces nogalater. NCBI lineage: Bacteria > Bacillati > Actinomycetota > Actinomycetes > Kitasatosporales > Streptomycetaceae > Streptomyces > Streptomyces nogalater. The sequence goes on along the minus strand of NZ_BAAASM010000032.1, from coordinate 85,118 downwards.
CCCACCGGGGGCTCGTCGCCGCCGAGGTCCACCACGAACTGGTCCATGGCGACCCGTCCGGCGACCGTCCGCCACTTGCCGTCGACCAGCACCGGCCCGGTGCCCGAGGCGTGCCGCGGGATGCCGTCCGCGTAGCCGACCGGGACCAGGCCGAGGGTGGTCTCGCCGGGGGTGACGTAGTGGTGGCCGTAGCTGATGCCGTGGCCGCCCGGTGCGTGCTTGACGAGGGCCAGCGAGGCGCTGAGCGTCATCACCGGGCGCAGTCCGAAGTCCGCCGGGGTGCCCAGTTCCGGGCTGGGCGAGACGCCGTACATCGCGATGCCCGTGCGGACCAGGTCGAAGTGGCTCTCGGGCAGGGTGAGGGTGGCCGGCGAGTTGGCGATGTGCCGCACCTCGGGCCGGGCGCCCCGCTGCTCGGCGTAGGCCACCATCTCCTGAAACCGGCTGAGCTGGGCGGCGATGGACGGGTGCCCCGGCTCGTCGGCGCACGCGAAGTGCGACCACAGTCCGGTGACGCGGACCAGTCCCTCGGCCTCGGCGCGCAGCGCGGCACCGACCAGCTCGGCCCAGTCCGCGCCGGGCTGGCAGCCGTTGCGGCCGAGCCCGGTGTCGGCCTTGAGCTGCACGCGCGCGGGCCGGCCCGCCGCGCGGGCGGCGGCGGTGACCTCGCGCAGCGCCCACATCCCGCTCAGCGACACGTCGATGTCGGCCTCGACGGCCTCCCGCCAGGGGCCGCCCGGCACCCACAGCCAGCACAGCAGGCGGCCGGACAGCCCGGCGGCACGCAGCGCGAGGGCCTCCTCGGCGGTGGCCGTGCCGAGCCAGGTGGCACCGGCCGCGAGGGCGGCACGGGCGCACGGCACCGCGCCGTGGCCGTACGCGTCGGACTTGACGACGGCCATCACGGCGGCGCTCTTCGCCCGGGCGCGCAGGGCGCGCACGTTGGCGCGCAGGGCGCCCAGATCGATCTCGGCGCGGGCGCGCAGGGCGGCGGTCGGCTCAGCTGCTGTCTCAGTCATCGCGCCCCAGTCTCTCAGAGCCCGCCGACGCCCCCCGGCGCCCGGCCCCGACCACGCACCGAGGCAACGGGCACCCCGACCCGTACACCCCGATGACCACCGCACCCGGCCGGCTCCGGCAGGACAGCAACCCCGGAGAGGCAGCACCCCAATCCCCGACGCCCCGACGGCCGCCGACGCCCGGGGCCGGGCTCGGGAGCGCGGTGTCTCAGTCCCGTACGCTCCGCCATGCCTGGGGGATCCGGGTCGCCACGTCATGCGCTCCCGTCGGGGCGCCGTCCGCGGCGAAGCGGCCCGCCAGGCCGTGGAGGTACGCGGCCACGCTCCCGGCGTCCAGGGGGGCCAGGCCGGACGCCAGCAGGGAGCCGGCGAGGCCGGAGAGGACATCGCCGCTGCCGGCCGTGGCCAGCCAGGGGGTGCCGGTGGGGTTGACCCGTACGGGTCCGCCGTCGGGGCCGGCGACCAGGGTGGTGGAGCCCTTCAGCAGGACCGTCGCCCGGTACCGCGCGGCCAGTTCGCGCACCGCGGCCAGCCGGGCGGCCTCGACCTCCTCCCGCCGTACCCCCAGCAGCGCGGCGGCCTCGCCCGCGTGCGGGGTCATCAGGGTCGGCGCGCCGCGCCCCCGTACGGCGTCCCGGTCGGCCAGCCGCAGCCCGTCCGCGTCGAGCAGCACGGGCACGTCGGCCGCCAGCACCTCGGCCACGGTGGCCGCGTCGTCCCCGGCGCCCGGCCCGGTCACCCACGCCTGCACCCGGCCGGCCTTGGCGGGTCCGGCGTCGGAGACGAGGGTCTCCGGGAAGCGCGCGAGGACCGCGTCCCCGGCCGGGCCGACGTACCGTACGGCCCCGGCCCCGCCGCGCAGCGCCCCGGACACCGCCAGCACGGCCGCGCCCGGGTAGCGTGCCGAGCCCGCCGCGATCCCGACCACGCCGCGCCGGTACTTGTCGCTCTCCGCCTCCGGAGTGGGCAACAGCCGTGCCACGTCGGCGTGTTGCAGTGCCTGGAGTACGGCGCCGGCGGGCGGCGGTTCGATGCCGATGCCGACGAACCGGACCACTCCGGCGTACTCCCGCGCGGGATCCACCAGCAGTCCGGGCTTGTACGCGCCGAAGGTGACGGTCAGGTCGGCGCGCAGCGCGGCCCCCCGCACCTCCCCGGTGTCCGCGTCGACTCCGCTGGGCAGGTCCACGGCGACGACGGCGGCCCCGGACCGCGCGACCGCCTCGGCCAGCCGTGCGGCGTCCGGCCGCAGCCCACCCCTGCCGCCGATGCCGACGATGCCGTCCACGACCAGGCGGGCCCGGGCGATCGCCTCCTCGCCCCGGTCCGCCGGGACGGTCCGGCCGCCCGCCCGGCGCAGCGCGGCGAGCCCTCCTTCGTGGGTCCGTCCGGGCGACAGCAGGACGGCGGTCACCCCGGCGCCGCGCCGGGCCAGCCGGGCCCCCGCGTACAGGGCGTCCCCGCCGTTGTCGCCGCTGCCGACCAGCAGCGCCACCCGGCTGCCGGACACCCGCCCGAGCAGGCCGGCGCAGGCGGCGGCCAGCCCGGCGGCGGCCCGCTGCATCAGCGCGCCCTCCGGAAGCCGTGCCATCAGGGCCCGTTCGGCCGTCCTCACCGTCTCCACGCTGTACGCAGTACGCATGGCACCGAGTCTGCCCCCGATTCCCCGCCGTCCACACCCCGGCGCCGACGCGGTCAGCCCTCGGCGACCACCACGGCCGAGGCCACCCCGGCGTCGTGGCTGAGCGACACGTGCCAGGCCCGCACGCCCAGCTCGGCCGCGCGCGCGGCCACCGTGCCCTTCACCCGCAATCGGGGCTGCCCGCTGTCCTCCACGTACACCTCGGCGTCGGTCCAGTGCAGTCCCGGCGGCGCCCCCAGCGCCTTGGCCAGCGCTTCCTTGGCGGCGAACCGGGCCGCCAGCGAGGCGATGCCGCGCCGTTCCCCGCTGGGCAGCAGCAGTTCGCGTTCCACGAACAACCGGTCGGCCAGTCCCGGCGTCCGTTCCAGGGACGCCCGGAACCGGTCGATCTCGGCGACGTCGATGCCCACCCCGATGATGCTCATGCCGAGCACCCTACGACCCCGGCCGGCGGCGTCCGGGCGACGCCACGTCGCCTACGCTGCGCAGATGACCTCATCGAACGCTTATCTCTCCGGCCTGTTCTCGCTGGACGGCCGTGTCGCGCTGGTGACCGGGGGCAGCTCGGGCATCGGACGGGCCATCGCGGGCGCGCTGGCGCGGGCCGGGGCGAGTGTCGTGATCGCGGCCCGGCGCGAAGGCGAACTCGCCGAGACCGTTGACGAGTTGACGGCGGACGGCTGCCGGGCGGCCTGGGTGAGCGGCGACCTGGGCAGCCGGGACGGAGTGCGCGCGGCCGCCGAGGACGCGGCGGCCGTGTTCGGGGAGCCCGACATCCTCGTCAACTCCGCCGGGATCAACCTGCGTCCGCCGCTGGGCGAGCTGGACGAGGACGTGTGGGACACCACCATGGCGGTGAACCTGGAGGCGCCGTTCCTGCTGGGGCAGCGGTTCGGGCCGGGGATGGCCGAGCGGGGCTTCGGCCGGATCATCCACATCAGCTCCCAGCAGGCGCACCGGGCGTTCGTGCAGAGCGGCGCCTACGGTGTGTCGAAGGGCGCGCTGGAGGCGCTGGCCCGTTCCCAGGCCGAGGCCTGGTCGCGGCACGGGGTCACCTGCAACACCCTGGTGCCGGGCTTTGTGATGACCCCGCTGAACGCGCGGCTGTCGGGCGACCCGGAGCGGGTGGCGGCCCTGGCCGCGCGCACGATGACCGGCCGCAACGGCCTGGCCGAGGACTTCGCGGGCGCGGCGGTGTTCCTGGCGAGCGGTGCCTCCGCCTATGTCACCGGCCAGTCGATCCACGTGGACGGCGGCTTCTCCGTCCACTGAGCGCCCGCGCGGACGACGCCCTCAAGATCACGGCCGGGCTCGTTCCCAGTAGCCTTCCTGTTGACCGGCGTCGCGCGCGTCAGCGCGGGCGCCCACGCACACAACGGGAGGACAGCGTTTTGAAGTCGAGGTTCCTGGGCAGCGCGCTCACCACCGCCGCACTCGTCGGCACGGCCCTCACCGGGACCGTCGCCACCGCCGGTTCCGCCTCCGCGGCGTCCCTGCCGAGGGACTGCAGCAAGGCGATCATCAACGTCAAGGCCAAGGAGACCGTCAACGTCCGCACCTCGCCCAAGACGTCCGCCACGGCCGTCGGCATCTGGGGCAAGGGCCGCAAGGGCACGGTCTGCAACGACGGCAAGGCCTACAAGGGCGGCTCGTACACGGCCTGCGGCAAGAAGAGCAACCTGTGGTACTACGGCGGCGAGAAGAAGACCGGCTGGGTGCCGAAGACCTGCATCAACTGGTGACCGCCGGCCCGGACCGACCGGGCGAGAAGGCCGGGCGAGAAGGCCGGGCCGGGCGGGAAGACCGGGGGCGGACGGCGATGGGCCGTCCGCCCCGTTCCGTTTCCCGCCGCCTCACTCCACCGTGACGGACTTCGCCAGGTTCCGTGGCTGGTCCACCTCGTTGCCCCGGGCGGTGGCCAGTTCGCAGGCGAAGACCTGCAACGGCACGGTGGCCACCAGCGGCTGGAGCAGCGTCGGCGTGGCCGGGATGCGGATCAGGTGGTCGGCGTAGGGGACCACCGTCTCGTCGCCCTCCTCCGCGATGACGATGGTGCGGGCGCCGCGCGCGCGGATCTCCTGGATGTTCGACACGATCTTGTCGTGCAGGAGGGACCGGCCGCGCGGGGACGGGACGACCACCACCACCGGCAGGTCCTCCTCGATCAGCGCGATCGGGCCGTGCTTCAGCTCGCCGGCCGCGAAGCCCTCGGCGTGCATGTACGCCAGCTCCTTCAGCTTCAGCGCGCCTTCCAGGGCCACCGGATAGCCGACGTGCCGGCCGAGGAAGAGGACGGTGTTCTTCGCGGCCAGGGTGCGGGCCAGCGCCCGGACCGGCTCCATGGTCTCCAGGACCCGTTCCACCTCGTCCGAGATCCGGGACAGGTCCTTGATGACCGCGTGGACCTCGTCGCCCCACTTGGTGCCGCGCACCTGGCCGAGGTACAGGGCGACCAGGTAGCAGGCGACGAGCTGGGTGAGGAACGCCTTGGTCGAGGCGACGGCGACCTCGGGGCCGGCGTGCGTGTACAGCACGGCGTCGGACTCGCGGGGGATGGTGGAGCCGTTGGTGTTGCAGATCGCCAGCACCTTGGAGCCCTGCTCGCGGGCGTGCCGCAGTGCCATCAGGGTGTCCATGGTCTCGCCGGACTGGGAGATGGCGATCACCAGGGAGCGGCCGTCCAGGATGGGGTCGCGGTAGCGGAACTCGCTGGCCAGCTCGACCTCGCAGGGGATGCGGGTCCAGTGCTCGATGGCGTACTTGGCGATCAGGCCGGCGTGGAAGGCCGTACCGCAGGCGACGATGACGACCTTGTCGACCTCGCGCAGTTCGGAGGGGCTGATCCGCACCTCGTCCAGGGTCAGCGAGCCGGAGGGGTCGATGCGGCCGAGCAGGGTGTCGGCGACGGCCTTGGGCTGCTCGGCGATCTCCTTGAGCATGAAGTAGTCGTAGCCGCCCTTCTCGGCGGCCGAGGCGTCCCAGTCCACGTGGTAGGAGCGGATGTCGGCCGGGCGGCCGTCGAAGCCGGTCACCGTGACGCCGTCCCGGCGCAGTTCGACCACCTGGTCCTGGCCCAGCTCGATCGCGGAGCGGGTGTGGGCGATGAACGCGGCGACGTCGGAGGCCAGGAACGCCTCGCCCTCGCCGACGCCCACCACCAGCGGGGAGTTGCGGCGGGCGCCGACCACCACGTCCGGCTCGTCGGCGTGCACCGCGACCAGGGTGAACGCTCCTTCCAGCCGGCGGCACACCAGCCGCATCGCCTCGGCGAGGTCGGCGGTGACCGAGAACTCCTCGGCGAGCAGGTGGGCGACCACCTCGGTGTCCGTCTCCGACGTCAACTCATGCCCGCGCTCGGCTAGTTCGGCGCGCAGTACGGCGAAGTTCTCGATGATGCCGTTGTGCACCACGGCAACCCGGCCCGCGTTGTCCAGGTGCGGGTGCGCGTTGGCGTCCGTGGGTCCGCCGTGGGTGGCCCAGCGGGTGTGCCCGATGCCGGTGGATCCGGTCGGCAGCGGCCGTTCGACCAGTTCCTTCTCCAGGTTGACCAGCTTCCCGGCCTTCTTCGCGGCGGCCAGCCCCCCGTCCGCGAGCACGGCGACCCCCGCCGAGTCGTACCCCCGGTACTCCAGCCGCTTCAGCCCGGCCATCACGACATCCAGCGCCGACTGTGACCCTACGTATCCCACGATTCCGCACATGAGCGGCAGCCTAAGGGCCACAACCGATCAGAAACGGCCGTAGCTTGCCCGGAATCAGAAATTCCCACCGTCGTACGAAGGACCACCGAGGGCTCCCGCCCTGAACCGACGGGGGACGGAAGTCGGCCAACATCAGGGGTCCGGCACCCTTCCCACACCACCCCCACACAAGGAACACACGGCTACCACATGTCGATACGGGCTGGTCAACGAGCACCTCGACCGTAACGACCGTAGAAACGAGTCACACAACTTTGCGTCAGCCGGGCCGAGCCCGGAAAGTAAACGCCTGTCCGAACCCGCGGACGCGTGCCTAAGGTAGCGCCGCGCTCCGGCGGAGCCTGACCCCCTCCGCCACCACGCGCATCATCGAGCGGCCGGGGGAACGGTGTCGCTCACGGGGAGGGAGCGCACCACCATGCCGTCGTACCGGCTGACCGCGGGCACCAACGTCTCCCGCACGCCGCGTTTCTGAGGCGCTTTCCAGCACCACCGCTTCTCCGTGCGCTGCGGCCGCCTTCCGGCCCACACCTCTGACGCATGCAGAAAGGGGCTCTTCCGTGCGCCTGAAACCATATTTACGCCCGCCCGGAAGACGGAGATTACGCGGGCTGACCTCTGCCGTGACCTCCGTTGCCGCACTGGCCGTCGTGTTCGGCATCGCGGTGCAGCCTGGTTCGGTACGACTGCCCGCCGAGCCGGCAGGAACCTACGGGTGGTACGAGGACACCGCCGCGGAACAACTGCGGCAGGACCAGTGTCTGATGAGCGACGTCCTGCGGCTGGGTGGCGCGTCGATGGCCGCGACCGCCCAGGACGGCTTGAACCAGCCCGCCGACAAGCTGCATGCGCTCGCCGACCGGCAACATTGGGAGCAGACCCCGCTCGCTGTCGCGTTCAAGAAGGACCGGGACGCAGCCGACCAGGAGGAGAGCGAACTGGACGCTCTCCGGCACGACTGGGCAAAGCCCCTGAAGGGCCTCACGGCTCCCGGCGGTTTCTCCTTCCTTGAGTTCTCCACCCCGCCCGACGGCAAGGACGGCTTCTACAGCCAAACGGGTCTGACCGCCTGGGTGGCCGCCCGGTACTGGCAATCCGATTACGACTTCTACGAGGAGGCCACTCCCCAGGCCGACGACCAGACACGCAAGGCGGTCGAGGAACTCGGCGGCCCGCTGTACGGGAAACTCCCCGAATGGGTCCCGGATCCGTCCACGCGGGAGCGCGCGTACGACGAGTACCGGGCCTTCGACTACCTGTTCGACCCCATCGACGGCATGGGCGCGGACGATGCCCGTATCTTCCTCTCCTCCGGTGGATTCCCGCGCACGGCTCCGCAGCCGGGGGCTCCGGAGTTCCGTATCGCCGTGGAGGACATCAAGTCACGCTTCGCCGCGTGCGGCTGGCGTGACCCACTGGTCCCGGGCAACGTGCTCGACGACATCACGTCCGCTGCCGCCGACGAGTGGCAGCAGGAAATCGTCTCCCAGGCCACCCAGCGCAACCAGATCATCGACGCCAACAAGACCGCGGTCGACGCCCTCGCCAAGGGCGCGAAGGCCGTGGGCAACCTCCTGGGGAACTCCTGGACCGCGGACCGCCTCGCACGGTGGCAGGCCTACTGGATGCCGGGGGGCGTCGGCTGGGTAGGCACCAGTCCGACCGTCATCGAGGTGCACGCCGCACAGGGCAAATGCCTTGACGTCCAGGGCGGTAAGGACCAGAACGGTACGCCGGTCCAGATCTACACGTGCAACGGCTCGCCGGCGCAGCAGTGGCAGCTCTACGGCAGCGACGACAACCTCCACCTGATGAACCTGGCGACCTACAGGTGCCTCGACGTCGACAAGAACAACCCGGCGAACGGCACGAAGATCCAGATCTGGTCGTGCGACTCAGCTCCGTCCCAGACCTGGCAGACCACGATCCGCGGTACTACCAGCCTGAAGAACGCCGGTACAGGCAAGTGCCTGGACCTGCACACCTTCGCCAGCGGAAACGACGCGCAGCTCTACACCTGCAACGGCACGGACGCGCAGCAGTTCGACATCACCCCCTCGGACCATAACGGTGACGCCACGTCGGGCTACCCGGACAAGGCGCAGTTCGACAAGGTGAGGGCCGAGATCGTCACCGCCCAGAAGAACACCAGGCCGCAACGGGTCGCGATCAGGGCCCAGCTCGCGGCCGCGCGAAAGGCCGCGGCCTTGTCGGACGCGGCGATCCAGTCCGCGTACGGGATCGCGGACGCCAATGGCACACCGCGGGGCCGCGGGCTCCTCGTGGGCCAGCAGAAGGACCAGGTCACCAAGGGAGCGGTGGCCGCGCTGGAGGCGCTGGAGAAGGCCGGTGAGACGGCCGAGGCCGCGACCCGTGCCGCCGCCGGGGACAGCGCGACCATCACCCAGCGTGCGCTGGCACAGGCCGCACAGGCGAAGGCGGAGTTCCGCAAGGAGGCCGCGAAGACTGCCGAATCGCAGGCCCAGGCTGCCGCGGACGCCGCCAGGGTGCACCGGGACAACGCCAAGCAGGACAAGGAAACCGCGGAGGCCAGACTCGCCGACGCGCTCAAGGCCGAGGGGGACGCCAAGGCGGCTGCCGCCGACGCGCACGCCAAGCGGCTCGCGGCCGAGGCCGAGGAAAAGACGGCCCAGGCGGAGAAGGAGAAGGCCGCCGCCAAGCGCGCCGAGGCCGCCGAGCACAAGAAGAACGCCGAGTCCGAGGCGGCGAACGCCAAGGACGCCAAGGACAAGGCCGAGGCAGCGGAGAAGACGGCCGCGAGCAAGCGGGACGACGCGGTCAAGGCGCGCGACCACGCCCAGGACATGCGTGACGATGCCTGGGACGCCGAGCAGAAGGCCGAGGCGGCCCGTGCCAAGGCCTATGCCAAGGAGGCCTACGCCGACTCGCTCGACTCCGGTACTGCCGCCGAAGCGGCCCGCGCCGCCGCGAACGACGCGGACAAGGCCGCCGACGACTCCGAGGCAGCGGCGAAGCGAGCCCGCTCGGATGCCGACGCCGCCGCCCAGGCGTCGGCCGACGCCGATGCCGCGGCCACCCGCGCCGAGGCGGCGGCCAAGCGGGCCCGTTCCGACGCGGACGCCGCCCAGGCCGACAAGCTCAAGGCGGACGCGGCGGTCAAGACCGCCACCGACGCCACCGCGGAGGCCATCAAGGCCTCCCAATACGCCGCCGCCGAGGCGAAGACGGCCGTCCGACTCGCCGACGAGGCCGACGAACACGCCAAGGACGCCAAGACTCAGGCGGACACCGCCCACCAGGAAGCCGGCAAGGCGGTGGCCGCCGCGTCGAGGGCCGCCGGATTCGCCCATGTCACCGCCCAGGCGGCCGTGGACGCCCATACGGCGGCCCAGCAGGTCGCCGCTCCCGCCAACGACGCCATCCAGCTCGGTTCCCCCTATGTCGCCACCGACTCGGCCGCCGGTCTCGTCGTGCTGACCGGGCAGGCGGCGAAGTCGATCGCCGAACAACAGCAGGCCGTCGCCGACGCGCACGCCAAGAGGGCCGCCGCCGAGGCCCAGGCCGCCAAGAACCTCGCCGACCAGGCCAAGGGCGACGCGAAGGAGGCCTATCAGCACGCGGCCGACGCCGCCAAGCACGCCTCCGACGCCCGTACGTACGCCAAGGAGGCCCTCGGCTACGCGGCCGACGCCGCCAAGGCCGCATCGGCCGCCGCCTCGTCGCTGACCCGCACCATCGGGTACGACAAGCAGGCCACCGAGGACGCCGAGGCCGCCGACAAGGCAGCGGGCAGGGCCGAGAGCCACGCCAAGGACGCCCGCGCCTCCGCCGACGCGGCCGAACTCGACGCCGAAGCCGCCCGCTCAGCGGCCGTCCAGGCCGAACAGGCTGCCAAGGAGGCCCGAGCCGCGGCCGACCGCGCCGATACCGCCGCGACCGAGGCCGAACAGGCCGCGAAGGACGCCGACGAGTACGCCGCGGAGGCCCAGACCGCTGCCGACAGGGCGGAGAAGGCTGAGAAGGCCCGGCAGATCGGCACCGGAACCGTCGCCGACGAGCGCGGCTCCATCGGCAACGTCTTCTACGTCATCGACCGTGTCGAGCGGGCCGGCAGCCCGGAGGTCGTCAGCAAGACGAAGAGCTGTGACAACTGGATCAGCAAGCTCTTCTACAAGGGCGACTGCACGATCACCGCGAAGATCCGGTTCACGGCGACCCTCGACCTCTATCTCTGCACCACGGAAGATCCGAACCCGCAGCAGTACACCTGCCCGACCGACGCGACGGACTACCTGGGCCAGGTCAAGGTCAACAACCTGTCCCAGACGGTCTCGCACACGATCACGATCGCGGAGTTCCAGGAGAACGTCGACCCGGTCGACATCCTCTTCGGCAGCTGGATCACATGCGCCCAGAAGATCGTGCCCGGCGGCGAGAGCGGAAGCCTGGGCGGCTGCGCCTGGGCGACCGTGGACATCATCTCCCTCTCCGCGGGAAAGATCATCCGCCCCATCGCCGAGGCCCTGCGCGCCGTGGACGCCGCGTTCGTCACCGGCGTCGGCGTCCGGGACGCGTTCAAGACCCTCAAGGCCCTGGAAGGCGTGGACGCGGCGGCGGTCGCCGCGATCGAGAAGCAGGTCGCGATCTACGAGGAAGTCCGTACGGCGTGCTCGGTGAACAGCTTTCCCGGGCACACCAACGTGATCCTGGCCGACGGCAGCCGCAAGGCACTGCGTGACGTGCGGACCGGTGACCTGCTGCTCGCCACCGATCCGGAGGCCGGGCGGACACAGGGCGAGCCCGTCACCCGTACGTTCCACCACGGCACCACCGACCTGATCGACGTGGCACTGACCGACGGTGGCCGTCTCACCAGCACGCCAGGACACCGGCTGTTCGTGGTCGGCCGCGGCTGGACCATGGCATCCGATCTCCGCCCCGGAGACACCCTGCGCACCCCTGGCGGCATACGCATCGTGGCCGAACTGACCGACCGGCAGGAGACCAGGCCCCAGACGGTGTACGACCTGACCGTCGCCGGCCTGCACACCTTCTACGCCGTGGCGGGTGACAGTCCTGTCCTGGTCCACAACTGCAATGACCTCGTCTACGACGCGAAGAAGTTCTCGGGGCTGGCCCACACGCTGGACGAGCACACAGCCGGGGTCGTCACCAGTGAGAAGGCCGTGGAACTGGCCATCGAGAAGACAGCAAAACTCGGTCACATCACACCCAACAGCCTTTTCATCGACCAGCAGACCGCTCAACAAGTCGTCGACTACGCGCTGTCCAACAATGCCAAGAGGATCAAGAATTGGCTCACGAAGACCAGAGATCCGGACCTGACCTGGAGAGGCAGCTTCGGGGCGAGGAACTCACTTGGCAACGCTTACTACCCTGACAGGACAGTAAGGGCAACAGGCAATGGGTATTTCATCAAGCTCGTACGAGCACCAGGACACAAAAACGGATTTTATGTACAGACGTGCTATCCGAGCTGAGAGGGGGACAGGATGCCGCGTTACACGGATTTCGACTTCGGTGTCTCCCGGGTGATGGGCTACTTCCATCAGGACTGGTATCACGACGGGGACAACGCCGCCGATGTCGTCGCAAGACAGCTCAGGTCCTCGTGCGACGAGGAGGCGCTGGCGCTGCGCCGGGACGCTCGGACTCTCGGCCTCCTTCCCTCACCCGCGCTGAAGGTGCTGTGGTACGCCGGTGCGGAACACATGCCGAACATCGAGTGGCTGGGAGGCGCGGCCGAGTGGACGCGGACGCTCGTCGGGCTGTCTGACGCGCGGCTGTCGGCCTCGGAGGTACGCCCGTTCACGGGCGCGGACGCGGAGGACGGCGCCGCCTGCCTCGACGCGGTCCTCGACGAGATCGACGCGGCGCGGTTCCTGGACCCCGAGGTCCGTGCCGCGCTCACCGACTGCGCGCGCCGTTGCACCCCGGACCTGGCGTTCCGGGTGCTGCTGAGGACGATGACGCACGCGCCGGACGCTTCGCTGTCCCCGGAGCGGTACCGGAGGCTGGAAGCCGTCGGATCGGCCCTCCGGTACGGCGAGTTCGTCGTGGACAACGTGAAGTACCTGGTCGAGCGGCCGTAGCGGGACGGATGGTGTCCCTTTCCGAACGGGTCGGGGAGGGACACCGTCGGGTCTGCCCCGGAGGCCACGTGACCCACCCCACCCCCCAGCCCGTTCAAACTCCGTTAACAATGGACTGTGATCTCACCGGTCTCCCCGATGCCCCGGAGCGCCCACCGGCACAGGCCGGAGGCGACTCCCTACGTCGATCTCACCCGCGCCGAGTGGAGCGCGCTGCGCGACAAGACACCGTTGCCGCTCAGCGCCGAGGAGGTGGAGAAGCTCCGCGGTCTGGGTGACGTCATCGACCTGGACGAGGTGCGGGACATCTACCTCCCGCTCTCCCGGCTCCTCAACCTCTACGTCGGCGCCACGGACGGCCTGCGCGGCGCGCTGAACACGTTCCTCGGGGAAAAGGGCTCCCAGTCCGGCACCCCGTTCGTGATAGGCGTCGCCGGCTCCGTGGCCGTCGGCAAGTCCACCGTGGCCCGCCTGCTCCAGGCCCTGCTCTCCCGCTGGCCCGAGCACCCTCGCGTGGAACTGGTCACGACGGACGGCTTCCTGCTGCCCACCCGGGAGCTGGAGGCCCGCGGCCTGATGTCGCGGAAAGGTTTCCCCGAGTCCTACGACCGCCGGGCCCTCACCCGTTTCGTCGCCGACATCAAGGCGGGCAAGGACGAGGTGTCCGCGCCGGTCTACTCCCACCTGATCTACGACATCGTGCCGGGTGAACGGCTCGTCGTCCGCCGCCCGGACATCCTCATCGTGGAGGGCCTGAACGTCCTCCAGCCCGCGCTGCCCGGCAAGGACGGCCGTACCCGGGTCGGTCTCGCCGACTACTTCGACTTCAGCGTGTACGTCGACGCGAGCACCGAGGACATCGAACGCTGGTACCTCAGCCGCTTCCGGAAGCTGCGGCAGACCGCGTTCCAGAACCCGTCGTCGTACTTCCGCAAGTACACCCAGGTCTCCGAGGAGGAGGCCCTGGACTACGCGCGCATGCTCTGGCGGACCATCAACCAGCCGAACCTGGTGGAGAACATCGCCCCGACCCGCGGCCGGGCCACCCTGATCCTGCGCAAGGGCCCGGACCACAAGGTGCAGCGGCTGCGGCTGCGCAAGCTGTAACCGGTCCGGTTGGATGGGCGCATGCTGCATCTGCGCCTGATCTCCCCGGCCGAGCGGACCGAGGAGGTGGTGCGGCTGATCGAGCGGACGGTCGGCACCACCCACCTCGTCGTCCTGCCCGGCACCGCCCGCGACCCCGTCGGCGACCTCGTCCTGTGCGACGTGGCGCGCGAGGCGGGTGACGAACTCATCGCCGGGCTACGGCGGCTGGGCCTGGAGGACACCGGTTCCATCGCCGTGGAGGACATCGGCCTGTCGCTGTCCCGGCGGGCCGAGGAGGCCGAGGAGGAGGCGCCGGGCGAGGGCGCGGACGCGGTGCTGTGGGAGGGCCTGACCGAGGCCACCCACGAGGAGTCGACGCTCTCGGTCACCTACCTCGCCTTCATCACCCTCGCCACGATGATCGCCGCCTGCGGTGTCGTCCTGGACAACGCGATCCTGATCGTGGGCGCGATGGCGGTGGGCCCGGAGTTCGGCCCGCTGGCCGGCATCAGCACGGCACTGGTCCGGCGCCGGCCGCGGCTGGCGCTGCGGTCGCTGACCGCCCTGCTGGTGGGTTTCGCCGTGGCGATGGCGGTGACGGGCGGCTTCGCCGTGGTCATGGACGCCCTCGGCCTGTTCCACCGGTCCAGCCTGGAGGGCGAGCGGCCCAACACCGCGTTCGTGTACGCCCCGGACGCCTTCTCGTTCATCGTGGCGGTCCTGGCCGGCGTCGCCGGCACCCTCTCGCTGACCTCCGCGAAGTCGGGGGCGCTGGTGGGCGTGGCCATCTCGGTGACCACGGTCCCGGCCGCGGCCAACGCGGCGGTGGCGCTGGCCTACGGCGACATGTCACAGACCAGCGGCTCGACCGTCCAGCTCCTGCTGAACATGCTGGGCATCGTGCTGGCGGGGACCGTCACGCTGCTCGCCCAGAAGTACTTCTGGAGGCACCGGCGGCAACGTCCGTGACGCGGCGCGGGGTTGTCGCCCCGCCCCGGTCCGAACTATCCCAGCGCCGCCTTCACCGCGTCGGCCAGCCGCCCCGCGACCGCCCGGGCCTGCTCGATGTCCGCGGCCTCGACCATGACCCGCACCAGCGGCTCCGTGCCCGACGGCCGCAGCAACACCCGCCCGGTCTCGCCGAGTTCGCGCTCCGCCTCGGTGACCGCGGCGGCGAGGTCCGCGGACGTCCTCACCCGCGACTTGTCCACGTCCGGCACATTGATCAGGACCTGCGGCAGCCGCTCCATGACGGAGGCCAGCTCCCGCAGCGTACGGCCGGTCTGCGCGACCCGCGCCGCCAGCAGCAGGCCGGTCAGCGTGCCGTCGCCGGTGGTGGCGTGGTCGAGGATGATGACGTGCCCGGACTGCTCGCCGCCGAGGGAGTAGCCGTGCTCCTTCATCTCCTCCAGGACGTACCGGTCGCCCACGGCCGTCTGCACGAGCCGGATGCCCTCGCGTTCCATCGCCAGCTTGAAGCCGAGGTTGGACATCACGGTGGCCACCACCGTGTCGGCGGGCAGCGCGGACCGCTCCCGCAGCGCCAGCGCGAGCACGGCGAGGATCTGGTCCCCGTCCACCTCCTCGCCGGTGTGGTCCACGGCCAGGCAGCGGTCGGCGTCACCGTCGTGCGCGATGCCGAGGTCCGCGCCGTGCTCGACGACCGCGGCCTTGAGCAGGTCCAGGTGGGTCGAGCCGCAGCCGTCGTTGATGTTGAGGCCGTCCGGCTCGGCACCGATCGTGACGACCTGGGCGCCGGCCCGGGCGAACACCTCCGGCGAGACCCCCGAGGCCGCGCCGTGCGCTTCGTCCAGGACGATCTTCAGACCGTCGAGCCGGTTGGGCAGCACCGCCAGCAGATGGGCGATGTACTGCTCGAAGCCCTCCTCGTACGACCGTACGCGGCCGACGCCGGCCCCCGTCGGCCGCTCCCAGGGCTCACCGTGCCGGTGGGAGTCGTAGACCGCCTCGATCCGGTCCTCCAGCTCGTCGGCGAGTTTGTGGCCGCCGCGGGCGAAGAACTTGATGCCGTTGTCCGGCATGGCGTTGTGGCTGGCGGAAAGCATCACACCGAGGTCGGCGCCGAGCGCGCCGGTCAGGTGCGCCACCGCGGGCGTCGGCAGCACGCCGACCCGCAGGACGTCCACGCCCGCGCTGGCCAGGCCGGCCACCACCGCCGCCTCCAGGAACTCCCCGGACGCGCGCGGGTCCCGTCCGACCACCGCCGTCGGCTTGTGGCCCTCGAAGGTGCCCGCCTCGGCCAGCACATGCGCCGCGGCGACGGAGAGGCCCAGCGCCAGCTCGGCCGTCAGATCCGCGTTGGCGACACCGCGCACGCCGTCCGTGCCGAAGAGTCGTCCCACTTGTCCTCCTGAGGAAGCATCGATGTCGGAAGCGGACCGCGCCGCGTCGGGTGGCAGGCGACCCGGTATCCGATCACACAAGCCTTTGAGCGTCTTGTGCCGTTATACGCCCTTGGCTGGGATAAGCGAACGCCCCGGGGGCACATGTGGCGTGCCGCCGGGGCGTTCGGAGTACGCGGGGCCGAAGCCCGTACCACGTACGAGCAGGCAGCGAAGCTTAGCGCTTGCTGTACTGCGGAGCCTTGCGGGCCTTCTTCAGACCGGCCTTCTTCCGCTCGACCGCACGGTCGTCGCGGCGCAGGAAGCCGGCCTTCTTCAGCGGGCCGCGGTTGTTGTCGACGTCGGCCTCGTTCAGCGCACGGGCGACACCGAGACGCAGCGCACCGGCCTGGCCGGAGACACCGCCGCCGGCGATGCGGGCGATGACGTCGTAACGGCCCTCAAGCTCCAGGACCTTGAACGGCTCGTTGACTTCCTGCTGGTGCACCTTGTTCGGGAAGTAGTCCTCAAGGGTGCGACCGTTGATCTTCCACTTGCCGGTGCCCGGGACGATCCGGACGCGGGCGATGGCGTTCTTGCGGCGGCCCAGGCCGGCGGCCGGCTGCGGCTCGCCGAAGCGGGAGGCCAGGGACTCCGAGGTGTACTCGCCCTCGACGGGGACCTCGGACTCGGTGGTGTAGCTGTCGATGTCAAGCTCTTCGAGCGGCTGCTCGGCAGTGGTCTCGGCCACGATTCTCCTCAGATTCTGTTCAGTCTTAGGGGGTGGCCGGACTTACTGCGCGACCTGGGTGATCTCGAACGGCACGGGCTGCTGGGCCGCGTGCGGGTGCTGGTCACCCTTGTAGACCTTCAGCTTCGAGAGCATCTGACGGCCCAGGGAGTTCTTGGGGAGCATGCCCTTGACGGCCTTTTCGATGGCCTTCTCCGGGTTCTTGTCCAGCAGCTCGTCGTAACGGACGGAGCGCAGACCACCCGGGTAGCCGGAGTGGCGGTAGGCCATCTTCTGGGTCCGCTTGTTGCCGGACAGGTGCACCTTGTCGGCGTTGATGATGATGACGAAGTCACCAGCGTCGACGTGCGGCGCGTAGATCGGCTTGTGCTTGCCCCGGAGGAGGGTCGCAGCAGTGGTGGCGAGACGGCCCAGGACAACGTCCTGAGCGTCGATGACGTGCCACTGGCGCGTCACATCGCCGGGCTTGGGGCTGTACGTACGCACGGTTCGTAGCCTTCGCTTCGAGTGAATGGTCCTAAACAAGGTCACCGAAACGATCACGACAGCCTTGACCCACGGCGGCGACGCAAACCGCGTGCGTGGGGTCGCTGGTCATCGGCCCGGTGGACCGGTGTAAGGGCCCGTCCCGTGAGAATGAGCAAGCCAATACACAACGAAGAAGCAGGTTACCGGCTGGCCCCCGGGCGGGTCAAAACGAGGCGGGTCGCCGGACGGCCCCCGGGTCACCGGCCCCCCGTCTAAGATGCGCCCCATGAGTTACGGGCAGGGGGGACCCCAGTCTCAGTGGGATCCCTGGAAACCGCATTCCCAGCAGCAGCCGTGGAACAGCGGAGAAGACGACGGGACGCCCGACTGGGCCGCGCTCGCCGAGGCCTCCGAGACCCGGAACAAGCGCCGCAAACTGCTGTTCACAGCCGGCGGGGCGCTGGCCGCGATCGCGATAGGCACCGCGGTCGCCGTGGCCGTGGTCTCCGCGAACGGCGGCGACCCCGAGGCCGGCCCCGGCAACCTGCCCGCCGGCGCCTCGCTGCCCGGCACCGGCACGGCGACGCCGTCCTTCGAGCCGACCAGCGCGCCGCCGCCGCTGAACCCCGCGGACTTCATATCCAGTGCCGAGAAGGACACCGCTCCGCTCGGCCCCGACACGCTCTTCGCGGGCAAGCAGGTCACCCTCGGCGACACCGCGTACACGAAGGGCGCCACGGACGACACCTCCGGCTGCGCCTCCGTCGCCGGCGGCACCCTGCCGCGCATCCTCACCGCCAACGGCTGCACCCGTATGATGCGCGCCACCTACACCCACGGCGACATCGCGGTCACCGTGGGCGTCGCCGTCTTCGACAACGCGGCGCAGGCCGCCCAGGCCAAGGCGCAGACCGACGACCGGTCCATCGTCCGCTCGCTGTTCGGCAAGGGCGGCGTCAAGCCCTTCTGCGACGGGGCCTTCTGCCGCTCCACCCGCAACGCCTACGGCCGCTACGCCTACTTCACCATCTCCGGCTTCACCACCGGCAAGGACGTCACCAAGAAGGACACCGCCGTCTTCGGCGCCGGCAACGGCCTGGCCCAGTTCACCGTCAACCAGATCCACCGCCGCGGCCAGGAGCAGGCCGAGGCCGCCGCGCGGTAGCCCGGCCCGCCGCTAGTACCGCTTCAGCCGCAGCCGCAGCGGCAGCACCGCCGACTCCAGCTGGGTGCGCAGCGTCATCTTGGACTCGCCCTCGGTACGCTCGGTGAACCGGATCGGGACCTCCACGGCCGCGTGCCCGGCCCGGACGGCCCGGTACTTCAGCTCCACCTGGAAGCTGTAGCCGGCGCTGTCCAGGGACGCCAGCCCGACGTCCCGCAGGGTTCGGGCCGACCACAGGTTGAACCCGGCCGTGATGTCCTGGATGTCGGTGCCGAGGATGGCGCGCGCGTACCGGTTGGCGAACCGGGACAGCAGCACCCGGTGGGCGCCCCACTCCTCGTCGAGCGAGCCGCCCTCGACGTAACGGCTGCCGACCACCAGCCCGGCACCGGAGTCGAGGGCCGCCTGGAGCATGCGGGGCACCGCCTCCACCGGGTGGCTGCCGTCGGCGTCCATCTGGACGACGTACTCGGCGCCCTCGTCCAGTGCGGCGGACATCCCGGCGGTGTACGCCCGGCCCAGCCCGTCCTTCTCGGTGCGGTGCAGCACACTCATCCGGGTCCGGCCGTCGCGGTTGTACCTCTCGGCCAGCTCCTCGGCGATCCGCCCGGTGCCGTCCGGGCTGGAGTCGTCGACGATCTTCAGCCGCAGCCCGTCCAGCGGCAGCCCGAGCACCGCCTCGGCCATGCCCGGCAGGTTCGCCGCCTCGTTGTACGTCGGCATCACCACGGTGACCCGGGCCTCGCTTCGTGCCATCACTGTCCCTCCCCTGCGGGCGCCGGCCTGCCCGGCGCCCGGAACCGCCAGCCCGCCGCGGCCCAGCGGTCCGCGTCGAGCACCCCCCGCCCGTCCACGATCCGTGGCCGGGCCACGAGCGTCGCCGCCCGCTCCGGGTCGATCTCCCGGAACTGCGGCCACTCGGTCAGATGCAGGACCAGGTCGGCCCCGCGCAGCGCGTCCTCGGCCGTCGCCGCGTACCCGAGCAGCGGGAACGCCTTGCGCGCGTTGTCCGCGGCCACCGGGTCGTACACGGTGACGTCGGCCCCCTCCAGCCGCAGCCGGGCGGCCACGGCCAGTGCGGGCGAGTCGCGGATGTCGTCGGAGCCGGGCTTGAAGGCGGCGCCGAGGACGGCGACCCGGGCGCCGAGCACCGCTCCCCCGCACAGCTCGCGGGCCAGCTCCACCACCCGGTCCCGGCGCCGCATGTTGATCGCGTCCACCTCGCGCAGCAGCCGCAGCGGCACGCCCAGCTCGCCGGCCCGGTGCGCGAAGGCGCGGATGTCCTTGGGCAGGCAGCCGCCGCCGAAGCCGACCCCGGCGCGCAGGAACTTCGGCCCGATCCGGTCGTCGTGGCCGAGCGCTTCGGCGAGCGTGCGCACATCGCCGCCGGCCGCCTCGCAGACCTCGGCCATCGCGTTGATGAAGGAGATCTTGGTGGCGAGAAAGGCGTTGGCGGCCGTCTTGACCAGCTCGGCGGTCGGGAAGTCGGCGGTGACCAGCGGGGTGCCGGCGGCGAGGACCGGCGCGTACACGGCGCGCAGCACGGTCTCGGCGCGCTGCGAGGCGACGCCGAACACCAGCCGGTCGGGGCGCAGCGTGTCCTCGACGGCGAAGCCCTCGCGCAGGAACTCCGGGTTCCAGGCGATCTCCGCGTCATGGGTCCGGGCCAGCCGCTCGGCCGTGCCGACCGGCACGGTCGACTTGCCGACGAGCAGCGCGTCCGGCGCGGCGTGCGCGGCCAGGGCGGCGAAGGCCGCGTCCACCTGGCTCAGGTCGGCGGCGCCGCCGTCGGCGCGCTGCGGGGTGCCCACGCAGACGAAGTGGACCTCGCCGAAGGCCCCGGCCTGTGCGAAGGAGGTGGTGAACCGCAGCCGGCCGCTTCCGGTGTGCCGCGCGATCAGCTCGGGCAGGCCCGGCTCGTGGAAGGGCACCCGCCCGGCGCCGAGCGCGGCCGCCTTCTCCGGGTCGATGTCGACGCCGAGTACCTCGTGGCCCAGCTCGGCCATGCAGGCGGCATGGGTGGCACCGAGGTAGCCGGTGCCGATGACGGTGAGCCGCAAGGGAACGGCCTTTCTCGCTTCGGTCCTGCTTCAGGAGGTCTTGGTCCAGATGCGGTAGTGGCCGGTACCGCTGGAGTTGCGGAAGGGCAGGTTGGCCAGGAGCCGGTAGTGCGGGTTGCCCTTGACCGCGTCCGCGACGACGGCGTCCACCCGGGGGTTGGTCAGGCCGTCCAGGACGATCAGGTCGAACTCGCCGTCGCGCAGCGCCGCCCGGTAGGCCGCGTCACCCTGGTGGTACGTGCCCTTCTTGTCCGTGTACTCCAGGGCGAACACGCCCTGCCACTGCCGGTGGGTGGTCTTGTCCCGCAGGTAGTAGACGGGCACCTCGGGGGTGGAGGCGAGGTAGTGGCCCTTGCGGTCCACGTGGGAGTCGACGACCTGGATCATCTTCGAGGAGTCGGGCCAGACGCCGAAGCGCCAGTCCGCCTGCGAGATGCCGAGGCAGAGCGTCGCCGTCCACAGCATGATGCCGAGCTGGGGGTAGCGGAAGTGGGCGCCGATCAGCCGGGTCACGCCCACACCGGCCATCGGCGCGGCGAACAGCAGGCCGAAGCCGACGTGCTTGAACAGCGAGACGACGGTGCCCAGGTGGATCTGGTAGGCGGGTGCGAGCAGCGCGGTGCCGCACAGCACCAGGCCGAGCAGTGCCCGCCAGCGCCATCCGGGGTTGCCGAGCCGCTGGGCGACCGGTGACTCGTTCATCCGGCTGCGCCGCACATAGGAGACCGCGCCGCCGACGGCGGTGAGGAACATCAGCCCGCCCCACTCGCCGGACCGCTGGAGCAGGAAGGCGGTGCTGTCGGAGCCGTGGTCCCGGTCGGTCGTGGTCTGCCGGACACCGGCCATCAGGTCGGTGCCGTACATGCCGATGCCCAGCACCGCGCCGATGCCGAGGGCGAGCAGCAGCATCCGGAGGAACGCCTTGCGGCCCTGGTGTGGCCAGCCGGTGAGCAGCGCGAGCACGACGATGGTCGGCAGGTACAGGCCGGCCGCGTACTTCACGCCGACGGCGAGGACGGCGACGGGGACGGCGAGCAGCACGGCGGCCGCCGGTGCCCGGTCGGTGCGTACGACGATCCAGGTGGCCAGGGCCAGCAGGAACACCGCGGCGGCGTCGTAGGTGGCGAAGTAGCCCATGACGACCGTGGACTGCACCACGGCGAACAGCGCGGCGCCGGCCAGCGCGGCCCGCTCGTTGAACAGCCGCCGGGTGAAGGAGTACAGCAGCCCGGTGGTGCCCAGCATGAACGCCAGGCTCAGCAGGCGCGCCCCGGTGAGCCCGAAGACGTCGTCCACGGCGGCGGCGAGCACCGGGTACAGCTGCGGCGAGCCGGAGAAGTAGGCCGCGTAGTCGATGGGCAGCGGGGTGCCGTGCAGCAGGTGCTGGAGTTCGGCGTGGCCGGCCGCGAGGTAGAGGGCCTCGTCCTGGAACGCGGTGTTGGCCAGGCGCAGCGAGAGCACCGTCTGGACGGCCAGCACGCACAGCAGCACGGCCCGGCTGACCCAGGCGCGCCGCCGGCTGGCGGCCATGTCCCAGCCGACCTCGGGCGTCTCGGGCACGTGGTAGCCGGGCTCGGCGGGCGCGGCCGGCTCCTCCTCGGCCGGCGGCGCGGGGTACGCCGGCTGGTCGGCGGGCTGCTGGTCGGCGTGGGCCCCGGGGTCGTACCCGTACCCCTCGGGGAGGTCGTACCCCTGGGGGACGTCGTGGCCCTGCGGGGTGTCGTACCCCTGGGGGGCCTG
The DNA here is from genome assembly GCF_039532885.1 of Streptomyces nogalater. Classification (NCBI taxonomy): domain Bacteria; kingdom Bacillati; phylum Actinomycetota; class Actinomycetes; order Kitasatosporales; family Streptomycetaceae; genus Streptomyces; species Streptomyces nogalater. Next base: position 63,046 of record NZ_BAAASM010000032.1, on the reverse strand, counting down.
GTGGTAGCCCTGCGGGCTGTCGTACCCCTGGGGGACCGCCTGCCCGTGCGGGGCCTCGTAACCCTGCGGGGTGTCATACCCCTGGGGGACCTGGTAGCCCTGGGGAGCGTCGTAGCCGTGCGAGGCGTCGTACCCCTGCGAGGCGTCGTACCCCTGCGGGGCGTCGTAGCCCTGCGGCCGGCGCGGGAGGTAGCCGTCGGAGTTGAACCAGCCGCCCTGCTGCTCCTCCTCGGCGTACGGGTCGTACGGCTGCGGGGTGTAGTACTCGGGGCGAGAGGTCATGACGGCTTCCGTACGTCGAAGCCGAAACGGTCGTCGGCGGCCAGGCGCTTGAACTCCTCCAGCGCCAGCGGGCTCGCCTCCAGCCGCCAGTCGGCGCGCTTTTTGTAGTCGAACCAGATGAAACCGAGCATGTCGTCGTCCGCCGCGACGCCCGCGAACAGGTTGCGGACATCGGCCCGCCGCCGTTCCCCGGGCATGGCCGCGGTCTCCAGCAGCAGCATCGGCTTCCTGGTGAAGGTGCGGATCTCGGCGCGGGTCGGCCCGAAGACGCTGTCGAAGGCGTTGTCCTGGCCGATCGTGAAGTAGCCGACCAGACCGATCCAGTCCACGTAGGCGTCACCCGGGTAGTACGGCTTGAGCCGTACGCTCTTCACCGGGTTGACGATGTTGGGCGCCCAGGCCCAGATGACGTTGGTGGCGCCCACGTCGACGAAGGTCTGGTGGATGTGGCGCCAGGCGGCCACGTACTGGGCCGGGGTCGCGTGGCGCGTGCCCCACTTCTCCCAGTGGCCGTTGAACTCGTCCGCGAAGTCGATCACCACGGGCAGGTTCAGCTTGCGCACCGCGGCCGCGTACTCCTTGATGTACGCGTCCGACCTGCCCGCCGCGATGTCGGCGAGCGGAGTGTCGAAGGGCTCCCAGGACATCAGCGTCAGGGCGCCCTCGGCCCAGGCGTTGCGTACGCCGGTGGCGTCGAAGCCGTCGCCCCAGGCGGCGTAGTACTCGACCAGGTTGGGCTGCTTGCCGGTCATCCGGGTGTACGCGTCGATGCTCTTCATGGAGGTCGGCGCGCCCGCCACGGCCGCCCCGTAGTACTTCTTGGCCGGCTTGATCAGGGGGGTGACGTCGTAGGGGATGTCCTGGGGGCTCGCCGAGGAGTGCGGGGCCGCCGCGCCGCCGGACTCCGCCGAGCCGCCGGAGTCGTCGCCGAGCAGCGAGCAGCCGCCGAGCGCGAGCACGCCGGCCAGGGCGCAGGCCAGGGCCGCGCCGGCCCTGCGGGATCGTTCCTTCAGTCGCATCAGGCAGCCTCCGCCCCCGACCGCGGCTGCACCAGCACGCGGCCGACGACCAGCGCGTAGAACAGCCCGGAGGACAGGATCAGGGCGAAGTCCGGGGCGTTCATGGTGAACGTCCGGTACACCGCCGCGGTGACCCACACCAGCGCCGTGCCGCCGCTCCACGCCCACATGCCGATCCAGAACCGCCGCGTCTTGTTCTTCTTGGCGCCGGAGGAGCCCGTCGGCTGCCAGCCCATGCGGTTCTTGCGCAGGATGTCCCAGATGGCGAAGACGTGCGCCCAGCCGTACATCATCCGGGTCGCCCAGGCCTCCAGGCGGTACGGCGCCCGGTGCCACATCGGGAAGATGATCGTGGTGTAGAGGATGCTGGGCAGGACCAGCAGCAGATGCTCGACCTTGAGCTTCTCCGGCATCACCAGCAGCAGCACGATCGGGATGACCGGGGCCGCGAAGGTGAACAGCGCGGTGTGGATGTAGTAGAAGAAGCCGGACATGTAGCACAGCCGGCTGGACAGCTTGATCTTCGCCTGCCAGAACTTCCTGCTGCCCAGCAGGCTCATCGAGCCCGAGCACCACCGGTACTGCTGGTTGAAGAAGGCGCCCGCGCTGTCCGGGCAGACCCCGGTGGACACCGCGACCGGGACGTACCTGAGGTCCCAGCCGAGCCCGCGCAGATCGAACCCGGTGTGCACGTCCTCGGAGTGCTCGATCAGCGTGGTGCCGCCGTTGGTCTCCAGCGCCGCCCGCCGGTAGATCGCGCAGGAGCCGACGCAGATGGCGCCGTCGCTGCTCTGCCGGGAGACCTGCACGGAGCGGTAGAACAGCTCCTGCACCGCGCCCGCGCCGCGCTCGATCCAGTTCTGCGAGTCGAGCACCCGGAAGTACTGCGGGGACTGGACGATGCCGATCCGCGGATCGTCGTCCATGTACGGCAGCAGTTCCTCCAGCAGATCGGCGCGCGGGGTGAAGTCGGCGTCCAGGATGAGGATGTACTCGCCGTCGGACTGGGCGAACCCGAAGTGCAGATTGCCGGCCTTCTTGAACCAGCCCCGGTTCTCCCGGGTGCCGTAGCGGAAGCCGAAGTCCCGGGCCATCGCCGCCAGCTCCGGGCTCGCGCCGTCGTCCAGCACGAACGGCACGCAGACCCCGGGGTAGCGGTCGGCCATCGCCCGCACATGCCGCCAGGTGTTGTGCAGCACCTCGATGGGCTCACCGCACACCGGCAGGAACACGTCGACGCTCGGGTACACCTCGGGCCGCCAGTTCTGCACCAGCCGCCGGTGGTGGGCGATGTCGAAGTCCCGGGTGAAGCCGTTCACCCGCAGCGACACCAGGTAGTAGATCACCGTGAACGCGAGCAGCGGCGTGTAGATCCACAGCACCGGGGTGGACGCGGCCAGCTTGAACTGGCTCAGCACCAGGCAGCAGAAGCTGATCAGCGAGCTGATCGTCAGGATCCACAGATGCCGTCGCGCGTAGGAGTACTTCTCCTTGTCCGTCGGCGGGAGCGGCAGCAGTCCCAGTGCGGCGCTTCCGCCCCGCACGGCCCGTCGCCGCCCACCGCCCTGCCGTGCCGCACGACGCCCCCCGGCCCGCACGGAATCCACTGAAGTCATTCCGTTGTCCCACCCCGGGCCTTACCGACCCGTCGACCCCCCAGCCAATCCGGCCTCCCCATCGAACGTGTGGCCGGAAGGCGCAACTGTATCCGAGAGGTATGAAACGCGTAAGAGTCGGTATGGGCTAATACGCCCCATAAGTCCGGACATGGGGCGTAAGCGACGTGAAATGCGACGTAACTAACAGGTTTCGCATCCCGGAAGTCCGGGAAGCGACCGCTTGTTCCGGGCCTCCTTGCTCCGGGCCGCCAGCAGCTCGTCGGCCGGGTAGCCGACCTCCTCCAGCGTCAGCCCGTGCGGCCGTACGACATGCACGGCGGAGTCCCGCACCCCCGCGGCCAGCACCTTCCCCGGCCACTCCGGCCCCCGGTGCCCGTCCCCGACGAACAGCAGCGCGCCGATCAGCGAGCGCACCATGTTGTGGCAGAAGGCGTCCGCCCGCACGGTCGCCGTGATGATGCCGTCCTCGCCCCGCACCAGGCTCAGCTCCTGGAGCGTACGGATCGTCGTCGCGCCCTCGCGCTTCTTGCAGTAGGCGGCGAAGTCGTGCTCCCCGAGCAGCTCCCGCGCGGCCTCGTTCATGGCGTCCACGTCGAGCGGCCAGTCGTGCCACAGCACATGGCCGCGCAGCAGCGGGTCCACTCCCCCGGGGTTGTCGGTGACCCGGTAGGCGTAGCGCCGCCACACCGCCGAGAACCGCGCGTTGAAACCGCTCGGCGCCTCGCGCAGCGCCCACACCCGGACGTCCTTCGGCAGCCGGCCGGCCAGCCGCTTCAGCAGCTTCTGGTGGTGCTCGCGCCACAGCTCCCCGGGCAGATCGACGTGCGCCACCTGCCCCCGGGCGTGCACCCCGGCATCGGTGCGCCCGGCCACGGTCAGCTCGTACGTCTCCTTGGACCGCGTGACCGTCCGCAGGGCGTCCTCGATCTCCCCCTGCACGGTCCGCCGGCCCCCGGCCTGCTTCGCCCAGCCGTGAAAGGCGGTGCCGTCATAGGACAGGTCGAGACGGACACGGACGTAACCGGGCTGCACTTCGTCACTCACGGGGGAATCCTCTCAGGGCGGTGCCATGGGAGGAAACGCGAAAGCGGGCCCACCCCGGAGGGCGGACCCGCTTCCCGTGTTCAGGCAGAGCCTCAGGCGTCCTTGGACTCCTCGGCCGGAGTCTCGGTCTCCTCGACCTTCGTCTCCTCGGCCTTGGCCTCCTCGGACTCCTTGACCGCGCGCTTGGTCGCGGCCTCGGCCTCGCCCACGGCCTTCTGCTGCACCGTCAGCGCCTCGACCAGCTCGATGACAGCCATGGGCGCGTTGTCGCCACGGCGGTTACCGATCTTGGTGATGCGGGTGTAACCACCCGGACGGTTCTCGTAACGCGGGCCGATCTCGGTGAAGAGCGTGTGGACGACGCTCTTGTCCGTGATCACCTGAAGCACCTGGCGGCGGTTGTGAAGGTCGCCCTTCTTCGCCTTGGTGATCAGACGCTCGGCGTACGGGCGCAGGCGGCGGGCCTTCGCCTCGGTGGTGGTGATACGGCCGTGCTCGAAGAGGCTCTTCGCGAGGTTCGCGAGGAGGAGCTTCTCGTGCGCGGCGCTGCCGCCCAGACGGGCACCCTTGGTGGGCTTCGGCATGGTTCTTCTCCTAGGTGTCTGCCCCGGCCGTATCAGGTACCGGGGTCAGTATCTGAGCAGGCGGTTGCCTGTCAGAGATCCGGGGTCCGCTGACGCGAACCCCGGAAGCGGAGACTCAGTACTGCTCGGTCTCCACGAAACCCGCGTCCGCGTCGTCGTCCGCGCCGAAGGCGTCCGCGGCGGCCGTGGGGTCGAATCCGGGCGGGCTGTCCTTCAGGGCCAGGCCCATGCCGGCCAGCTTCGCCTTGACCTCGTCGATGGACTTCGCACCGAAGTTGCGGATGTCCAGCAGGTCGGCCTCGCTGCGCGCGACCAGCTCACCCACGGAGTGGATGCCCTCGCGCTTGAGGCAGTTGTACGACCGAACGGTGAGCTCCAGCTCCTCGATCGGCAGCGCCAGGTCCGCGGCCAGGGCGGCGTCCGTCGGGGACGGGCCCATGTCGATGCCCTCGGCGTCGATGTTCAGCTCGCGGGCGAGACCGAACAGCTCGACCAGGGTCTTGCCGGCGGAGGCCATGGCGTCACGCGGACGCATCGCCTGCTTCGTCTCGACGTCGACGATCAGCTTGTCGAAGTCGGTGCGCTGCTCGACACGCGTGGCCTCGACCTTGTACGTGACCTTCAGCACCGGCGAGTAGATCGAGTCGACCGGGATACGGCCGATCTCCTGGCCCACCTGCTTGTTCTGCACGGCGGAGACGTAGCCGCGACCGCGCTCGACGGTCAGCTCCATCTCCAGCTTGCCCTTGCCGTTGAGCGTGGCGAGGACGAGGTCGGGGTTGTGCACCTCGACACCGGCCGGGGGCGCGATGTCGGCGGCGGTGACCAGACCCGGGCCCTGCTTGCGCAGGTACATCACGACCGGCTCGTCGTGCTCCGAGGAGACGACCAGCTGCTTGATGTTGAGGATCAGGTCGGTGACGTCCTCCTTGACGCCCGGCACGGTGGTGAACTCGTGCAGGACACCGTCGATCCGGATCGAGGTGACGGCGGCACCCGGGATCGAGGAGAGGAGCGTACGGCGCAGGGAGTTGCCGAGGGTGTAGCCGAAGCCCGGCTCCAGCGGCTCGATCACGAACCGGGAGCGGAACTCGTCGACGACCTCTTCGGTCAACGAGGGACGCTGAGCGATCAGCATGTGTGGATCAGATCCTTCTTTCGTGGACGCCCGCTATTTGACGTCCGACGGAAACCGCGCCCGGGAAAAGCGCGGGTACTGCAAGGGTACGGGCGGCACGGCCCGCAAGAGCCGTACCGCCCGGAACCCGAGCCTGCGCGGGGCAGCCGTGCGTCAGACGCGGCGGCGCGGAACACCCCCGCCGGAGCGGGGACAGCCGCCGCCCCTGATCAAACGCGGCGGCGCTTCGGCGGGCGGCAGCCGTTGTGCGGGGTCGGGGTGACGTCCTGGATGGAGCCGACCTCAAGACCCGTGGCCTGGAGGGAACGGATCGCGGTCTCGCGACCGGAGCCCGGGCCCTTCACGAACACGTCGACCTTGCGCATGCCGTGCTCCTGGGCGCGGCGGGCGGCCGACTCGGCGGCCATCTGCGCGGCGAACGGCGTGGACTTCCGGGAGCCCTTGAAGCCGACGTGGCCGGCGGAGGCCCAGGAGATCACGTTGCCGGACGGGTCCGTGATCGAGACGATCGTGTTGTTGAACGTGCTCTTGATGTGCGCGTGGCCGTGAGCGACGTTCTTCTTTTCCTTGCGGCGCACCTTCTTGGCAGCGCCCTGACGACCCTTGGGGGGCATCTATTAACTCCTACGGGAGGTGGTCGGTCCTACAGCGAAGACCGTGGACAGGCGTCCGCTGCGGACTACTTCTTGCCCGGCTTCTTCTTGCCGGCGATGGCGCGACGCGGGCCCTTGCGGGTACGGGCGTTGGTGCTGGTGCGCTGACCGCGGACGGGCAGACCGCGACGGTGACGGAGACCCTGGTAGGTACCGATCTCGACCTTGCGGCGGATGTCGGCCTGGATCTCGCGACGGAGGTCACCCTCGGTCTTGATGTTGTTGTCGACGTACTCGCGGATCGCGACGAGCTGCTCTTCCGTCAGGTCACGAACGCGGGTGTTCGGGTCGACGCCGGTCGCAGCCAGCGTCTCCTTCGAGAGGGTCCGGCCGATGCCGAACACGTAGGTGAGCGCGATCTCCACGCGCTTCTCGCGCGGGATGTCGACACCGGAAACGCGTGCCATTCAATGGCTCCTGGTGATTCTTCGGAGGTCTTCCACAGAACCGGCTCCCGGCCGCCGTACCAGGTACGAACCGGGTCCCCGGCCTCCGAACCGGGGGTGTCGAGCTGGATGGCTCGGGTCCTGCGTATGAACATATTCAGCTCGCGTCGCGCGAAACTCTGCGATAGAGGTGCAGAGGGAAACGGTCGTGCGTCAGCCCTGGCGCTGCTTGTGGCGCGGGTTCTCGCAGATGACCATGACCCGGCCGTGACGGCGGATCACCCTGCACTTGTCGCAGATCTTCTTGACGCTCGGCTTGACCTTCATGGGGTGAGGTTCTCCGGGTCAGTGCCATCGCACCGGGCGGGCCCGGGGCGCGGGCAAGATCTACTTGTACCGGTAGACGATCCGGCCACGCGTCAGGTCGTACGGAGACAGCTCCACCACGACCCGGTCGTCAGGGAGGATGCGGATGTAGTGCATACGCATCTTGCCGCTGATGTGTGCCAGGACCTGGTGGCCGTTCTGGAGCTCGACCTTGAACATGGCGTTCGGCAGAGACTCGACGACAGTGCCCTCGATCTCGATGGCACCTTGCTTCTTGGCCACGCTTCGCCCTTCGAATCGACTACCTTGATCGACTCTGTCGTGCACCGTTTGTGAGCATGCAGGCATGCGGGTGCACAAGAGCCGACGAGTCAGTCTACGTCGGCACACCCGGAAAGGCGAATCGAGGAAGTCTGCCCCATCGGGGTGATCCTTACGCGAGCGGGTCCGGCGCAGCCGTGATGCCGAACTCGGCCAGCTTCGCCTTGCCGCCGTCCGGGGCGGTGAGCACCAGCGGGCCCTGCTCCGTGAGGGCGACGGAGTGCTCCCAGTGCGAGGACCAGGTCCCGTCGGTCGTGATGACCGTCCAGTCGTCGGAGAGGACCTCGGACCCGTTTTCCGGATGCCGCTCTCGCGGGCTCGGCGCCTGGCGCGCCTCACAAGCTTCGAGCGGCTGCGCCGGCCTCCGACCGGCGGTCCCGGCCCGGCCTCAGGCCAAGGGGTCCGGCGCCGCCACCACACCATACTCGGCCAGCTTCGCCTTGCCGCCGTCCGGGGCGGTGAGCACCAGCGGGCCCTGCTCCGTGAGGGCGACGGAGTGCTCCCAGTGCGAGGACCAGGTCCCGTCGGTCGTGATGACCGTCCAGTCGTCGGAGAGGACCTCGGTCTTCGGGGTGCCGAGGGAGACCATCGGCTCGATGGCCAGGCAGAAGCCGGGGACCAGCTTGGGGCCCTTGCCGCGGCGCCGGTCGACGTAGTTCAGCAGGTGCGGGTCCATGTGCATCTCGGTGCCGATGCCGTGGCCGCCGTAGTCCTCGATGATCCCGTACCGGCCGCCGCCCGGCTTGGGCTGGCGGCGGATGTAGGTCTCGATCGCCCGGGAGATGTCGACCAGGCGGTTGCCCTGCTTCATGGCCGCGATGCCGGCCCACATCGACTCCTCGGTGACCCGGGACAGCTCGATCAGCTCCGGGGAGTGCCCCGAGCCGACGAAGGCCGTGTAGGCCGCGTCACCGTGCCAGCCGTCGACGATCGCGCCGCAGTCGATGGAGATGATGTCGCCGTCCTTCAGGACGACGTCGTCGGAGGGGATGCCGTGCACGACCACGTCGTTCACGGAGGTGCAGATGGTGGCCGGGAAGCCGCCGTAGCCGAGGAAGTTCGACTTCGCGCCGTGCTCGGCGAGCACCTTGCGGGCCACCTCGTCCAGGTCCCGGGTGGTCGCGCCGGGCACCGCGGCCTCACGCGTCGCCGCGTGGATGGCGGCTACGACCAGGCCCGCCGCCCGCATCTTCGCGATCTGCTCGGGGGTCTTGATCTGCACCATGGGGGGCCTGCGCTCTCCGTCACTCACGTCGACTGGGGTACCTGTACAACAGTACGGCCGCGGCGCCCGGGGAGGGCACCGCGGCCGGAAGGGCCGGAATCTACTTCTCGGCCTTCTCGCGCTTGAGGGCCTCCAGCGCCCGCTGCGTGATCTCGTCCACCGGACCCAGGGAGGAGATCGTCACGACCAGCTCCTGCGCCCTGTAGTAGTCGATGATCGGCTCGGTCTGCGTGTGGTAGACCTCCAGCCGCTTGCGGACGGTGTCCTCGGAGTCGTCGTCGCGCTGGTACAGCTCACCGCCGCAGACGTCGCAGACGCCCTCCTGCTTCGCCGGGCTGTAGGTGACGTGGAAGACGTGCGAGGAGTCGTTGCGGCAGATGCGCCGGCCGGCGATCCGCTTGACGACCTCCTCCTCGGGGACCTCCAGGTCGAGGACCGCGTCCAGCGTCATGTGCTCGTCCTGGAGCAGCTGGTCCAGCGCCTTCGCCTGCGAGACGTTGCGCGGGAAGCCGTCCAGCAGGAAGCCCTTCTCCGCGTCCGGCTGCTCCATGCGGTCCTTGGCCATCGCGATGGTCACCTCGTCGGGGACGAGGTTGCCGGCGTCCATGTAGGACTTGGCGAGCTTGCCCAGCTCCGTCTGCCGGCTGATGTTGGCGCGGAACAGGTCGCCCGTGGAGATGTGCGGGATGGCCAGCTTCTCTGCGAGCCGGACGGCCTGCGTTCCCTTACCGGCACCCGGCGGCCCGACGAGGACGATACGCATCAGCGGAGGAACCCTTCGTAATTGCGCTGCTGGAGCTGGCTCTCGATCTGCTTCACCGTCTCAAGGCCGACACCCACGATGATGAGGATGCTGGTCCCGCCGAAGGGGAAGTTCTGGCTTGCCCCGAAGCCCACCAACGCCATTGTCGGTACGAGAGCGATCAGACCCAGATACAGCGAACCCGGCCAGGTGATCCGGTTGAGCACGTAGCTGAGGTACTCAGCGGTCGGTCGGCCAGCCCGGATGCCCGGGATGAAGCCACCATACTTCTTCATGTTGTCGGCTACTTCTTCGGGGTTGAAGGAGATAGCGACGTAGAAGAACGCGAAGAAAACGATGAGCAAGAAGTACGAAGTGATGTAAATCGGGTGGTCGCCGTTGGTGAGGTTCTGCTCGATCCAGGTCTTCCAGCCCGAGTTGCCCCCCGCGAACTGCGCGATCAGCGCCGGGATGTAGAGCAGCGAGGAGGCGAAGATGACGGGAATCACACCCGCCTGGTTCACCTTGAGCGGGATGTAGGTGGACGTACCGCCGTAGGAGCGGCGGCCGATCATCCGCTTCGCGTACTGCACCGGGATGCGGCGCTGGGCCTGCTCGACGAAGACGACGAGCGCGACCATGACCAGGCCGACCGCGATGACGGTGCCGAACTCGATCCAGCCGCCGGCCAGCGAGCCCTGCTTCTTGATGGCCCACAGCGCGGACGGGAAGGTCGCGGCGATCGAGATGAACATCAGGATCGACATGCCGTTGCCGATGCCGCGGTCGGTGATCAGCTCACCGAGCCACATCACCAGGGCCGTACCGGCGGTCATGCAGATGACCATCGTGATGGTCGCGAAGATCGCCTGGTCCGAGACGATGCTCGTGGCGACCGAACAGCCGTTGAAGAGCGCGCCGCTGCGGGCGGTGGCCACCAGACCGGTGCCCTGGAGGATGGCGAGCGCCACGGTGAGGTAACGGGTGTACTGCGTGATCTTCGCCGTGCCGGCCTGCCCCTCCTTCTTCAGGGCTTCCAGGCGCGGGATCACCACGGTCAGCAGCTGAAGGATGATGCTGGCGGTGATGTACGGCATGATGCCGAGCGCGAAGACCGTGATCTGGAGCAGCGCACCGCCGCTGAACATGTTCACGAGGCCGAACAGGCCCTGGTTGGCGCCGGCCTCCTTCACACACTGCTGGACGGCCTGGTAGTTGACGTTGGGGATCGGGATGTGGGTACCGACCCGGTAGACCACGATGATGCCCAGCGTGAAGAGCAGCTTCTTGCGCAGGTCGGGCGTCCTGAACGCCCGGGCGAACGCGGTGAGCACGGTGCCTCCTGCGACCCCCGCGCAACTGCGTCAAGGGTGACGGTCTGAGGTTCGACGAATACGAAAAAGAACAGTGCAGGCCACCTTACCGGCGACCATGCCCCCCTAGGAACGACCAACCGGGGATACCTCATTGTGAGGTATCCCCGGTCGGGATCGTTTACGTCATCGACGCTCCGCCTGAGCGACTCAGACGAGCTCGGTGACCGTGCCGCCGGCGGCGGTGATCTTCTCCTTGGCGGAGCCGGAGACGGCGTCGACCGTCACCTGCAGCGCCACGGAGATCTCGCCCTGGCCGAGGACCTTGACGAGGCTGTTCTTGCGAACGGCGCCCTTGGCCACCAGCGACTCGACGGTGACCTCGCCACCCTCCGGGTAGAGCGCGGCCAGCTTGTCGAGGTTCACGACCTGGTACTCGGTCTTGAACGGGTTCTTGAAGCCCTTCAGCTTCGGGAGGCGCATGTGGAGCGGCATCTGGCCACCCTCGAAGCGCTCCGGAACCTGGTAGCGGGCCTTGGTGCCCTTGGTACCACGACCGGCCGTCTTACCCTTCGACGCCTCACCACGACCGACACGGGTCTTGGCGGTCTTGGCGCCGGGGGCCGGACGGAGGTTGTGGATCTTCAGCGGGTTGTTCTCCGCCATGATCAGTCGACCTCCTCGACCGTCACGAGGTGGCGGACGGTGTGCACCATGCCGCGGAACTCGGGGCGGTCCTCCTTGACGACCACGGTGTTGATCCCCTTGAGACCAAGCGACCGAAGGGTGTCACGGTGGTTCTGCTTGCTGCCGATGTAGGACTTGACCTGCGTGATCTTGAGCTGCGCCATGATTACGCACCCGCCCCGGCACGCGCACGCAGCAGAGCCGCGGGAGCGACGTCCTCCAGGGGCAGACCACGGCGGGCCGCGATCTCCTCGGGACGCTGCAGGCCCTTCAGGGCCTCCACGGTCGCGTGCACGATGTTGATGGCGTTGTCGGAGCCGAGCGACTTCGACAGCACGTCGTGGATACCGGCGCACTCCAGCACGGCGCGCACCGGACCACCGGCGATCACACCGGTACCGGGCGACGCGGGCTTGAGCAGCACGACGCCGGCGGCCTTCTCACCCTGGATGGGGTGCGGGATGGTGCCCTGGATCCGGGGGACCTTGAAGAAGTGCTTCTTGGCCTCCTCAACACCCTTGGCGATGGCGGCCGGCACCTCCTTGGCCTTGCCGTAACCGACACCCACGGTGCCGTCACCGTCGCCCACCACGACCAGCGCGGTGAAGCTGAAGCGACGACCACCCTTCACAACCTTGGCGACGCGGTTGATCGCGACGACGCGCTCAACGTACGCGGTCTTCTCGGCGGCAGCAGCGCCGCCGTCACGGCCCTTCCGGTCCCGCCGCTCGCCGCCACCGGCACCGCTTCCGCGGCGCTGGGGTCCAGCCATTGGATTACCTCTCTCTTTCCGCTAGCTACAAGCGGCTCAGAACTTGAGCCCGGCTTCGCGGGCGGCGTCCGCCAGGGCCGCGATGCGGCCGGCGTACTGGTTGCCACCACGGTCGAACACGACGGCCTCGACACCGGCGGCCTTGGCACGCTCGGCGACCAGGGCGCCGACCTGCTTGGCCTGCGCGGACTTGTCGCCCTCGGCACCGCGGATCGACGCGTCCAGCGTGGACGCCGACGCCAGGGTGTGGCCCTTCAGGTCGTCGATCACCTGCGCCACGATGTGGCGGTTGGAGCGGGTCACGACCAGACGGGGACGCTCCGCCGTACCGGACACCTTCTTGCGGATCCGGATGTGACGGCGCTTGATCGCGGCGCGCTTGTAGGCGTCGCCCTTGAGGATCTTCTGCCCGTATGCCATGGCTTACTTACCCGCCTTTCCGACCTTGCGGCGGATGACTTCGCCCTCGTACTTGACACCCTTGGCCTTGTACGGGTCGGGCTTGCGCAGCTTGCGGATGTTGGCCGCAACCTCGCCGACCTTCTGCTTGTCGATGCCCTCGACCGAGAAACGGGTCGGGGACTCCACCTTGAAGGTGATGCCCTCGGGGGCCTCGACCAGGATCGGGTGGCTGTAACCGAGAGCGAACTCCAGGTTGGAACCCTTGGCGGTCACTCGGTAACCGACACCGCTGATTTCGAGCTTCTTCACGTAACCCTGGGTCACGCCGGTGATCATGTTCGCCACCAGCGTGCGGGAGAGGCCGTGCAGGGCCTTGCTCTGACGCTCGTCGTTCGGGCGCAGCACCTGCAGGGTGCCGTCCTCGCCCTTAGCGATGTCGATCGGCGCGGCAACGGTGTGGGTCAGCGAGCCCTTGGGGCCCTTGACCGAGACCGTGCGGCCGTCGATGGTGACGTCCACGCCGGCGGGAACCGCGATGGGGAGCTTGCCGATGCGCGACATAGCTGTTTCCTCCGTTCCCTTCTGCTACCAGACGTAGGCGAGGACTTCCCCACCCACGCCCTTCTTGCCGGCCTGCTTGTCGGTGAGGAGCCCGTGCGACGTGGAGATGATCGCCACGCCCAGGCCGCCCAGCACCTTCGGCAGGTTGGTGGACTTCGCGTAGACCCGGAGACCGGGCTTCGAGATCCGCTTGATGCCCGCGATGGAGCGCTCACGGTTGGGGCCGAACTTCAGCTCCAGGACGAGGTTCTTGCCGACCTCGGCGTCCTCGACCTTCCAGCCCGTGATGAAGCCCTCCTGCTGGAGGATCTCCGCGATGTGAGACTTGATCTTGGAGTGCGGCATCGACACCGAGTCGTGGTACGCCGAGTTCGCGTTCCGCAGACGCGTCAGCATGTCTGCGATCGGATCAGTCATGGTCATGAATTGGCCTGTGGCCTTTCTCGCCGGGGTTTCCTATATGCGCCATCCCTCTCCCCGTACTTCTGCAGACGGGACGGGTGCGGTGCGGGGACCTACGGCGTAGTAAGTCGTTCAGGGCGGCAGAGCCCAACCCCACCAGCCTACGGCATGTGGAGTTCGGGCCCTGCCGTCCCGGTTGCTTACCGAGAGGTCCCAGAATCCCTAAATGAGGGGATTACCAGGAGCTCTTGGTCACGCCCGGCAGCTCGCCACGGTGAGCCATCTCACGGAGGCACACGCGGCACAGGCCGAACTTGCGGTACACGGAGTGCGGACGACCGCAGCGCTGGCAGCGGGTGTAGCCACGCACACCGAACTTGGGCTTGCGAGCAGCCTTCGCGATGAGAGCCTTCTTCGCCATCTCGCTCACGCCTCCTTGAACGGGAAGCCGAGGTGACGGAGAAGGGCACGGCCCTCTTCGTCGTTGGTCGCCGTGGTCACCACGGTGATGTCCATACCCCGGACGCGGTCGATCTTGTCCTGGTCGATCTCGTGGAACATGACCTGCTCCGTGAGACCGAAGGTGTAGTTGCCACGGCCGTCGAACTGCTTGGGGGACAGGCCGCGGAAGTCGCGGATGCGCGGCAGCGCGAGCGACAGGGTGCGGTCCAGGAACTCCCACATGCGGTCGCCACGGAGCGTGACGTGGGCACCGATCGGCTGGCCCTCACGCAGCTTGAACTGCGCGATGGACTTGCGGGCCTTGGTGACGGCCGGCTTCTGACCGGTGATGGTGGTCAGGTCGCGGATCGCGCCCTCGATCAGCTTCGAGTCACGGGCGGCGTCGCCGACACCCATGTTGACCACGATCTTGACGAGGCCGGGAACCTGCATGACGTTCTCGTACTTGAACTCGTCACGCAGCTTGCCCGCGATCTCCTCGCGGTACTTCTGCTTCAGACGCGGGGTGGTGGTGGTAGCCATCAGATGTCCTCACCCGTCCGCTTGGCAACGCGGATCTTGTTGCCCTCTTCGTCGAAGCGGTAGCCGACACGCGTGACGACCTTCTTGCCGTCCTTCTCCACGACCAGCTGGACGTTGGAGACGTGGATCGGCGCCTCGGTGGTCACGATGCCGCCGGCCTGGGAGCCGCTGGCGGTCGGACCGGCCTTGGTGTGCTTCTTGACCCGGTTGACACCCTCGACCAGGACGCGCTCCTCGCGCGGGTAAGCGGCAATGACCTTGCCCTGCTTGCCCTTGTCCTTACCGGTGATGACCTGGACCAGGTCGCCCTTCTTGATCTTCATGCTTACAGCACCTCCGGCGCGAGCGAGATGATCTTCATGAACTTCTTCTCGCGCAGCTCACGGCCGACCGGGCCGAAGATGCGGGTGCCGCGAGGGTCGCCGTCGTTCTTCAGAATGACGGCGGCGTTCTCGTCGAAGCGGATGTACGAGCCGTCCGGACGGCGGCGCTCCTTGACGGTGCGAACGATGACCGCCTTGACGACGTCACCCTTCTTCACGTTGCCACCGGGGATCGCGTCCTTGACGGTGGCGACGATGACGTCACCGATGCCCGCGTAGCGGCGACCGGAGCCACCGAGCACACGGATGCAAAGGATCTCCTTCGCACCAGTGTTGTCGGCGACACGCAGTCGCGACTCCTGCTGGATCACGTCTATCTCCTGATCGTCTGCCGGTTCCCGGCAGGGGCCTCATTCACGAGGACCCCTGCCGAGCCTGGCGGAACTGACCTGCGGGTTTGCCCGCAGGAATTACTTGGCCTTCTCGAGGATCTCGACGACGCGCCAGCGCTTCGTCGCGGACAGCGGCCGGGTCTCCATGAGGAGGACGCGGTCGCCGACGCCCGCAGCGTTCTGCTCGTCGTGGGCCTTGAGCTTGTTCGTACGGCGGATGACCTTGCCGTACAGCGCGTGCTTCACACGGTCCTCGACGGCGACGACGACGGTCTTGTCCATCTTGTCGCTGACGACCAGACCCTCACGGGTCTTGCGGAAGCCTCGGGCTTCGGTGTTCTGCTCAGTCACGTTGTTCTCGCTCATGCGTTCTCCACCGTTTCGATGCCCAGCTCGCGCTCGCGCATCAGGGTGTAGATCCGCGCGATGTCCTTACGGACGGCCTTCAGCCGGCCGTGGTTTTCGAGCTGACCCGTGGCCGCCTGGAAGCGGAGGTTGAACAGCTCTTCCTTGGCCTCGCGGAGCTTCGCCAGAAGCTCCTCGTTGCCCAGCTCGCGCAGCTCGGACGCCTTGGTACCGGCCGACATCACGCTTCACCTGCCTCGCGCTTGACGATCCGGCACTTCATCGGCAGCTTGTGGGCCGCACGGGTCAGCGCCTCACGGGCGATCTTTTCGTTGGGGTACGACAGCTCGAACATCACACGTCCGGGCTTGACGTTCGCGATCCACCACTCCGGAGAACCCTTACCGGAACCCATGCGGGTCTCGGCGGGCTTCTTGGTGAGGGGACGGTCCGGGTAGATGTTGATCCAGACCTTGCCGCCACGCTTGATGTGGCGGGTCATCGCGATACGGGCCGCCTCGATCTGGCGGTTCGTGACGTAGGCCGGGGTCAGCGCCTGGATGCCGTACTCGCCGAACGCAACCTGCGTCCCACCCTTGGACATACCGTTGCGCTTCGGGTGGTGCTGCTTGCGGTGCTTGACCCTACGGGGGATCAGCATTTCGGTCAGGCCTCCGTTCCGGTGCTCTCAGCCGGAGCGGCAGCCGCGGGGGCCTCGGCCTTGGGGGCCTCGGCACCGGCAGCCTGCTGCGGCTTGCGACCGCGCCGCTCGCCACCGCGGCCACCACGGGCCGGGCGGTCGGCGCCACCGCGGGCCGGGCGGTTACCCGCACGGGCGGCAGCGTTCTCGGCGCGGACCTCGGCGATGTTCTTGACGTCGCCCTTGTAGATCCAGACCTTCACACCGATGCGGCCGAAGGTCGTCTTGGCCTCGAAGAAGCCGTAGTCCACGTTCGCGCGGAGCGTGTGCAGGGGCACGCGGCCCTCGCGGTAGAACTCCGAGCGGGACATCTCGGCGCCGCCGAGACGGCCACCGCACTGGATCTTGATGCCCTTGGCGCCGGCCTTCATGGCGGACTGCATGCTCTTGCGCATGGCCCGACGGAAGGAGACGCGGGAGGACAGCTGCTCGGCGACGGCCTGGGCCACCAGCTGAGCGTCCGTCTCCGGGTTCTTGACCTCAAGGATGTTCAGCTGGACCTGCTTGCCGGTCAGCTTCTCCAGGTCACCGCGGATGCGGTCGGCCTCGGCGCCGCGGCGGCCGATGACGATGCCCGGGCGAGCGGTGTGGATGTCCACACGGACGCGGTCACGGGTGCGCTCGATCTCGACCTTGGAGATGCCGGCGCGCTCCATGCCGGACGTCATCATCCGACGGATGGCGACGTCTTCCTTGACGTAGTCCTTGTACAGCTTGTCGGCGTACCAACGCGACTTGAAGTCGGTCGTGACACCGAGCCGGAACCCGTGCGGGTTTACCTTCTGGCCCATTACCGGGTTCCTTCCTTGCTGCTGACGACCACGGTGATGTGGCTGGTCCGCTTGCGGATCCGGTAGGCACGGCCCTGGGCGCGCGGCCGGAACCGCTTCAGGGTCGGGCCCTCGTCGACGTAGGCCTCGGAAACGAAGAGGCTGTCGACATCGGTGTGGTCGTAGTTGTGCGCGGCGTTGGCGATGGCGCTGTCCAGCACCTTGCCCACCGGCACCGAGGCGGCCTGCGGAGCGAATCGCAGGACGGCCTGGGCCTCCGTGGCGTCCATGCCACGGATGAGGTCCACCACGCGGCGGGCCTTCATGGGCGTGACGCGGATGTACCGCGCCTGGGCCCTGGCTTCCATGGTTGTCCCTTCAGTTACTTACGTGTCTGAATGCGATCCGCTACTAGCGGCGCTTCGACTTCCGGTCTTCCTTGACGTGGCCCCGGAAGGTGCGCGTCGGCGAGAACTCGCCGAGCTTGTGGCCGACCATCGACTCGGTGACGAACACCGGGATGTGGGTCTTGCCGTTGTGCACCGCGATCGTGTGGCCGAGCATGGCCGGGACGATCATCGAGCGACGGGACCAGGTCTTGATGACGTTCTTGGTGCCGGCATCGTTCTGGGCGTCCACCTTCTTCATCAGGTGGTCGTCGACGAAGGGCCCCTTCTTCAAGCTACGAGGCATCTCAACCCGTCCTTAGCGCTTCTTGTTCGTCTTGCGGCGGCGGACGATGTACTTGTTCGACGCCTTCTTGGGCGAACGAGTACGGCCTTCCTTCTTGCCCCACGGGGACACAGGGTGGCGACCACCGGAGGTACGGCCCTCACCACCACCGTGCGGGTGGTCGACCGGGTTCATGACCACACCACGGACGGTCGGGCGAACGCCCAGCCACCGCTTACGGCCGGCCTTGCCCCAGTTGATGTTCGACTGCTCGGCGTTGCCGACCTCGCCGACGGTGGCGCGGCAGCGGACGTCGACCAGGCGGATCTCACCGGACGGCATGCGCAGGTGGGCGTAGGCGCCCTCCTTCGCGAGCAGCTGCACGGAGGCACCGGCGGAGCGGGCGAACTTGGCACCGCCACCGGGACGGAGCTCGATCGCGTGGATCGTGGTACCGACCGGGATGTTGCGGAGGGCCAGGTTGTTGCCCGGCTTGATGTCGGCCCCGGGACCGTTCTCCACGGTGTCGCCCTGCTGCAGGTTGCGCGGGGCGAGGATGTAGCGCTTCTCGCCGTCGGCGTAGTGCAGCAGCGCGATGCGCGCGGTGCGGTTGGGGTCGTACTCGATGTGCGCGACCTTCGCCGGCACGCCGTCCTTGTCGTGACGACGGAAGTCGATCACTCGGTAGGCGCGCTTGTGTCCGCCACCCTGGTGGCGAACGGTCACACGACCGGCGTTGTTACGGCCGCCCTTGCTGTGCAGCGGGCGAACCAGCGACTTCTCCGGCGTGGACCGCGTGACCTCGACGAAGTCGGCAACGCTGGCGCCACGACGGCCCGGCGTAGTCGGCTTGTACTTGCGGATTCCCATTTCTCAGTCCTCGTCCGATATCGGACGATCCGGACCGCCCTTAGGCGGTCGGACCGCCGAAGATGTCGATACGGTCGCCCTCGGCGAGGGTCACGATCGCGCGCTTGCTGCCGGCACGCTGACCGAAACCGGTCTTCGTGCGCTTGCGCTTGCCCTGGCGGTTGATCGTGTTGACCCCGGTGACCTTGACGTCGAAGACCGCCTGGACGGCCTGCTTGATCTGGGTCTTGTTGGCGTTCGGGTCGACGATGAACGTGTACTTGTTCTCGTCGAGGAGCGCGTAGCTCTTCTCGGAGACGACCGGCTTCAGCAGGACGTCACGGGGGTCCGTGTACGACTTGCTCAGCGGGGTCTCGACGGTGTTCTTGCCCTCGGTGGCGTGGCGACGCGCCTTGGCGACGCGCGCGGCCTTGGCGGCCTTGGCGGCCTTCGAGGCGATAGCGGGGTGACGGATGGCCATCAGACCTCGCTCCCTTCGGTGTCGTTGGCCTTCGGGCCGGCGACGAAGGACTCGAAAGCGGCCTGGGTGAAGACCACGTCGTCCGAGACGAGAACGTCGTACGTGTTCAGCTGGCCCGGCTCCAGGATGTGGACCTGGGGCAGGTTGCGGGCGGACAGCCACGCGGCCTCGTCGGAGCGCTCGGCGACCAGGAGCAGGTTCTTGCGCTCCGAGATCTTGCCGAACAGGCTCTTCGCGGCCTTCGTGGAGACCTGGCCCTCGACCACGCCGGAGACGACGTGGATGCGGTTGTGACGCGCCCGGTCGGTGAGGGCACCGCGCAGGGCGGCGGCCTTCATCTTCTTCGGGGTCCGCTGCGAGTAGTCACGCGGCACGGGACCGTGCACGACGCCACCACCGGCGAACTGCGGCGCGCGGGTCGAACCCTGGCGGGCGCGGCCGGTGCCCTTCTGGCGGTACGGCTTCTTGCCGCCACCACGGACTTCACCGCGGGTCTTGGTCTTGTGCGTGCCCTGGCGGGCAGCGGCCAGCTGCGCGACGACGACCTGGTGGATCAGCGGGACGCTGACCTTGGCGTCGAAGATCTCCGCGGGGAGCTCGACGGAACCGGCCTTGTCGCCCGCCGGCGAAAGGATGTCAACAGTGCTCATCGGTTACCTCAGGCCCCCTTGGCCGCGGTGCGGACCAGGACGAGGCCGCCGTTCGGACCGGGAACCGCGCCCTTGATGAGCAGCAGACCCTTCTCCGCGTCAACGGCGTGGACGGTCAGGTTCTGGGTGGTGACCCGCTCGTTGCCCATGCGACCCGCCATGCGGAGGCCCTTGAACACACGGCCCGGGGTGGCGCAGCCACCGATGGAACCGGGCGAGCGGTGCTTGCGCTGGGTGCCGTGACCGGCGCCGAGGCCACCGAAGTTGTGACGCTTCATGACACCGGCGAAGCCCTTGCCCTTGCTCTTGCCGGTGACGTCGACCTTCACGCCGGCCTCGAACACCGCAGCGGTGATCTCCTGGCCCAGCGTGTACTCGGAGGCGTCCGCGGTGCGGATCTCGACGAGGTGGCGACGGGGGGTGACGTCGGCCTTCGCGAAGTGGCCCTTGAGGGGCTTGTTCACCTTGCGCGGGTCGATCTCGCCGAAGGCGATCTGGACCGACTCGTAGCCGTCGATGTCGTTGGTACGAACCTGGGTCACGACGTTGGGGCCGGCCTTGACGACGGTGACCGGAACAACACGGTTGTTCTCGTCCCACACCTGCGTCATGCCGAGCTTCTCGCCCAGGATGCCCTTGATCTGCTTAGCCATTCTCAGCCCACCAGCCTCAGAGCTTGATCTCGATGTCGACACCGGCCGGCAGGTCGAGTCGCATCAGAGAGTCAACGGTCTTGGGGGTCGGGTCGAGGATGTCGATCAGGCGCTTGTGCGTGCGCATCTCGAAGTGCTCGCGCGAGTCCTTGTACTTGTGCGGCGACTTGATGACGCAGTACACGTTCTTCTCAGTGGGCAGCGGCACCGGGCCCGCGACCGACGCACCAGTGCGGGTCACCGTCTCGACGATCTTCTTCGCCGAGGAGTCGATGACCTCGTGGTCGTAGGCCTTGAGCCGGATGCGGATCTTCTGTCCCGCCATGGCTACTCAGTAGTCCTGTCTCTCTAACGCTCTGGAACCCGGTGTTGCTTCTGGGTGACCCTTTGTTCCTCCGACCCACGCGGTCGGGCGTGTCGCGCTCCCGCTGACATGAATGTCCCTTGTCCGAACATCCCTGCGGGATTGACACGGCCCTTCCGGAACCGCGGACCGGGGACCTCGGGGCCCACCGGGCGCCTGGCCGGTGTCGCGCCCACGCTTCCCGGAAGATTCCCGTACGTCCGCCCCAGTGCTGCCCGAGGGCAGTTAGGACGACGAGTACTGTGGGACTCGCTTCCGGTCCTCCCGGCGGGAGGCGCGCAGCATCAACACTCGACCGAGCAACTCGGACAGTCTGCCATATGGGGCGGCCCCTGTGCCAATCGGGCCGAAGAGATTACCCCGAAGGTGACGTAGGTCAAACCGGGACGCCGGTGCGGCGCACCGCGGCTTCCGGTACGAGATCGTACGGGCCGGCCCCGGCGCGGAGCCGGCCGCGACGGTCCGCCACCGCTCCGGGAACGCACCGCCGGCCCGGGTCTACGCCTCCCGTACGGCCGGCCGCCCGCTCTGGACCCACACCGCTCCGGACGACCGCCCGCTGTGTTCCGTCACCCCCGCGGGCCCGGACACCCACGACGTCCACGCGCCCGAGGGCACTCCCCTGGCCCGCGTCGCCCCCCGCCCCGGCCGCCTCCTCCCGTGGCCCCGCCGCCTCCGCTGGACCGCGCAGGTTTTCAGCCCGGACGACTTCGGGACCGGATCAGAGCCTGAACAGCACCCCGCGCCAGGTCCACCCCG
Source organism: Streptomyces nogalater (assembly GCF_039532885.1). Classification (NCBI taxonomy): domain Bacteria; kingdom Bacillati; phylum Actinomycetota; class Actinomycetes; order Kitasatosporales; family Streptomycetaceae; genus Streptomyces; species Streptomyces nogalater. The sequence goes on along the minus strand of NZ_BAAASM010000032.1, from coordinate 41,627 downwards.
CGCCGAGGACCGCCTCCTGCAGGGGCGTCTTCAGCTCGGCGGTGTCGAAGCGGAAGTCCTCCGTGGCCCTGATCCTGCCGTCGTCCCCCCGCTCGACCGTCCAGCGCCGGGACACGGTTTTGACCTGCCCGCGCGACCGTTCCGCCGACAGGACCAGCTTGGGCGTCCCGCCGACCCAGGTGACCTCCCACTCACGGTCGAGAGCACGCACTTCCCGGCTCTCCGGGACCAGGCGCATCCGGACCTCGAAGGCCCGGCTCACCTGGGTCCGGGCGAAGAAGGTGTGCCAGGCGGGGTCCCGGATGCGCCATTCGGCGACCAGGTCGGCCCCGTCGGCGAGGCCCTCCCGCACGACGTACGGCGCGTCCGGCCCGCCGACGGCGAGCAGGGCGGCGCGGACTTCGTCGGCGGACCGGGGCGGGACGCCGCGGTCGGGGTGCCTGGTGCCGGTGAACAGGTCTCGCAGGCCCATGTGATCACCTTCCCGTATCCGGGCGGATGGAGCGCACGAACTCCTGGAAGTCCGGGAGAACCGCGTCGTGCTGCGTCGTGGTGGCGGTCAGGTACGCCCGGATCACCGCCTGCCTGTGCGGATTCCCGGTGTCCAGGAGGCCCAGGTGCACCTGGGACTGGACGAGGTCACGGCGTACCCCGTCCACGACGGCCGAGAACGCCAGCCGCTGCGTCAGGGCGGGCGCGTCCTCGGTGCCGGTCTCGCGTCGGCTCACCACCGCCACCGGGCCGGCCACTGCCTGCAAGCGCTGGACCGACTCGTCGGCGGACTCGGTCAGCCTCCCGCCGGCCCGGAACTCGCCGTCGATGGTGATGTTGGCGGTGAACCCGGAGTCCGGCCCGGGGTGGAGCGCGACGAAGGCGGCGGTGGAAGCGCCGACCTCGTCCGGAGGCGCCGGCCGCCAGCCGTCCGGCAGCCTGAATTCGATCGGTACCGGCAGGGTCGAGGGCATGGGGGTCGTTCCTTCCACGGGGTGGCCTGTCAGAACAAGCTGGTGATGCCGTGCTTGAGCGAGCCCGCGGCGTCACCGGCGAAATCAACCACGTCTCCCAGGGCGTCGGCCGCATCGCCCGCGGCCTTGCCCACCTTGTCCGGGTCGACGGTGAACTCCGCGCCGACGGAGCCGCCGAGCCCGACCGCGAGGCCCACCTTCGCCCCGACATGGAACTTACCGTCGTCGCCCTTGCCGAAGGTCACCTTGGCCTCCGCGCCCGCACCGGCCCACCCCTCGGCCGTGGCACCGGCGCCGATTCCGGCGACCTCGCCTCCCGCCGCGCCGCCGGCCTTGCCCCCGGCGAACGCCTTCGCGCCGGCGTTGAGGCCCTCCAGCCCCACACCGGCACTCGCCTGGGCTTCGGCTCCGTCGAACCCGGTGCCCCTGAGGTAGCCGGCGCCGAGGTAGCCGTACTCGGCCCGCCCTTCCACGAGGGCCCGTGCTCCCGCGGACACCTCGGCGGACCCGGAGATGCCCTTGTCGGTCATGGCACCGGACGCCGACGCCCTGGCACCCACCACGAGGTCACCGACCATGGCGAGCTTGAGGTCGCCGTTGGTGAGCGTTCCCTCCCCGCTGATGTGGTCGAGGTCGGCGAACGCCTTGGCCGTTCCCTCCTTGCCGTACTTCGGACCGCTCACGCTGAACCCGGCGTCGGGCCCCGTGCCCTTGCCCTCGCCGTGCCACTGCCACCCGTCGGTCTCCGTCCGGGCCTTGCCGTCCTTGGCCGCTCCAGGGGCGTGGTACGTGTCGAGGTCCCCGTGCGCCTTGCCGTTGAATCCGTTCAGCGTGCCGTCGGTGACGTCGGTGTCGGCCACCACGGTCTGGAGGGCGAACCGGACGTCCTGGTCAGCCGTGCCCACGTTCTCCACGCACTGGTCGATGTGGGCCTGCCAGGAGGCGACGGCTTTGTGGACCCTGCCCGCGTAGTCCGTGTCCGTCCCGAGCAACTGGCGGTCGCGGGCGCTGAGCTTGTCCTCGTCGAGCGAGACGACACCCTGGTCCGACACCTTCATCCCCTGGTCGACGGCGTCGTCCCGGGCCGACTCCAGTTTCTTGCGCAGGTCGGCGAAACGGGTGTGCGCGTCCCGGAGGAGCGAGGCGATGGCCTTGGCCTCCACCTGGGCCTTCTGGAACTCCTTCAGCGTGTCGCCGAGGCGTTTCTGGGCGATGTCACCGCTGAACCCCATCCACGACGTACCGAGGGTGATGCCGTGCACCTTCTTCGCGTACGCCGTCTCCTGTTCGTGGAACCGCTTCGCCATCGCGTCCCAGCGGTCGGCCGCCGTGGTGAGCGTGGACAGGTCGGTCGTCATGACTTCGTGGTACGTCGGCATGGGTCCCCGTTGAATGCGATGCCTGTGAGTCGAATCGAGTGAGGTCAGTGCCGCGGGGGCTGTGAGTACTGGTCGAGCACCGACGGCCTGCGCGCCTGCGCGCCGACCCCGGCGTCCGTGCCCGTCAAGGTGGTGTCGGCGGCCCGCAGCGCGGCCTTGTCCATCGACAGCAGGGTCAGCAGGTTCTTGACCTGCTCACCCCACGTCTTGTGCATCGTGTGAACGGCTTTGGACGTCAGCCAGCCGTCGCCGTCCTTGGCGCCGAACGCCTTCACCACCGCGTTCGTCTCGCCGTCCGCCCAGGCCCCCGCCTCACGGGTGTCGCCCTCGATGTCCCGCTCGATCGCGTTCGCGGCGGCCTGCTTCTCGGCGGTCGACGACGTCAGTCGCCCGCCCGCGGCGCCGCCGCCCCCGGGAACGGCCAGCTGGTTCAGCCGCGTCCCCACGGACTGGGGCACCGCCCCCGTTATGCCCTGTTCTCCTGGTGCGCCAGTCACAAAGCGTTGCCCCCGTTTCAGCTGGTGTTGTGCACCTGCCAGGGTAGCGATCACGCGCTCAGCGTGGTCGGGCGAGGTGCCGTTGCAGGTCCATGTGCCGGAACTGGTAGACGGGGCCGACCTGACGCAGGACACCACGGTGTTCATGGGCATCGCGCAGGAACGTCATCAGTTCGCGGGGCAGGTGGCGGCGCATCGTCAGGTAAGTCCGTGCGATCACGAGGTGGGGCCAGGCCGCCGCCGCCGCTCCGAGCAGGGGAGCGATCGCCGCCCCGGTCACCACTGCCAACACGATCCTGAAGCGGACACCGGCCTCCTCCGCGCTGGAGCCCAGGCCGAACTCGTCGCCGACCGGGGTCGCGAAGAGGATCCCGAAAACAGCTCCGGCCACCGCTGCGAGGACGAGGCCCACCACAAGGAAGGCACGTCGGTCGGCGGCGAAGAGCCTGGATGCCCCGATGCTGGAGGTCGGATCGGGCGTGCGGGATCCGAGTCCGCGCCCGGTCCCGTACGCGACGACCGCCAGGCCGCCGCACACCAGCCCGCTCAGCATCCCGCCCAGGACCCGATCACCGAACGGCCACGCGCCCGCCGCTCCGCCTACGAACCCCACGACGAAACCGCCGGCCTGCCGGCGGACACGTCGCCCGACGAGCTCCCCCGCGAAGCCGCCGCAGAACCCCCCGAGGAACACTCCGATCAGGTCGTAGTCGACGAGGACCCAGCCCGCGGCCGTGACCGCCATGACCGCGAGCCCCCAGAAACCGCCGACGAGCCCCTCGCGCAGCTGCTGACGACCGGCGCTCGGGGCAGTGGAACGCCGGGTGGGACGGAACATCAGGCACCCCAGTACGACTCCGACGAAACATCCCACGACAGCACCGGATTCCCCCGAGACCCAGACCGCCCCCGCGCCGACGAGCGCGAACACGAGCCCACCGACGAAGACACCGACCAGTCCGAACAGGAACGCGGTGACGGATCGTCCGTATGCCCGCCTCCCGATGACCGCGCCCGCCGCCCCGCCTGAGACGACGCTCAGCACCTTGACCGTCCAGGAATCTCCGACCGCGCCCGCGAGCCCCCACGCGAGGCCGAGCACGAGCCCGCCCACGAGGCACGGAACGCCCCCCGGGACGGCTCGGCGCAGTTCCCACCAGGCCAGGTCGGGGCTGCCGTGACAGTGGGCTTCCTGGAAGCGGGCGAGAAAGGTGAAGGCCCGCTGGGCCTGGGCGGCGCTCCAGCGGGGCGGCTGCGGCCCGTCGGGAGCATAGGCCGCGGGGATGAAGGACTGGAACAGGTGTCGTGCCACAGCGGCGCGGTCGGGGAAGGCCTGCCGGTCGCACAGCTCGTCCGGGTGTGGCGCGAAATCGGCACGGCCGGTGCCGGGGCGAGGGTTGTAGATGGTGCGGGCCAGGAACAGTCCCAGCGGTGTGCTCAACGCCTGTCCGACCGGACTGTCGGTACCCAGCTGGTCGACGACCGCGTCCCAGCGGGCGGCACCGGGGGTGTGCGGACCGCCCGCGTCACGGCGCAGATAGGCCGCGGCGCGTTCGGGTGCCAGCGGGAGGAGCTGAATGACGGCGGCGCCGTTGAGGCGAAGCGTGGGCCCAGGTCCGCCGACGACGGCCCGGTACGCGGCGGAACGGGTGGCCAGTACCAAGGGCCGACGGGCCGGCAAGGCCCGGTTGAGGGCGTCCAGGGCGAGGAAGTGCAGATGTTCGGGGAGTTCGTCGAAACCGTCCAGCAGCGGAAGGACGCGGCCGCTCTCCAGCAGGGCCCCGGCGAGATCGCCGGCCGTGCCGCCGGCGGGGCCGATGACAGTGGCGCGCAGTCCGGGGTAGTGGCCGCGCAGCTGGTCGGCCAGCCACTTCTGCAGCGGCTCGTGGGGGTCCCACGAGGCGAGCGAGAAGAGGACCGGCACGGGCTCGTCCCCGGTACGGCGGGCCAGGAGGTCCTGTAACAGCCGGACCAGCAGCACGCTCTTGCCCGCGCCGGGCTCGCCCAGGACGACCAGCCGACGGGTAGGGACCCGGTTGCCGAATACGTCCCCGATCGCGCCGTCCTGACCGCCCAGCCCTGACGAGTCCGGCGGCCAGTGCGCCGGGTCCCCGGGCGGCCCGCCCGGCCAGGCCCGGGCCATGTCCACCAACTCGGACCACGGTACGGCCAGTTCCTGATCCGCGGCCCGCCAGGCGACCGGCAGCGGATAGGGGTCGTCGACCCGCCGCAGCGTGGCCTCGGCCTCCCACTGATTGCGCACCGCCACCGCGAGCTGTCCCGCCGCCTCTTCCAAGGGGAAGCTCGACCGCTCGGAGGCGCGTTCTCCACGCCACATCTGCCACAGGGTGTGAACAGCGGCAGGAACGCCCAGGAGCGCGATCAGCACACCGATCACACTGGCCCGCTGGTCCGCCCTGTCCGGCTCCGCTTGCCGGAAGTAGACGAGCAAGCCCGCCACGAGCACGACGTAGACAACCGCCCCCAGCCGCTTCAGTCCCCGAACCCGCATCCGATCATTGTGGAACGGACGCGGCACGCACGGGGTGGTTCCTAGGAGACCGGGCCGGACGGGGGCGGCCCCCACTGCGGCGGCCGGGCCCAGGCGGCCATGAGCCGACGGCGGTGGCGGCTGCGCCGGACGGCGGTGACGACGACGATCGTCGCGGACGCGAAGAACGCGGCGAGCAGACAGCCGACCCCGGCGGCGATGCTGCCGATCGTGGCCCCCACCTGGGGCCTGTCCCCCAGCGCGAACTCGGCCGGCACCTCCGAGGTGCAGGTGAGCGGGTAGTCGCCGCTGCTGCCGGGTTTCACCTCGAAGACCCGCTCCCAGGTGCGGGACCCCGTGGTGACGCGGAAGGTGCTGTCCGGCTGGGACATCGATCCTGACCGCATCCCCGGAATCCGGCACTCGACGTGGGCCCGCCCGGACTGGGAGACGTACACCGCCTTGGTCTCCCCCTCGACGAAGCGGAACGTCCGCGACTCACCGTTGGAGAAGCTCCGGTCCGTGTCGATCGAGTGGACCGTGTCCTTCACCGTCACCACCAGGAAGACGGCCCCGACAGCGGCCAGCACGATCCCCAGCAGCGCGGCGACCAGGTACCAGACGCGCCGAGGCCGCAAGTCCCTGGCCGGGATGTTCTGCGGCACGGGCGGCGGGCCGGCGTACGGATGTCCCGACGGGTAGGGGTTCTGTATCGTCAAGCGAATTCACCGACCCGCGGCGTACGTCAGGAAGTCGGCCCAGGCGGCCGGGGCGACGGTGAGGCAGGGGCCCTCGGTGTTCTTGGAGTCGCGGATGTGGATGGTGGAGGGGGTGGGGGCGACTTCGAGGCAGTCGTGTCCGTTGCTGCTGTCGCTGTAGCTGCTCTTGGACCAGGTGAGAGCCGCCTCCACGCAGTCGTCGACCTCGGCGCTGCTGCTGTAACTGCTCTTGAACCAGTGCAGTTCCACGGTGCTCATAGTCTTCCCAACGCTTTCTCGATGAAGTCCCGTGACTTCCCCGGCGGGAGAGCCTGCGACCGGATCATGCCATAGCGCAGTTCGAGGATTCGGAGGTCTTTGGGGCTCGAGACCGGGCGGCCGTTGAACGCGCCGTCCGAACGCCCGATCGCCGTACCATCCGCGAACTTCAGCACCTCGACCAACCCCGAAGCGCCGGGGTTTTCCTCGCAGTTGGTCGGCATGATCTGAAGCGTCACGTTTCTCAACTTCGCCACTTCCAGCAAGTGTTCGAGTTGTTGGCGCAACACCATCCTGCCACCGTAGGGGCGTTCGAGCGTGACTTGCTCTAGGACGAAACTGAGGGTGGGGGCGGGTTCACGCTCGAAGACAGCCTTCCGGGCCATGCGCGCGGCGATGCCCCGCTCCACCATGTCCTGACTGCGGACAGGCTGCCTCATCTCCAACAGCGCCCGAGCGTATTCCGGCGTCTGCAACAAGCCATGGATGTTGTGGTTGCTGTAGAGGAGCATCTCCACTGCCCGCCCCTCCAGTTCCGCCAGCTCCCGTACCTTCTTCGGGTACCGCGCCTTCCTCATGTCCTCCCGGAACGCCCGCAGATGCCCCTGCGCCTTCAGGAACGTGTCCGCGTTGTCCAGGAACTCCGGCCTCGGGATACGCGCCCCGCGTTCGATCTTGCGGATCATGTCCTCGCCGTAGCCCAGGGCTTCCGCCAGCTCGGGCACGCTCACCCCGGCCGACTCCCGGCAGACTTTGAGCAGTCGGCCCACCGCCTGAACGACCGGCTCGATTTCGTCGCCCGGCTCGACGTCCCAACCGGCCTCGTCCACACCCTCACCCATGGCTCCTCCTTCGGCGCGCAGTCGTACCCGTACAACGCCGGAGACAGCCGAGACAGCCGAGACAAATCGGGAGAAAGTGACTGTACGTACAGGCGTTGTCACTCCCTTACGGAAGCAGGCTTCGCCACGCTCTGTGATGTGAACCAAGAAATGGGTGCCCCTGAAAACCACCCCACCGGCCACATCCCCACCTTCGACCTCCGGCTGTCCCCCACACCCCGCGGTGCCCGACTCGCCCGGCTGCTCGCCGAACAGCATCTGCGGTCGTGGGGGCTGCCGGTGGAGCGGGTGACGCAGATCGTCGCCGAACTGGCGGCGAACGCTGTCACGCACGGTCCCGTACCCGGCCGGGACTTCCAGCTCCTGATCTACGTCGTCGGCCACACGCTCCGCATCGAGGTCACCGACACCCGCGACGACCGTTTCCCCCGGCTGCGCCCCCCGAGCGAGGACGGGGAGGCCGGGCGCGGACTGCTCCTCGTGGAGGCCCTGGCCGACAAGTGGGGCGTAGCCGTGGGCCGTCGCCCGCGCAAGACGGTGTGGGCCGAGGTGACCCTCCCCCACCGGGACCCGGCGGACCGTGCTCCGGTGACACGGGCGGCAATTCCCCAAGGAACACCAGGGTGAAAGAACCCCGCCAAGCCCCACCCCTCCCGCCCACGGAGCAAACTCACTCAGGAGGGTGAACATCGCCAACTTGGCTGGATTTGGGGCTGGTTGTCTGCCCTACGCTCAGCGCAACACCACCGCAGACATGCGTCGGCCCTCGCCGGGAGTAGCGATCCCAGTGCGAGGGCCTGACCACCGAGGAAGGCTCCAACTTCCCGATGGATAGCGAAGACCCTAGCGCGCCCGCGCGCACCCAGTCCCGAGTTACCGCCAACAACCACCCGAACCGGGGCCGTCACACCGGTGGACTCGTCCACGACCACACCCGCCACACCACCCGCTTCACGGTGATCGGCAACCACCTGGTCCAGCACGAGGAGTTGTCGCTCCTCGCGATCGGCCTGGCGTGCCACATCCAGTCGCTGCCACCGGGCGCCCGCGTCGACATCAAGACCCTGGCCGCGCGGTTCCCCGAGGGCGCGATCCGCATCGCGGCGGCCCTGCGGGAGCTGGAGACCCACGGCTACCTGCGCCGCGAACGCACCCGCGTCCCCGGCGGCCGGATCATCACCCGCACGATCTCCTGCAACCAGCCCGGCCGCCGCGCCGAGGAACCACCCGCACCCCGGCGTCGGCAACAGCCCCGCCGTACGGCCCTCCCGGCGGTACCGAAGCCCGCGTACCCCTCCCCGGAGCTGCTCCGCTCGGCCACGGAGGTCCTGGCCGGCCTACGCTGCAGGGACCCCCGCCTGCTCCTCTCCGCCACCGAGGCCGAACACCTGGCGCCCGGGGTCGCGGCCTGGCTGGAACGCGACGTGCCCCCCACGGCGGTACGCGAGGCCCTGACCACCAACCTCCCACCGGCCCCCCTGACCCGCCCGGCCGCCCTCCTGGCCCACCGCCTCACGACGGGCCTCCCTCCCCTCCCGCCGTACCGCGCCCCCGAACCACCCCCACCCACCCGCCACCCCCTCCAGACATGCGAAACCTGCGACCGAGCCTTCCGCTCCCCCACCCCCGGCCACTGCCGAGACTGCCGGACCGTTCTCCTGGAGGCCGCCTAGCATGAAAGCGACGATCCTTGACCCCGGGCACAGACGAGGAGCGGGCGCCATGACCATCGCACCGAACGGCCCCCGGCAGAGCGCTTCCCACCTGTACCGGACCATGCGGGATGTCGTTCAGTCGATGGATGACGCCCTCCCGGGGAAATTCGAGATCACCAAGGAAGGGATCGTTCACGACATGATGTCGCCGGGGGGACCGCACGAGGTCACGGCCGCGCACGTCAGCCGTCGCCTGGAGAAGGCGATGCCGGACGAGCTGCTGGCCCATACCGGCACACCGGACGTGGAGGACGAGCCCGAGGCCATCCTGCGGCACCCCGACGTCATGGTGATCGCCTGGGAAGACCTCGATACCGAAGGCTCCATCGACCCCCGTACCGTCCTGGCCGCCATCGAGATCGTATCCCGCTCGAACCCGGACAACGACTGGGTGGGAAAGGTCCGCGACTACGCTCTGATGGGTATCCCCGTCTACGCGGTCTTCGATCCGCGCACCGGCACCGGCGCCGTCTTCACCGACATCCACCCCACCCCGGCCGGCCCGCGCTACGCCACCCGGAAGGACTTCGTCTACGGCGAGGACGTGACGATCGCCGACTGGACGATCCCGACCCGGGGCCTGCCGCTCTACGACCGAACGACATGAGCACGCGAGCCGACCAGCGGATCGTCGCACAGGACGCCCTGAGAGAACTGAGCGCCGTTCTCGACGAAGCCATGAACGACCTGCTCAAAGCCTGAGCACACCGTCCCCCACTGCCGGTACACGGCGGGCGCGTGCCCCCGGCCGTACTGCGCCTCGGCCTGGCCGGAGGTCCGCTTCTCCCACCGCTCCTCCAGCGTGCGCACCTCCCGCTTTTCGGGGATCAGACGCATCCGCGCCTTAAGGGTCAGCCCCACCCTCGGCACCCGGCACTCCGCCACCAGGTCGGCCTTCTCACCGGGCGAGGCGGCGGGCACGCGGTACGGCACGTCCGGCCCGTTGAGCGCCGGCAGGGCCGCCCGGACCTCCGGGGCCGGCAAGGGGGCGGCACCCGCGTCGGGACGCCTGGTGCCCGTCAGCCTGTTCCACAACCGCCCCCTCGCCGACCCTTTCCGACCAGCCCTTTTACAACCGCCGACTCTCCAGCGGCCCCAAGTACAGCTCCGGCAGGCCGCCCGTGTCGATCAGCAGCCGCTGGACCACCACCGTAGGGTCGACCATCCAGAACTTCAGGCGGTGGACGCCCGGTGAGGTCACCGTGTGGCGGGTGGCCGTGCGGTTGATGTTGTCCGAGGTGTTGCGGGCCCACACCCTGTTCAGCCCGCCGTCGTCCGCGCCCTCCGTGATGTCCACGGTCCGGATGGGGCCGTCGTCCAGCGAGACGCCGTAGCGCAGGCCCGAGACCCCGGGCAGGGCCGGGTTGCGCGGGGACAGGTACGCCCAGACCGTCACCTCGCCGGGGGCGGAGAGCAGGGTCACCTCGTACTCCAGGCGCGGGGAGCCGCCCCCCGGAGTACGGCTCGGGGACGTCACCGGCCACGGCGTCACCCCCGCCCCCGTACGGCCGATGCCCTCGATACGGCGCCACTGGCCGACCGCCCGGTCATAGTGCCCGGCGTCGATCGCCACATAACCGCCGGCCTCCACGAAGCCCCGCGGCCGCACGCCCGAGGGACGCTCCGCCACGCAGCGGACCGGGACCGACACGCCCGCGCCCCGCACGGTCAGGGTCGCCTCCGCGCGCCCCTTGGGGGCCCGGGACCAGTCGACCTCCACCTCCAGGCGGACCTGCTTTCCCACCCGGCCGCGCGGGCGGTCCACCCGCAGCCACGGCGCGGAGACCGAGACCTCGTAGGGGAACGGCGTACGGCCCCGGTTGAAGATCTCCACATACTGGCGGGGCCGGGTCTGGTATGGGCTGAACGGCGGCAGGGCGGCCTCCCCCGACGCGCCGCCGGGCCACCACTCGCCCTTGTCCTCCGCGCCGTCCACCGACACGCCCAGCTCCGCCGCCTCGGGCACCTCGATGCGGCGCACCGCCGGGAAGAGCACGTCGGGTATGGCCACGTTGTCCTTCTCCGGCTGCTGCCAGCCCGCGTTGGGGCCGTAGCGTTCCACATCGCCGTAGTCGATGTGCGGCTGGGTCTGGAAGCCCTGCCATTTGCCGTTCGCCACACGGGAGTTGAAGCGGTCGGCGAGGGCGAAGTCCCGGTCGAGTCCCGCCTCCGCCCGGGCCGCGCGGTCGTTCGTCGCGGCCCGGCCCTGCGCCGCGTAGAGCAGGTTGGTGAACTCCGCCTGCCGCAGCTCGTACAGGTTCGCCGTCGCCGTCACCTCGTAGCCGGCCAGTTCGAACCACGCGTCCCGCAGCCGCTCCGGCAGCCTGCGCTCGACGCGTTCGGCGCGGCGGCCCAGCTCGCGCCACTCCTCGGTGACCCGCTCCAGCTCCCGGTGCGCGAAGTAGTACGGGGTCTGCTGGTCGTCGTAGACGATGCGGTCGCCGGAAAGGGTGATCCGGCGGTTCAGCAGCTCCGGCTTGCGGCGGGCCTGGAGCCGGCCGTACTCCGCCAGCAGCGACGCGATCTCCGCCGCCTGCGCCTCGCCGAAGTTCTGCCGGGCGTAACGTTCCTCCCACGCGCCGAGCCGCTCCAGGGGCAGGCGGTCCGGGTCCCACGCGTAGGTGAGGAAGAACTCCGTCGGCAGCTCGTTGCCCTTCAGGTCGCCGACGTTGACCACCCACAGGCCGTGGTTGCCGTAGGCGTGCGCCTGGTGGAGCTGGTCCCAGACGTTGCGGAGGTTCGCGGTGTCGACCCACTTGTAGTTGCGGCCGTCGCCGACGTAGTCGAAGTGGTAGTACAGGCCGAAGCCGCCGGAGCGCGGGCCGTCCGGGTGTTTGCGGATGTTGCCCCAGTTGTCGTCCGTGAGGACCACGGTGACGTCGTCGGGGGCGCGCAGCCCCCGGTCCCAGTAGCGCTGGACCTCCTTGTAGAGGGTCCACACCTGAGGCGTCTCGGCGGCCGGTTTCCCGGTCACCTCCTCGATGATGCGCCGCTGGTCGGCGATGATCTCCTGCATCAGCTCGATGCCGTCGCCGTCGGGCAGACTGGTGTCGCCGTTGCCGCGCATGCCGAGGGTGACGACGCCCTCGAAGCCCTCGTCGACCATGCGCTGGATGCCCGCGCGCCAGTACGCGCGGATCGCCTCCGCGTTACGCCGGTACGACCATTCGCCCGTGCCCCCGTAGGGGTCGGACCCCGAGCCCGCGTGCCGGTTCCACTCCTCGATACCGCGCATCATCGGCGCCTCGTGGGAGGTGCCCATGACGATCCCGTACTGGGCGGCCCTGCGGTGGTTCTCCGGGTCGTCCTCGGCGAACGCCCGGCCCCAGACCGCCGGCCACAGGTAGTTGCCCTTCAGGCGCAGCAGGACCTCGAACACCTTCGCGTAGAAGTCGGCGGTGAAGCCTCCGGGGTATCCCGGCACCTTCCCGGGGCCGAAGTAGGCCGGGGCCCAGGTGCCGAGCGCCGGGTTCTCGTCGTTGATGAAGACGCCCCGGTACTTCACCACCGGGGTTCCCTGGGTGAAACGGCCGGGCTTCACCCATACGTGCTTGCGCCGGGCCGGCGGTACGTCGTCCCACCAGTGCCAGGGCGAGACCCCGATGCCGTACGAGACGTCGTACGCCCCGAAGATCGTGCCCCGCGGATCGCTGCCCGCGATGACGAACGCCCGCTCCACGCCGGGCATCGGGTGGTCCACCACCGTCTGGAGCGAGGTCTCCCACTTGCCGCGCACGCCCGTCACATCGAGCTTGCCGGACCGGATCAGGCCGTCGATCAGCGGGCTGCGGCCGATCGTGCCGAGCAGCACCGGAAAGCGCCCGATCGTCGTGCCCGGACGGACGCCGGTCACCCGCGCGAGGTCGTCACGGAGGTCCCCCGCGACCCGTACGACTCCGGGGTGATCCTCGGGGCTGACCACCACCGGCGCGCCCACCAGGGAGAACACCCCGCCCGTGAACGAGATGTACGACCCCGGGTCCGTCACCCGCAGCCCCTCCCCGGAACCGGCCCCGGACACGGACCCGGGCTCCGGCCCGGAGGCGGCCCCCGCCACCGGTCCCGACACCGTGGCCAGCCCGGCGCCCAGAACCGTCCCGCCCAGGACCGTCCTACGGCTGACGTGCGCAGACGACATACGGCACTCCTCCAGCTCCCACTTGCCTCGCTATTTGCTCAGCGGCATGACAAATAGTGGGCGAGGCAGTGCCGCCGGGGAACGGGTCGTACGCGCCGAATAGTTTCGAACCCCCGCGCGCGGTGAGCGCCCCGGAACAGCAGAAGAGGCCCGTACGACCGGAGTCGTACGGGCCTCCCCTTAGGTCAGGTACCGACCCTCAAGCAAGCGGAACTTACTTGACGATCTTGGTGACCTGGCCGGCGCCCACGGTGCGGCCACCCTCACGGATGGCGAACTTCAGGCCCTCTTCCATGGCGACGGGCTGGATGAGCTCCACCTTCATCTCGGTGTTGTCACCCGGCATGACCATCTCGGTGCCCTCGGGGAGGGTCACCACGCCGGTCACGTCCGTCGTGCGGAAGTAGAACTGCGGACGGTAGTTGTTGAAGAACGGCGTGTGGCGGCCACCCTCGTCCTTGGACAGGATGTAGGCCTGCGCCTCGAACTCGGTGTGCGGGGTGACCGAGCCCGGCTTGATGATGACCTGGCCGCGCTCGACGTCCTCGCGCTTGATGCCACGGAGGAGCAGACCGACGTTCTCACCGGCCTGGCCCTCGTCGAGCAGCTTGCGGAACATCTCGATGCCGGTGACCGTGGTGGAGGTCTTCTCCGGCTTGATGCCGATGATGTCGACGTTCTCGTTGACCTTGAGGACACCACGCTCGATACGGCCGGTGACGACCGTACCGCGACCGGTGATGGTGAAGACGTCCTCGATCGGCATGAGGAACGGCTTGTCGACGTCGCGCTCCGGCTGCGGGATCGACTCGTCGACAGCCTTCATCAGGTTGAGGACGGACTCGACCCACTCCTGCTCGCCCTCAAGGGCCTTGAGCGCGGAGACCTTGACGACCGGAACGTCGTCGCCCGGGAACTCGTACTCGGAGAGGAGCTCACGCACCTCGAGCTCGACGAGCTCCAGGATCTCCTCGTCGTCCACCATGTCGGCCTTGTTCAGGGCGACGACGATGTACGGAACGCCGACCTGGCGGGCCAGGAGCACGTGCTCCTTGGTCTGCGGCATCGGGCCGTCGGTGGCGGCGACCACCAGGATCGCGCCGTCCATCTGCGCGGCACCGGTGATCATGTTCTTGATGTAGTCCGCGTGACCCGGGCAGTCGACGTGGGCGTAGTGACGCGCCTCGGTCTGGTACTCGACGTGCGCGATGGAGATGGTGATACCGCGCTGGCGCTCCTCGGGCGCCTTGTCGATGTTGTCGAACGGGGTGGCCTCGTTCAGGTCCGGGTACGCGTCGTGCAGCACCTTGGTAATGGCGGCCGTGAGGGTCGTCTTACCGTGGTCGATGTGACCGATGGTGCCGATGTTGACGTGCGGCTTAGTCCGCTCGAACTTCGCCTTCGCCACTGGGGTCCTCCTGTGGAGTGGTTCTGTACGCCTTACTTCATCGGCGCCAGGTGATCTTTGCTGTAAAGGCCCGGAACCCGGGGCAAACGCTCACGATTGCGGACGTTTGCCCCTGGAGGCTCCGGAGTCAAGCCTACGGCGTGTTCACGCGGTGCGTTACTCGCCCTTGGCCTTCGCGATGATCTCCTCGGCGACGTTCCGCGGAACCTCGGCGTAGGAGTCGAACTGCATCGAGTAGCTTGCGCGACCCGACGTCTTGCTGCGGAGGTCGCCGACGTAGCCGAACATCTCCGACAGGGGCACGAGGCCGCGGACGACCTTGGCACCGGCCCGGTCCTCCATGGCCTGGATCTGGCCACGGCGGGAGTTGATGTCGCCGATGACCTCACCCATGTAGTCCTCGGGCGTGGTGACCTCGACGGCCATCATCGGCTCGAGCAGCACGGGGCTGGCCTTGCGCGCGGCCTCCTTGAAGGCCTGCGAACCGGCGATCTTGAAGGCGAGCTCGGAGGAGTCGACCTCGTGGTAGGCACCGTCGTGCAGGATGACACGGACACCGGTCATCTCGTAGCCCGCGAGGATGCCGAACTGCATGGCCTCCTGGCAGCCGGCGTCCACCGAAGGGATGTACTCCTTCGGGATACGGCCACCGGTCACCTTGTTCACGAACTCGTACGAGGTGTCACCGGCCTCAAGCGGCTCGATGCCGATCTGCACCTTCGCGAACTGACCGGTACCACCGGTCTGCTTCTTGTGGGTGTAGTCGACGCGCTCGACGGCCTTGCGGATCGTCTCACGGTAGGCCACCTGCGGCTTGCCGACGTTGGCCTCGACCTTGAACTCGCGGCGCATACGGTCGACGAGCACCTCAAGGTGAAGCTCGCCCATACCGCCGATGACGGTCTGGCCGGTCTCCTCGTTGGTGTGCACCTGGAAGGAGGGGTCCTCCTCCGCGAGACGCTGGATGGCGACACCCAGCTTCTCCTGGTCACCCTTGGACTTGGGCTCGATCGCGACCTCGATGACCGGCGCCGGGAAGTCCATGGACTCCAGGATCACCGGGTTCTTCTCGTCGCAGAGCGTCTCACCGGTGGTGGTCTGCTTCAGGCCCATGACGGCGACGATGTCACCGGCGCCCACCGACTCGATCTCCTCACGCTTGTTGGCGTGCATGCGGTAGATCTTGCCGATGCGCTCCTTGCGGCCCTTGACGGAGTTCAGCACGGCGGTGCCGGACTCCAGGCGGCCGGAGTACACGCGGACGAAGGTGAGCTTGCCGAGGTGCGGGTCGCTCATGATCTTGAACGCCAGCGCCGACAGCGGCTCGTCGTCGGACGGCTTGCGCTTGACGACCTCCTCCGCGTTGTTGACCGCGTGGCCCTCGATGGCCTCGATGTCAACCGGGGACGGCAGGTAGCGCACGACCGCGTCGAGCAGGGGCTGCACGCCCTTGTTCTTGAACGCGGTACCGCAGAACACCGGGGTCACCGTGGTGCCGGTGCCCTTGCCGGAGGCGATGGTGATACGACGGATCGCGGCGTACAGCTGCTCCACGGAAGGCTCCTCGCCCTCCAGGTACAGCTCCATGATCTCTTCGTCGTTCTCGGCCACGGCCTCAAGCAGCTTGCCGCGCCATTCCTCGGCAGCCTCGGTGTGGGTGTCCGGGATGTCGACGATGTCGTACATCTCGCCCTTGGTCGCCTCGGCGGACCAGACGAACGCCTTCATCGTCACCAGGTCGACGACACCCTTGAAGTCCGCCTCGGCACCGATCGGCAGCTGCATGACCAGCGGCTGCGCGCCCAGACGGTCGGAGATCATGTCGACACAGCGGTGGAACTCGGCACCGGTGCGGTCGAGCTTGTTGACGAAGCAGATACGCGGAACACCGTAGCGGTCCGCCTGACGCCACACCGTCTCGGACTGCGGCTCGACGCCGGCGACACCGTCGAACACCGTCACGGCACCGTCGAGCACGCGCAGGGAGCGCTCCACCTCGACGGTGAAGTCGACGTGACCCGGGGTGTCGATGATGTTGATGGTGTGGTCGACGTTCTCCAGCGGCCAGTGGCAGGTGGTGGCAGCAGAGGTGATCGTGATGCCACGCTCCTGCTCCTGCTCCATCCAGTCCATGGTGGCAGCGCCGTCGTGGACCTCACCGATCTTGTAAGACACACCGGTGTAGAACAGGATCCGCTCGGTGGTGGTCGTCTTGCCCGCGTCGATGTGGGCCATGATCCCGATGTTGCGGACCCTGGCCAGGTCAAGTGAAGTGGTAGCCATAAGGCTTCAGTCTTCTCTCGGTCTCGATGTGGGTAGCGACTACCAGCGGTAGTGCGCGAAGGCCTTGTTGGACTCGGCCATCTTGTGGGTGTCCTCGCGCTTCTTCACGGCCGCACCGAGGCCGTTGGAGGCATCGAGAAGCTCGTTGAGGAGACGCTCGGTCATGGTCTTCTCGCGACGGGCGCGGGAGTAACCGACCAGCCAGCGCAGCGCCAGGGTGTTGGCGCGGCCGGGCTTGACCTCGACCGGCACCTGGTAGGTGGCGCCACCGACACGGCGGGACTTGACCTCAAGGGTCGGCTTGATGTTCTCAAGAGCGCGCTTGAGCGTGATGACCGGGTCGTTGCCGGTCTTCTCGCGCAGGCCCTCCATGGCGCCGTAGACGATGCGCTCGGCGGTGGAGCGCTTGCCGTTCAGCAGCACCTTGTTGATCAGGGAGGTCACCAGAGGAGAGCCGTAGACCGGGTCGATGATGACCGGGCGCTTCGGGGCGGGGCCCTTACGAGGCATTCTTACTTCTCCTTCTTGGCGCCGTAACGGCTGCGAGCCTGCTTGCGGTTCTTGACACCCTGGGTGTCGAGCGAACCGCGGATGATCTTGTAGCGAACACCCGGCAGGTCCTTCACACGGCCGCCGCGCACGAGCACGATCGAGTGCTCCTGCAGGTTGTGTCCCTCACCCGGAATGTAAGCGGTGACCTCGATGCCGCTGGTCAGACGCACACGCGCGACCTTGCGGAGGGCCGAGTTCGGCTTCTTCGGGGTGGTCGTGAACACACGCGTGCAGACGCCGCGACGCTGGGGCGAACCCTCAAGTGCGGGCGTCTTGTTCTTTTCGACCTTGTCCTGCCGGCCCTTGCGGACCAGCTGCTGGATCGTAGGCACTACTTCTCCGGTTTCTGTGTGCCGATGGGTACAGCTAACCTGGAACGTCGCCGACCCACGCGGTCGGGTGTGTCGAATCCGCCAGACTCCCGCCGCAAGGCGAAAAGGGCGCGAATTACGGTGGCCGCACTTGACTCGCCGCACGGTTTACAGGCACGCACAGGAGCCAGGGCACACCCCAGGCACAAGGTCTGAGCGTACCTACCTCACGGACTTCGGTCAAAACAAATGAAGTGCTCTTCGACACGCCGGACTCCCCAGACTCCCCACCTTGTCCCTTGACATTCGCCCGGCTTGTCCGGTGGACCGTGAGTGGCCGAAACGCGCTCTTCGCGGCTCGGCGGTCTTGCGTGTTCAGTACGTTGATGCGTCCGCTGACTCCCGGGGGATGAGCATGACAGCAAGGACGCCGGCGTACTCGCCGGACGACGGCGGTCTGGAGGACCGGGTTCCGTTCCTGGCCAGGCTGGAGAGCGAGGACCGCTCGGCGCTGCTCGACCTCGGCATGACGCTCGCCTTCGCTCCCCGCACGATCCTGCTCCACCAGCACGAGCCGTCCTCCCACGTGCTGTTCCTGGTCGACGGCTGGACCAAGGTCACCGCCTCCGCCGCCAACGGCTACGAGGCGCTGCTCGCGCTGCGCGGGCCCGGCGACATCATCGGGGAGTCGGCCGCGCTGACCGGACGGCCGCGCTCGGCGACGGTCACCGCGCTGGAGCGGGTCCGTGCGGTCGCCGTCGAGCGGGAGCGGTTCCGGGACTTCCTGGGCGACTCCCCCGCCGCCTCCTTCGCCCTGCTGGGGCTCACCACGGACCGCACCCGGGCGGCCGACCGGCGACGGCTGGAGTTCGCGTCGATGAACGTGCGTGAACGGCTCGCCGTCCTGCTCCTCGACCTCGCCCGCACCCACGGCCGGCGCGTCCCCGACGGCATCGAGCTGGCCGTCCCGCTCAGCAAGCAGGAACTCGCCGGATCCGTCGGCGCCTCCCGGGAGATGGTGCAGCGGCTGCTGAAGGAACTGCGCGACAAGGACGCGGTGGTCACCGGCCGCCGCGCCCTGCTCATCCGCCGCCCGGACATCCTGCGCCGCATCACGGCGACACTCCCCTCCCCGACGCCCCCCACCATTCCGCCCCCACCGGGCCCACGGGAGGACTGAACCTGCTGGGGACGGGGTCGGGGTAGCAGGGGCCGGGGCCAGGGGACCGGGGCAGGGGTCCGGGGAGCGGAGTCCGGGGAGCGGAGTCCGGGGTCCGGGTCCGGGGCCAGGGATCCGGGAAACAGGGACGGAGTCCGGGGACCGGAGTCCGGGGCCAGGGATCCGGGGAACGGGGTCCGGGGACCGGCTCCCAGCGGCCACCTCGTCGTCTGGCCCCTCGGCCCCCCCCTTCGTCGCCGAGCCCAACCGCCCCCCAGCGGACTCGGCGAGGACCGAGCCCTCCAAGGCCGGCTCCCGGCGCCGCCCTGCCGACCGAGGGACGTCCGCCCCCGGCCCTCGCCACCGAGCCAGCCGCCCCTCCCCCAGCCGGCCTCCGGAGGACCGCGCCCTCCGGAGGCCGGCCCTCCGGCGCCGCCCTGTCGACCGGTTCCGTCCTCCCTTCCTCGCGGGGCACGGCCATCCCGTCCCCACCGGCCCGGGGTTCCGGCTCTCGGGGCCCCGCCCCAAGCTCGCGGGCCACCCCGCCGGCCGACCGCCGAGGCCCGTACGGACTGTCCCGGCCCGTCG
This sequence comes from Streptomyces nogalater, assembly GCF_039532885.1. Lineage (NCBI taxonomy): Bacteria > Bacillati > Actinomycetota > Actinomycetes > Kitasatosporales > Streptomycetaceae > Streptomyces > Streptomyces nogalater. The sequence continues at coordinate 22,322 of NZ_BAAASM010000032.1, read as the reverse complement.
TTCCTCGCCCGGTCTTCCGGCGCTCTCGCAGCCCCGCCGTCCCATCCGGCCCCGGCCCGCCCAAGCCCGTCTGCCGTCCCGCGCGGCCCTCCTCGCCGGCCCCCACGCGCCCCGGGTGCCGTTCTGTGCACACGGTCACAGTCGGTGTGCGTCATCCGCCCTCACCACTCCGGCCCGCCGGACAGCACGCTGCTGCCCAGCACACCGCCCCCCTCCGAGAGGCCGCCATGACCGATCCCGTGAACCGCACGATCCTGCTGCTGGACATCGAGAGGTTCAGCCATCGGGACGATGTCGAACAGGCCTATCTGCGCCGCATGCTCTACGACATCACCGACCGCGCGCTGCACAGCGCCGGCATCGACGAGACAAAGCGGCTGCGCGCCGACCGCGGCGACTCGGTGATGGAGCTGATCGACGCCAACGCCTCCGTCACCGCGCTGCTGCGGGCCCTGCTCACCGAGGTCCCGGCCGAGCTGCGGGCGATCAACCGCATGGCGTCCAGCTCGGCGCAGATCCGGCTGCGCGGGGTGGTCGCCAGCGGGTTCGTCGCCATCGACGCGCACGCCGGCTGGGTCGGCTCCGATCTGAACCACGCCTGCCGGCTGCTGGACGCCGAGGTGCTGCGCGACGCGCTGCGCGAGCGCGCCGACGACTTCGCCCTGTGCGTCTCGGACGCCCTGTACGCGGGAGTCGTACGGCACGACCACCCGGGCGTCCCGGCCGACGGCTTCCACCGGGTGTCGGTGGCGAGCAAGAACGGCCCGCTCACGGCCTGGCTGCATGGACCGGTGCCCGGTACGGCGGCGGACGAGACGTCCGGTATCGCCCTGGGCACCGGCGCGGACCACGGTGACACGGGGGAGGGGAAGGCGCCGGGCGGATCGGGGGACCGCCCGGCGCCGGGCCCCACGCCGGGGCCCGCCACCGCGCCCCCGCCGGCGCCGGGCCCCTTCCTCCACGGTCCCGTGACGATCGGCGGCGGCACGGTCCACGGCGACCAGAACAACTTCAGCGGCAACCAGATCACCGGCGACATCCACCTGGGCGGCGGCCGGCGCCGGGAACGGAGTGAGGACGCGTGAGCGAACCCCAGGCCGAGCGCCCCGGCTCCCCGCCCGGCCCGGCCCCCGGCGCACCGGCGGGCGAGGCGCAGGCGGAGCAGACCCAGGCCGCCGGTACCGGCGAGGAGACCGAGGAGCGCGACCAGCCGCAGGACGTCTGGGCGGCCCGGCGCGACCTGGTCGACCACAGTCCCCGGACCATGAACATCGGCGCCCGGACCCGGTTCGGCGGCGGCACGGTCCACGGCGACCAGAACAACCTGGCCGGCAACCAGATCACCGGCGATGTGTTCCTGGGCGGCAAGACGGAGGTACACCACTGGAGCTTCGCCGGCCTGTCCGGGTCGGCCACCGTCTCCGGCGAGGTACCGCGGCAACGGCTGGAGCGGCTGGACGCGTCGTTCACCGCCGCCGAGGAGACCGTCGGGGAACTGCTGGACCGGCTGCGCCGCGACCGCGTCCTGGTCCTGTCCGGCACCCGTTTCTCCGGCCGCCGGACGGCCGCGCTGGTGCTGCTGCACCGGCTCGGCGCCGTCCCCGTGCACGTCCTGGACCGGGACACCGCGCCCGGCTCCCTCGCCGACCGGCTCACCGGCACCGGCACCGGCACCGGGGAGCGGCAGGTCCGCGGCTATGTGCTGGGCGACCTGGCCACCCGGCGCGGGAGTCCGCTGCGCGAGCCCCATCTGCTGGCCGCGCGCGGCCGGCTCGCGGAGCAGGACGCCTACCTGGTGATCACCGTGGGTCACACCGCCGTACTGGAGGACGTGGCGGCCGTCCCCTGGAAGCCGCCGGCCGGGGCGGAGGTGCTGGCGGCGCACCTGCGCACCCACGTGGACCCGGACACCGCCGCCGGTCTGCTCCGCCTCCCGGCGGTCACCGACTTCCTGGCCCGCGGCCACCGGCTGCGCGAGACCGCCGGGTTCGCCCGGCTGCTGGCCCGCTACGCCGCCGGGGAGGTGACCGAGGAGCCGATCACGGCGTTCTCGTGGCTCTCGCTGGAGAACCAGGTCCAGGAGTGGTTCGAGGAGGACGAGAGCACGCTCCACCTGCGGGACAAGGCGTTCCTCGTCGCCCTCGCGGCGTTCGACGGCGGGCCCTACGCCCTGACCGCCGAACTGAGCGACCTGCTCTACCGCTTCCTGCTCCACACCCAGCAGCCGGGCCGGCCGGCCGAGGTCCCCGTCTTCGGCACCCACATCGACAAGCGGCTCCAACTGGCCCGCGCGGAGGGCTACGAGGACGACGAGCACACCGAGTGGGGGCCGGTGACCCAGTTCAAGGCGAAGTTCCTCGACGAGCGGGTCCCCCTGGTGCTGCTGCGCCTGGTGTGGACGGGCCATCCATCGGCCCGGCCCGCGCTGATCGAGTGGCTGCGCCGGCTCGCCGACGACGGCCGCCCGCTGGTGCGCACCCGCGCCGCCGCCACCGTCGCCGTCCTCGCCCGTACCGACCTGCCCTCCGCGATGGCCCTGGTCATCCAGCCATGGGCCACCTCCCGCCTGTTCCGGCACCGGCTCGTCGCGGTCAACTCCCTCACCCTCGCCCACCTCGTCGGCACGCCCAACATCCCGCGCATCCTGGACGACTGGTCCGGCGACGACGACCGCGCCCTGCGCTGGGTGGCCGCGCGGGCGTACGCCCTGATCGGCCCGGAACTGCCCGGCCAGGCGCTCGCCGCGCTGCGCAAGGCCACCCGCAGCCTGTACGCCGATCCCGCCGAACCCGACGAGTTCGACCTGGAGATGGTGCGCGAGCTCTCCGACGCGGTGGCGCTGCTGCTGCTCTCCCCCGCGCACGACCAGGTCCTCAAGGAGCTGCTGACGCACCTCGACGACGATCCCGCGGTGAACGCGCTCACGCTCACGGCGTTCGTCAACGCCTGTGGCCACCAGGAGGAGGACGGCGACCCGGCCGGCCGGCCGACCGTCCTCGCCTGGTACGCCGACACGGCCGCGGGGGGCGACCAGGCCGCCGCCGGCCTCGCCTTCCTGTGGCGCAGGGCGCTCGCGGACCGGCACACCACCCGGCTCGCGCTCGACGCCCTGGGTGAGTGGGTGCTGATCGCCGACCACTCGCCCGGCACCGAGTGGGCGCTGGCCGCCCTGCTGCCGCACCTCGTCACCACGCCCACCGAGTACCAGCGCCTGAGCCATCTGCTGCGCACGATGCCCGGCCGGGACGGCGCCCCGCCCCCGCGGGTGGCGGCCCGGCTGCTGACCACGCTTCCGCCCCGCTGACGGTCCGTGCGCGCGCACGTCCCGAGCACGTCCCCGAGGAGACCCGCCCATGTCCAGCTTCACCCGCCCGCCCGAGTGGCAGCAGCCGGCGGACCGGCACACCCGGCTGTCCGACCCGGTGCTCACCGTGCGGCAGCTGTCCCGCTTCGAGTTCTCGCTCAAGCACGTCGTCCGGATCGACCACGCGCTGGTGTTCACCACCCCGAAGGGCGGCTACGACGCGTACCTCCCGCCGCACCGCCCGACCCGGAGCGAGATCGTCGCCCACCGCTACACGGCCGTGTACGAGGTGGACATGGGCGTGCACCCCTTCACCGGCACCTTCACCCTGCCGAGTGACAACGACGCGTTCGAGTTCACCGCCGAGGTCGACTTCTCCTGGCAGGTGCTGGACCCCGCCGGGTTCGTGCGCAGCGGTCACCGGGACGTGCCCGGACTGCTCGTCGGCATGCTCCAGCAGACGGCCCGGCCGGTGTCCCGCCGGTTCCCGGTCGCCGACAGCGCGACGGCCGAGCGGGAGCTGCTGACCGCCCTGGCACCGCTCGGCACCCTGGGCTCGGACGTGGGCCTCCAGGTCACCTGGACCCTGCGGCTGCGTCGGGACCAGGCCGGTATCGAGCACCAGCAGCGGCTCCAGGCGATCGACCACTCCGCCGCGGAGCAGATCCGCGTGGCCCAGCGGGGGACGGAGATCGACGCCGAGCTGGACCGCCGGGCCCGGGAACAGGACCGGCTGCACATCGAGCGGGCCATGGCGTACGGACGTCAACACCAGGAACTCGCGCTCCAGCAACAGCACTGGCAGCAGGAACAGGCGATGCTGCACGGCGCGCAGCAGCATCAGCTCGCTGTACAGCAGGCCCAGCACGCCCTGGCGATGCAGCAGTACGAGGCCCAGAAGGTGGCCTTCTACCAGTGGCACCTCCAGCAGGGCGGGGTACAGGCCTGGGCGCTGCATCTCGCCGAGCACCCCGGCGACACCGGGCTGGTCATGACCGCCATGCGGGAGGACCAGCTGCGCATGATCCAGGCACAGATGGATCTGGTGAAGGAGCTGCTGGCCGGGGACAACGCGGAAAAGTTCGAGCTGGAGGGCCCCAAGCAGCTGGCCCTGCGCACGGTCACCGACATCCTCAACCAGCGGCTGCCCGGTGTGGCCCAGAACCCGCCGCTGATCCCGCCGGGTCCGGTGCCGGGGAGCGGACCGGCACCCGGCGAGATCACCGAGGGCGGTACGGAAGAACTCCCACCGGACAGCGGGGGCGACGGCGCGGAAGCGTCCGCCGAGGACCACCGGGTTGCGCCCGGTGGGCAGCAGCCCGCGCCGGAGATGCCCTACTCCCCTCCCCACGCCCCGTACACCCTGCCGTACGCGCCGCCGTCGGCCCCGTACGCGGCCACGGCACCCCAGGCACCGGCCCAGTCGCCCCACTCTCCGTACCCGACGCGGCCGGGCGGCTTCTACCCGCCACCCGTTCCGCCGGCTCCCGTGTCCCCGCCGCCCGGCTGGCAACCGCCGCCCGGCTACGGCACGGTGCCGACCGCACCCCCGCAGCGGCCGGCCGCACCTCCGGTCGTACCGCCGCCGGCCGCGCCCCCGGTCGTACCGCCGCCTCCCGGGCACCCGCCGGCCGCCGGTACACCGGAACAGCACCCGCGGTCCTCCCCCACGGACGCCGGACCGGAGGCCGAGTCCCCGGGCGGCGAGGGCGGTGTCGGCGGATGACGGTGACCAGCCCTCCGGACGGTTCCGCCGACCGGTCCCCCGACCGGTTGCGGTTGTGCGAACGGCTCCTCGCCGACCTGCGCACCGAGATAGCCCGGGCCGACAGCAAGGCCTCCGTGCTGGTCGCGGCGCTCGGCATGACCGCCGGGCTGCTCAGCGGCCTGCTGGCCGGCCGGAGCTGGGCACCGGACCGGCTCTCCGCCGCCGGGGCCGTCCTGTGGTGGGCCGGGACCGTCTGCCTGGTGCTCTCGCTGTTCTCCCTGCTGCTCGCCGTCCTGCCGCGCTACCGCCCAGGGGCCTGGACGCCGGGACAACCGCTGTCGTACTTCGGCGACATCCGGCAGGCCGCCCGCACCGGCCGGCTGGAGGCGGCACTCGACGACACCGTCCGCGACCCCACCGCCGGACTGCTCGCCTCGCTGACCGCGAACAGCGCGATCGCCGCCCGCAAGCACCAGTGGATCCGCTCCGGCCTCATCGCGTTCTGCGCCGGCACGGTCCTGGTGCCCGCATCCCTGCTGATCGGCTGACCCGTCGGCCGCCGTCCCCACCCATCGAAGGAACCAGCATGACCCACCCGCCCACCGCACCGGAGTATCCCGAGCCACCCCGCTACCCGCAGCAACCGCCGCCCGGTCCGCCCATCCAACCCCCGGCGCAGCCGACGCCGTCCCATCCGCCGTATCCGCCGTATCCGCCGTCCCCGGCCTACCCGTCGTACCCACAGCCCCCGCAGGCCGCACCCGCGCCACCGTCTTCCCCGCCCCTGCCGCCGGACGTCGGTCCGGGCGGCGGCGAGGCGCACGATGCCCGGCACCCGCACCACATCAGCACCGATCACGGCCGTATCCACCTCGCCGCCCAGCAGCGCCGCACCGACGCAACGGCCGTCGGCAGCCTGCTGCTGCACCTGCCGAACCTCCTGGGCAGCCTCTTCGTCGTCGGCCTGGTCTCGCTCCTCTTCGGCGACCTCGGCTTCCTGGTCGTCCTGGCCTGGCTCGCCAGCGGCGCACTCGTCTTCCACCGGCCCACCGAAAGCGCCCTCGCACGCCATGTGCTTCGCCTGCGCTACCCCACTCCACAAGAACGAGCCAAACTCGAACCGGTCTGGCGGGAGGTCACGGCCCGGGCCGGGGTGGACGGCCGTACCTACGAGCTGTGGGTCGAGGACAGCGACCACCTGAACGCGGTCGCGGCGGCCGGGCACATCGTGGGCGTCACCCGGTTCGCCATGGACCGGCTGCCCAACGGCGAACTCGCCGCCGTCATGGCCCACGAACTCGGCCACCATGTCGGCGGCCACGCCTGGGCCGGACTGCTCGGCTACTGGTACGCGCTGCCCGGCCGGCTCGCCTGGCGGCTGCTGCGGGGCGCGATCAGCGTGATGTACAAGGTCTCGCGCGTCTTCTCCTGCTTCGGCATCGCCTTCTTCGGGATGATGGTCATCGGCCTGGCGTTCGTCACCATCGGCTCCCTGTACGGTCTTCCGCTGCTACTCCTCGGCGTGCCCTACGCGCTCGCCGCCGTCGGCCGACGGGCCGAGCTGCGCGCCGACCAGCACGCGGCGGCCCTCGGCTTCGCGCCCATGCTGGCGGCGGTGCTGGAGAAGATGCACCAGCAGGAGCAGCAGGTCCAGGCCGCGCTCACCGTCCACAACGGCGGTGTCCCGGTCGCGCGGAGCCCGCTCGCCAAGCTGCTCACCTCGCACCCGGACTACCACACCCGGCTGCACCACCTCCAGGCCTACCTCGCCCCGCGAGGGCACTGAGCACACCCGGAGAACGCCGAAGGGCGGCCACCCCGTAACGGGATGGCCGCCCTTCATGCTGCTCGCTTACTGGTTGTACGGACCGTAGTCGTAGTCCTCCAGCGGGACGGCCTGGCCGGAGCCGGTGCCGAACGGCGAGTAGTCGATGTCGTCGTAGCCGACGGCCGAGTACATCGCGGCCTTGGCCTCCTCGGTCGGCTCGACCCGGATGTTGCGGTAGCGGGACAGACCCGTACCGGCCGGGATGAGCTTACCGATGATGACGTTCTCCTTCAGGCCGATGAGGCTGTCGGACTTGGCGTTGATCGCCGCGTCCGTCAGGACTCGGGTCGTCTCCTGGAAGGAGGCGGCCGACAGCCAGGATTCCGTCGCCAGCGAGGCCTTGGTGATACCCATCAGCTGCGGACGACCGGAGGCCGGGTGACCGCCCTCCTGGACCACACGACGGTTCTCCTGCTCGAAGCGGGAGCGCTCGACCAGCTCGCCGGGCAGCAGCTCGGCGTCGCCGGACTCGATGATCGTCACGCGGCGCAGCATCTGCCGGATGATGATCTCGATGTGCTTGTCGTGGATCGACACACCCTGCGAGTTGTAGACCTTCTGGACCTCGCCGACCAGGTGGACCTGGACGGCACGCTGGCCCAGGATGCGCAGCACGTCGTGCGGGTTGGTGGCACCCACGGTGAGCTGCTGGCCCACCTCGACGTGGTCGCCCTCGCGGACCAGGACCTTGGCACGCTTCGAGATCGGGTACGCCGTCTCGTCGCTGCCGTCGTCCGGGGTGACGACGATCTTCTTGGTCTTCTCGGTCTCCTCGATGCGGACGCGACCGGAAGCCTCGGAGATCGGGGCGACACCCTTCGGGGTACGGGCCTCGAAGAGCTCGACGACACGCGGCAGACCCTGGGTGATGTCGTCACCGGCCACACCACCGGTGTGGAAGGTACGCATCGTCAGCTGGGTACCGGGCTCACCGATGGACTGGGCGGCGATGATGCCGACCGCCTCACCGATGTCGACCAGCTTGCCGGTGGCGAGCGAACGGCCGTAGCACATCGCGCAGGTACCGACGGCGGACTCGCAGGTCAGGACCGAGCGGGTCTTGACCTCCTCGACGCCACGGGAGACCAGTTCCTCGATGAGGACGTCACCCAGGTCGGTGCCGGCCGGGGCCAGCACCTGGCCGTCGACCACGATGTCCTCGGCGAGGCAGCGCGCGTACACGGACGTCTCGACGTCGTCCGTCTTGCGCAGCACGCCGTCCGCGCCCCGCTCCGCGATCTTGAGCTTGAGGCCGCGGTCGGTGCCGCAGTCCTCCTCGCGGATGATGACGTCCTGCGAGACGTCGACCAGACGACGGGTGAGGTAACCCGAGTCGGCGGTACGCAGAGCGGTGTCCGCCAGACCCTTACGGGCACCGTGCGTGGAGATGAAGTACTCCAGCACGGACAGACCCTCACGGAACGACGCCTTGATGGGCCGCGGGATCGTCTCGTTCTTCGCGTTCGACACCAGACCACGCATACCGGCAATCTGACGCATCTGCATCATGTTGCCTCGTGCACCCGAGTTCACCATCATGAAGATCGGGTTGGTCTTCGGGAAGTTGTCGTTCATCGCCTCGGCGACCTCGTTGGTCGCCTTGGTCCAGATCGCGATGAGCTCCTGCGTGCGCTCGTCCTTGGTGATCAGACCGCGCTCGTACTGCTTCTGGACCTTCTCGTCCTGCGCCTCGTACCCCTTGACGATCTCCTTCTTCGCCTCGGGAACGACGACGTCGGAGATGGCCACGGTGACACCGGAACGGGTCGCCCAGTAGAAGCCGGCCGCCTTCAGGTTGTCGAGCGTCGCCGCCACGATGACCTTCGGGTAGCGCTCGGCGAGGTCGTTGACGATCTCGGAGAGCTGCTTCTTGCCCACCTCGTAGTCGACGAACGGGTAGTCCTCGGGCAGCAGCTCGTTGAAGAGCGCGCGGCCCAGCGTGGTGTTCAGCCGGAAGCTGTCACCCTGCTGCCACTCCGGCTCGCCTTCCTCGCGCACCGGCGGGGTCCAGCCGCGCGGCGGGATGGTGCCCACCGGGAAGCGGATGTCCACGCGCGACTGCAGCGACAGCTCGCCGGCGTCGAACGCCATGATCGCCTCGGCCACGGACGCGAACGAACGGCCCTCGCCCTTGACGTCCCGCATCTCGCCGTCGGTGGTGAGGAAGAACAGACCGAGGACCATGTCCTGGGTCGGCATCGTCACCGGACGGCCGTCGGCCGGCTTGAGGATGTTGTTCGAGGACAGCATCAGGATGCGGGCCTCGGCCTGCGCCTCCGCGGACAGCGGCAGGTGCACGGCCATCTGGTCACCGTCGAAGTCCGCGTTGAACGCGGTGCACACGAGCGGGTGGATCTGGATGGCCTTGCCCTCGACCAGCTGCGGCTCGAAGGCCTGGATGCCGAGGCGGTGCAGGGTGGGAGCACGGTTCAGCAGCACCGGGTGCTCGGCGATGACCTCTTCGAGGACGTCGTACACGACCGTGCGGCCGCGCTCCACCATGCGCTTGGCGCTCTTGATGTTCTGCGCGTGGTTCAGGTCGACCAGGCGCTTCATCACGAACGGCTTGAACAGCTCCAGCGCCATCGCCTTGGGCAGACCGCACTGGTGCAGCTTCAGCTGCGGGCCGACGACGATGACGGAACGCGCCGAGTAGTCGACACGCTTACCGAGCAGGTTCTGCCGGAAGCGACCCTGCTTACCCTTCAGCATGTCCGACAGCGACTTCAGCGGACGGTTGCCGGGGCCCGTGACCGGGCGGCCACGACGGCCGTTGTCGAAGAGCGCGTCGACGGCCTCCTGGAGCATGCGCTTCTCGTTGTTCACGATGATCTCGGGCGCGCCGAGGTCGAGAAGCCGCTTCAGGCGGTTGTTGCGGTTGATGACACGGCGGTACAGGTCGTTCAGGTCGGAGGTCGCGAAGCGGCCACCGTCCAGCTGCACCATCGGACGCAGGTCCGGCGGGATGACCGGGACGCAGTCCAGGACCATGCCCTTGGGGCTGTTGGAGGTCTGCAGGAACGCGGAGACGACCTTCAGCCGCTTCAGGGCGCGGGTCTTCTTCTGGCCCTTGCCGGTGCGGATGATCTCGCGGAGCTTCTCGGCCTCCTCCTCCAGGTCGAAGGACTCCAGGCGCTTCTGCAGCGCGGCGGCGCCCATCGAGCCGTCGAAGTAGGTGCCGAAGCGGTCGCGCAGCTCGCGGTAGAGCAGCTCGTCGCCCTCCAGGTCCTGGACCTTGAGGTTCTTGAACCGGTTCCACACCTCGTCGAGGCGGTCGATCTCGCGCTGCGCACGGTCGCGTAGCTGCTTCATCTCGCGCTCGGCACCCTCGCGCACCTTGCGGCGCACGTCGGCCTTGGCGCCCTCGGCCTCCAGCTCGGCCAGGTCGGTCTCGAGCTTCTTGGCGCGGGCCTCCAGGTCGGCGTCGCGACGGTTCTCGATCTGCTGACGCTCGACCGAGACGTGCGCCTCCAGGGAGGGCAGGTCGCGCTGACGACGCTCCTCGTCGACGTACGTGATCATGTACGCCGCGAAGTAGATGACCTTCTCGAGGTCCTTCGGCGCCAGGTCCAGCAGGTAGCCGAGGCGCGAGGGGACACCCTTGAAGTACCAGATGTGGGTGACGGGGGCGGCCAGTTCGATGTGGCCCATCCGCTCACGGCGCACCTTCGCACGCGTGACCTCGACGCCACAGCGCTCGCAGATGATGCCCTTGAAGCGGACGCGCTTGTACTTGCCGCAGTAGCACTCCCAGTCCCGGGTCGGACCGAAGATCTTCTCGCAGAAGAGTCCGTCCTTCTCGGGCTTGAGGGTGCGGTAGTTGATGGTCTCGGGCTTCTTGACCTCGCCGTGGCTCCACTGACGGATGTCGTCAGCGGTGGCCAGGCCGATCCGGAGCTCGTCGAAGAAGTTGACGTCGAGCACTATGCGTCAATCCCTCTCAGGGTCGTAAGTCTGTGGTCTGTACGGGGGCCTGGGGGTCGGCGGGGCCCCTGGTCGGTCAGGGGCCCCGCCGGACTCCCGTCAGACCTCTTCGACGCTGCTCGGCTCGCGCCGGGACAGGTCGATACCGAGCTCCTCCGCGGCGCGGAAGACGTCCTCGTCGGTGTCGCGCATCTCGATGGACATACCGTCGCTGGACAGCACCTCCACGTTCAGGCAGAGCGACTGCATCTCCTTGATGAGCACCTTGAAGGACTCGGGGATGCCGGGCTCGGGGATGTTCTCGCCCTTGACGATGGCCTCGTAGACCTTCACGCGGCCGGTGACGTCGTCGGACTTGATGGTCAGCAGCTCCTGCAGCGCGTAAGCGGCGCCGTAGGCTTCGAGTGCCCACACCTCCATCTCACCGAACCGCTGGCCACCGAACTGGGCCTTACCACCCAGCGGCTGCTGGGTGATCATCGAGTACGGGCCGGTCGAACGGGCGTGCAGCTTGTCGTCGACCAGGTGGTGCAGCTTCAGGATGTACATGTAGCCGACCGAGATCGGGTCCGGGAACGGCTCACCGCTACGGCCGTCGAACAGCCGCGCCTTGCCGGACGGGAGCACCATGCGCTCGCCGTCGCGGTTCGGGATGGTGTGCTGCAGCAGACCCGCCAGCTCGTCCTCGCGGGCACCGTCGAAGACCGGGGTGGCGACGTTGGTGCGCGGGGCGACCTTGTCGGCACCGATGGCCTGCAGGCGCTGGGCCCATTCGTCGGCCAGGCCGGAGACGTCCCAGCCACGGCTGGCGAGCCAGCCGAGGTGGATCTCCAGGACCTGTCCCGGGTTCATTCGGGACGGCACACCCAGCGGGTTGAGGATGATGTCGACCGGGGTGCCGTCCTCCAGGAACGGCATGTCCTCGATCGGCAGGATCTTGGAGATGACACCCTTGTTGCCGTGACGGCCGGCGAGCTTGTCACCGTCGGTGATCTTGCGCTTCTGCGCGACGTAGACGCGGACCAGCTGGTTCACGCCCGGCGGCAGTTCGTCGCCCTCCTCGCGGTCGAAGACGCGCACGCCGATGACCTTGCCGGTCTCACCGTGCGGCACCTTCAGCGAGGTGTCACGGACCTCACGGGCCTTCTCACCGAAGATCGCGCGCAGCAGGCGCTCCTCGGGGGTCAGCTCGGTCTCACCCTTCGGGGTGACCTTGCCGACGAGGATGTCACCGGCGATGACCTCGGCACCGATGCGGATGATGCCGCGCTCGTCGAGGTCGGCGAGGACCTCCTCGGAGACGTTCGGGATGTCCCGGGTGATCTCCTCGGGGCCGAGCTTGGTGTCACGGGCGTCGACCTCGTGCTCCTCGATGTGGATCGAGGAGAGGACGTCGTCCTGCACGAGGCGCTGCGACAGGATGATCGCGTCCTCGTAGTTGTGACCCTCCCACGGCATGAACGCCACGAGCAGGTTCTTGCCGAGGGCCATCTCGCCGTTCTGGGTGGCCGGGCCGTCGGCGAGGACCTGGCCCTCGATGACGCGGTCGCCCTCGTTGACGATGACCTTCTGGTTGACCGAGGTGCCCTGGTTGGAGCGGGCGAACTTGGCCAGGCGGTACGTGATGTACGTGCCGTCGTCGTTGGCGGTGGTGATGTAGTCCGCGGAGACCTCCTGGACCACACCGGCCTTCTCGGCCTTGACGACGTCGCCGGCGTCGACGGCGGAGCGGTACTCCATGCCGGTACCGACGAGCGGGGCCTCCGACTTAATCAGCGGGACGGCCTGACGCATCATGTTCGCGCCCATGAGGGCGCGGTTGGCGTCGTCGTGCTCAAGGAACGGGATCATGGCGGTCGCGACCGACACCATCTGGCGCGGCGAGACGTCCATGTAGTCCACGTCCTCGGGGCCGACGTAGTCGACCTCGCCGCCGCGGCGGCGGACCAGGACGCGGCTCTCCTCGAAGCGGAGGTCGCTGGTCAGCGGCGCGTTGGCCTGCGCGATGACGAAGCGGTCCTCCTCGTCGGCGGTCAGGTAGTCCACCTCGTCGGTGACCTGGCCGTCGATGACCTTCCGGTACGGGGTCTCGACGAAGCCGAACGCGTTGACCCGGCCGTAGGAGGCGAGCGAGCCGATCAGACCGATGTTCGGGCCTTCGGGCGTCTCGATCGGGCACATGCGGCCGTAGTGCGAGGGGTGCACGTCACGGACCTCGAAGCCGGCCCGCTCACGGGACAGACCACCGGGGCCGAGCGCCGACAGACGGCGCTTGTGCGTCAGCCCGGAGAGCGGGTTGTTCTGGTCCATGAACTGCGACAGCTGGCTGGTGCCGAAGAACTCCTTGATGGAGGCGACGACCGGCCGGATGTTGATCAGGGTCTGCGGCGTGATCGCCTCGACGTCCTGGGTCGTCATGCGCTCGCGCACGACGCGCTCCATACGGGCCAGACCCGTGCGGACCTGGTTCTGGATCAGCTCGCCGACGCTGCGCAGGCGGCGGTTGCCGAAGTGGTCGATGTCGTCGGTCTCGACGACGACCGTCTCGCCGTTGTCACCGGTGGTCTCGGTCTCGCCGGCGTGCAGCTTCACCAGGTACTTGATCGTCGCGATGATGTCCTCGACGGTCAGGATGCCCGCGTCCAGCGGGGTGTCCGTACCCAGCTTCTTGTTGACCTTGTAGCGGCCGACCTTGGCCAGGTCGTAGCGCTTGGGGTTGAAGTAGAGGTTCTCCAGCAGCGTCTGCGCGGCCTCGCGCGTGGGGGGCTCGCCCGGACGCAGCTTGCGGTAGATGTCGAGCAGCGCGTCGTCCTGGCCCTGGGTGTGGTCCTTCTCCAGGGTGGCGCGCATCGACTCGTAGTCGCCGAACTCCTCAAGGATCTGCTCGGTCGTCCAGCCGAGCGCCTTCAGCAGCACGGTGACCGACTGCTTGCGCTTGCGGTCGATGCGGACACCGACCATGTCGCGCTTGTCGATCTCCATCTCCAGCCAGGCACCCCGGGAGGGGATGATCTTGGCGGAGAAGATGTCCTTGTCGGATGTCTTGTCGATGCTGGAGTCGAAGTAGACACCGGGGGAACGGACCAGCTGCGACACCACGACACGCTCGGTGCCGTTGATGACGAAAGTGCCCTTGTTCGTCATGAGCGGGAAGTCGCCCATGAAGACGGTCTGGGACTTGATCTCACCGGTCTCGTTGTTGGTGAACTCGGCGGTGACGAAGAGCGGGGCGGCGTACGTGAAGTCGCGCTCCTTGCACTCGTCGATCGAGTTCTTCGGCGGCTCGAAGCGGTGGTCCCGGAACGTCAGCGACATCGACCCGGAGAAGTCCTCGATCGGGGAGATCTCCTCGAAGATCTCCTCCAGACCGGACTTGGTGGGGACGTCCTGACCGTTCTCCAGAGCCTCCTCGACCCGAGTCTGCCAGGCGGTGTTGCCGAGCAGCCAGTCAAAGCTCTCGGTCTGCAGCGCGAGCAGGTTCGGAACCTCAAGGGGCTCCTTGATCTTTGCAAAGGAGATGCGCAGCGGGGCGGTGCTGGCGCCGTTGTTCGTATTCGCGGTCGAGGCAGTGCGCGAGGCGGCCAAGAGGGGGTCCTTCCGAGGGCTCGGACTCACTACGCGCGTACCGGTCCCTCTCCTGTACACAGAGACGGAAACCCCAGGTCAGGGAGGTTCGGTCGACTGTGCTCAAGTGAGGGCAGACCCCTGGCGACGGGCAGGGGACAGCTAACAGGCAGCGCAAAGGGTCAGTGTAGCCACTTGGCACACTGATGTCCAGTGCGGGTATTCGAAGACCCTCGTTGTGCTCAACGCCTCTGTCAACGCCCTCGGCATCCTGCCCTCAACGCACGTTGATACTGCCCTCTTCGTCGTCGATCCATGCCTCGGATTCGGATCCTTGTGACGACGCGTCCTGAGAATTGCGCGCTGCGTGCGGTTCGTCAAGAGCTGCTTGCCGGAACCGGCCCTTCGGGAGACACGACGAAGATCACCTTACCCCGCACGAACACAGGTGCAAGGCAGCCCTCGCCGGGCCGGGGAACGCCGAAGGGCGACCACCCGGATGGATGATCGCCCTTCGGTGCGTTCGCGTTACAGCCCTAGCGGGCCGCTGTGGCGCTCGCTGAGGTCTTACTTGACCTCGACGGAGGCACCGGCGCCCTTGAGGGCCTCGGCGGCCTTGTCAGCGGCCTCCTTGTTGACCTTCTCCAGGACCGGCTTCGGGGTGCCGTCCACGAGGTCCTTGGCCTCCTTCAGACCCAGCGAGGTCAGCTCACGCACGACCTTGATGACCTGGATCTTCTTGTCGCCGGCACCGGTGAGGATGACGTCGAACTCGTCCTTCTCCTCCTCGGCCTCGGCGGCGGCGCCACCAGCGGCACCACCGGCGACGACGACCGGCGCGGCGGCGGCGGCGGTGACGTCGAACTTCTCCTCGAAGGCCTTCACGAACTCGGAGAGCTCGATGAGGGTCATCTCCTCGAACTGGGCAAGCAGCTCGTCCTGGGACAGCTTCGCCATGATGGCGGTCCTTCCACTCAAATCGGCAGGTGCCGGATGTACTGGATAAGGCGGGCGTACGTCGGCCCGCTGCGACCCGCGCCGGCGGCGCGGATCAGAAAGCGAGCCGAATTACTCGGCACCGCCCTGCTCGGCCTGCTTGGCGCGCAGCGCGTCCACGGTGCGGACGAGCTTCGACGGCAGCGCCTGGAAGACGGAAGCAGCCTGGGACTGCTTCGCCTTGAAGGCACCGGCCAGCTTGCTGAGCAGAACCTCGCGGGACTCGAGGTCCGCAAGCTTCTTGATCTCGTCGGCGGACAGCGCCTTGCCGTCAAGGACACCGCCCTTGATGACGAGATTGGGGTTTTCCTTGGCGAAGTCACGCAGACCCTTCGCCGACTCCACCGGGTCACCGGTGACGAAGGCGACGGCCGTCGGGCCAGCGAAGAGCTGGTCCTCCAGCGTGATCCCGGCCTCCTTGGCCGCAATCTTGGTCAGCGTGTTCTTCACCACGGCGTACTGGGCGTTCTCACCGAGCGACCGGCGCAGCGTCTTGAGCTGCGCCACGGTGAGACCGCGGTACTCGGTCAGCACGGCGGCGTTGGAGCTGCGGAACTTGTCCGTCAGCTCCGCAACCGCGGCAGCCTTGTCGGGCCTCGCCATAGAGCCTCGGCCTCCTTCCGGGTGATTCGGACCGCGCGGACCCGAAGGAGGACTGGGGAAAACGAAACGCCCCGGCGCAGGCGCACGGGGCGGACTCGACCGGTCTTACGCACGCTCGGCGCGCACTCCGGGAGTACTTCCACAGTCACCTGCGCGGGTCGCCCACTTTTCAGCGGATCCTTCGGCCACCGCGCCCTCATTCGAGCGCACGGCAACGACCAGCGGTCTTTGGCTTCCTCCAGAGAGTACGGGACCGGCTCCCCACAGAGCAAATCGGACCGTTCGCCGGTCCCGGGCCGGGTCTGTGGCTGCCCGGGAGCCGGCCGGCGTGCCGCACGGCGCTGCGTGGCCGTGGGCCGGGCTCAGGGGAGCCCGGGGGACGCCGGCCGCCTCAGAACCAAGCCCAGGCCCAGGCCCAGGCTCGCTAAGGCTCGCTCAGGCTCAGGAGGCGGTGCCCGTGCCGCCCGTGGCCATGCCGCCGGACTTCATCATGTCCGCGAAGTCCTTGGTGTCACCGGCCGGCGGGGCCTCGGCGTCGACCTTCACGCCGTAGTCCGAGTAGTACGCGGTGCTGGTCATCACGCCGTTGGCGGTGTTGCCCTTCTCGGTCTTCTTGACCAGCAGGTTCTGGTCGTCGACCCAGATGTCGATCGTCTCCGTGGTGACCCCGGCCTGGCTGAGCTGCTTCTTCAGGGCGGCCATCTGGTCGGCGTCGAGGTTGCTGGTCTTGTCGGCGAGGTCGGCGACGTCGACCTTGCCCGAGTAGTGCGTGGTCTGGACGCCGGAGACCTTCTCCTCGCCGACCTTCTTCACGTCACCGGAGGCCAGAAGCATCTTCACGGACTGGTTCGGGGTGGCGTTCTGGATCTGGTCCTTCATGTACGACCCGGACGCGCCGCCGAGCTTGGCGAGGTCGTCGTAGGAGTACTTGATCCAGTGCTTGCCGCCGCCGGCCTGCTGGGCGTACTTCTCGCTCATGTGCGCGTAGTAGGCGTCCGGCAGATACCGGGCCTCCATCGACTGGGTGCCGGCCTTCTTCATCAGCTCGGCCATCTGCCCACCGGTGTAGGTGATGGTCAGGTTGCCCTTGAGACCGTCACTCCAGGTGAGGGCGCCGTTCGCGGTCATCGACATGAGGTCGCCGAGGGACGTCGTGGAGCGCACCTTCGCCGAGTCGGCCTGGTCGGTGGTCTTCTCGACGGACCGCAGCGCGGCGATCGGGCTGAGGTGTATCGCGCCCTTGCCGGCCGCCTTGTCACCGCCCTTGTCGCCGCCCTTGTCGGAGTCGGAGGAGCCGCAGGCGGCCACTCCGGTCAGCGCGGCCACCACCGCGATGGAAAGGGTCACCCGGCGCACGGTCGTGCTCTTCATCTAGTCCCACCCCTAATGCGTGTCCTGTGCCTGCACCGTAACCCAGGCCACTGACAGTCCTGCGAAAGGCCGTTGACGGAAAGGCCGTACACACAAAGGACGGGCCCGGAACCGGAGAGGTTCCAGGGCCCGCCCTTGTGGTTTACGCGTCCCTGACGCGGCTACCGCGCTGAGCCGGGGCTCAGACGGCGGCCGGGTCCTCCTCGACGAGGAGGTTGCGGGTGCGGTTGGGGTCGACCGGGATGCCGGGGCCCATCGTGGTGGTGATGGCGGCCTTCTTGATGTAGCGACCCTTGGCGGCGGACGGCTTCAGACGGAGGATCTCCTCCAGCGCGGCGCCGTAGTTCTCCACCAGCTTGTCGTCGTCGAAGGACGCCTTGCCGATGATGAAGTGCAGGTTCGAGTGCTTGTCGACGCGGAACTCGATCTTGCCGCCCTTGATGTCGGTGACGGCCTTGACCACGTCGGGGGTGACGGTGCCGGTCTTCGGGTTCGGCATCAGACCACGCGGGCCGAGGACGCGGCCGAGGCGGCCGACCTTGCCCATGAGGTCCGGGGTGGCGACGACGGCGTCGAAGTCCAGACGGCCCTTCGCGACCTCGTCGATCAGCTCGTCGGCACCGACGATGTCGGCGCCCGCGGCACGCGCGGCCTCGGCACGGTCGCCGGTCGCGAAGACCAGGACCCGGGCGGTCTTACCGGTGCCGTGCGGAAGGTTCACGGTGCCACGGACCATCTGGTCGGCCTTGCGCGGGTCGACACCCAGACGGAAGGCGACCTCGACGGTGGCGTCGAACTTGGTCGTGGAGGTCTCCTTGGCGAGACGGACGGCTTCGAGCGGGGCGTACAGCTTCTCCCGGTCGACCTTGGCGTCCGCAGCGCGGAGAGCCTTGCTGCGCTTGCTCACAACTTGCTCCTGTGTGTTCTGAAAGGAGTCGTGGTCCCTGGGCCGAGCAGGCCCTGCCACGTGCGGCCGCGAAATGCAGGCAGCCGCATGACTGCTACGAAGGTGGGGTTCAGCCCTCGACCGTGACGCCCATGGAACGCGCGGTACCGGCGATGATCTTCGCGGCGGCGTCCAGGTCGTTCGCGTTCAGGTCGGGCATCTTGGTCTGGGCGATCTCGCGGACCTGCGCCTCGGTGATCTTGGCGACCTTGGTCTTGTGCGGCTCGCCGGAGCCCTTCTCGATGCCCGCGGCCTTGAGGATCATCTTCGCGGCCGGCGGCGTCTTGGTGACGAAGGTGAAGGAACGGTCCTCGTAGACCGTGATCTCCACCGGGATGACCCAACCGCGCTGCGACTCGGTCGCGGCGTTGTAGGCCTTGCAGAACTCCATGATGTTGACGCCGTGCTGACCCAGCGCCGGGCCGACCGGCGGAGCCGGGTTGGCGGCGCCGGCCTGGATCTGGAGCTTGATGAGCCCCGTGACCTTCTTCTTCTTGGGAGGCATGCTCTCTCCGGGTCCTTACTGAGAGGTTGATGGCCGTCTGCGACTCCGGATCCATGCCGTTGCACGATCCCGCAGATGGCATACCGCACAACGATAGCCGCTGTCCCCACGAGACAAGAAATCCCCCAGGTCAGGCGTCCCTCGTGGGTTCTCCGGGGCGCCGGTCGCGCAGCACGTGCACGGCCGCGGCGAGCAACGCGAGCAGGGTCGCCCCCACCGGCACGGCGAGCAGCGCGGCGACGACCCCGCGCCCGGTGTCGGCGGCGAGCGCCACCCGCCCCGGTTCGCCGGGCGCGACGCGCACGGACACGGTGTCGCCCTCGGTGCGGCCCCACGCGCGCGTGCCCGCCGGCAGACCGGCCGTGACCCGCTCCCCCGCGACGGAGTACGTCACCGTGCAGCCGCCGAGGAGGCAGGATCCGTCGTGGAAGGTGGCCGCGACCGGCTCGGCGCCGCGCAGTGCGATGCGCTGCCAGGCCGCCGGGACGCAGACGGCGTACGCCAGGACCAGCGGCGCCAGTACGGCGACCGCGGGCCGGACACGGCGGAAGCGCCCCGGACCGGTGTTCACCGGCGGGGCGCTTCCGGGGCGTGTGCTCAGTTCTTCTGGATCTGGTCGAAGGACAGCTCGACCGGGGTCTCGCGGCCGAAGATCTCGACCAGGCCCTTGACCTTCTTGGAGTCGGGGTTGATCTCGTTGATGGTCGCCTGGAGGGTGGCGAACGGGCCGTCGGTGACGGTGACCGAGTCGCCGACCTCGAAGTCCAGCACCTGGACCTCGACCTTGCGCTGCGGGGCGGGCTTGCCCTCGGCCTCGGCGGCCTCGCGGGCGGCCTTCTCCTCGGCCTCCGGGGCGAGCATCTTGACGATCTCGTCCAGGGTCAGCGGGTAGGGGTCGTAGGCGTTGCCGACGAAGCCGGTGACGCCCGGGGTGTTGCGGACGACGCCCCAGGACTCGTTGGTCAGGTCCATGCGGACCAGGACGTAACCCGGCAGCTTGTTCTGCTTGATGGTCTTGCGGTCGCCGTTCTTGATCTGGACGACCTCCTCCTGCGGCACCTCGGCCTGGAAGATGTAGTCCTCGACGTTCAGCGAGACGGCGCGCTGCTCCAGGTTGGTCTTCACGCGGTTCTCGTAACCGGCGTAGGTGTGGATGACGTACCACTCGCCGGGCAGGGTGCGCAGTTCCTCGCGCAGCGCCTGGACCGGGTCGACCGGGGCGACGGGCTCGGCCTCGGCGGGCTCCGCGACGGCTTCCTCGGCGGCCTCGTCGCCCTCGCCCTCGTCCTCGGATTCGTCCTCGTCCTCGGCGTCCTCGGCGTGCACGGCGGCCTCCTCGGCCGGCTCCCCCGCCTCGGCCTCGGCAGCCTCGAACTCGTCCTGGTCGTCCGCGCCCTCGACGATGTCGAGCTCGTCGTCCACCGTCTCGGCAGCCAGCCCGCGGGGCTCTGCGGCGTCGTCGTTCAGGTTCGGGTCAGACACGATGGCTGCTTCTTCCTGGATACATAGGGGTGGAACATGCGAAAAGGGGCGCCGGTACCACGGCGCCCTTCGCTTTTGGCTCAGCCGAAGACGTACTTGGCCGCGTGGTCGAGCCCATAGTCAATCACGGTCACCAGAGCGATCATGATGACGACGAAGAAGATCACCACGGTGGTGTACGACGTCAGCTGGTTGCGCGTCGGCCAGACGACCTTGCGGAGCTCCGCGATGATCTGGCGGTAGAAGGTGGCGAGGCGCTTCAGCGGGCCCTTCTTGGCGCGCTTTCCGCCCTTGCGGGCCTTCTTGGACTCGGGCACCTCGTCCTGGGCGTCAGGCGTGTCGATGGAGCCTACGGCGTCCGTCATAGTCC
The DNA here is from genome assembly GCF_039532885.1 of Streptomyces nogalater. Lineage (NCBI taxonomy): Bacteria > Bacillati > Actinomycetota > Actinomycetes > Kitasatosporales > Streptomycetaceae > Streptomyces > Streptomyces nogalater. Next base: position 1,721 of record NZ_BAAASM010000032.1, on the reverse strand, counting down.
TCACCTGATCCCGGGTCGTGGCCGTGCCGCGCCCGGTTTCTGAGCCGCACGGCGGTGCATTGCTGTACGTACATGCGCACACATCCTGGCGGTGTGTGTAGCAGGGCCGGAGGGACTTGAACCCCCAACCGCCGGTTTTGGAGACCGGTGCTCTACCAATTGAGCTACGACCCTTTGTGTGTCCCCCAACGTACCGCATCCGACCGGGTGCCCGATGTGCACCGGCCCGACGGCGGCCGTCGAGAGGCCAACGAGGTGAGAGTGTACGTGGTCCGGGGCCCGGCGTCGAACAGAAAGTGCCCGTCGGGGCCGCGGAAAGGAAGATCGTCCTGGCCGGGGGCCGGATTCGGACCCGTGTTCACCCCTCGGCCGCCGGCTGCCCAGTCTGTGAAACCCGTGTGCCGGGGGTATTTCCGGTCTGGAACGATGGGCCGCATGAGCGCTGCAATCCCTCCCACCGAGCGCCGGGTCTCCGCCCGAGTCGGCGCGATCTCCGAGTCCGCCACCCTCGCCGTGGACGCCAAGGCCAAGGCCCTGAAGGCCGCCGGGCGTCCGGTGATCGGCTTCGGCGCCGGCGAGCCCGACTTCCCGACCCCGGACTACATCGTCGAGGCGGCCGTCGAGGCCTGCAAGAACCCCAAGTACCACCGCTACACCCCGGCCGGCGGCCTGCCCGAGCTGAAGGCCGCGATCGCCGCCAAGACGCTGCGCGACTCCGGCTGGGAGCCCGACGTCTCCCAGATCCTGGTCACCAACGGCGGCAAGCAGGCCATCTACGAGGCGTTCGCCGCGATCCTCGACCCGGGTGACGAGGTCATCGTCCCGGCGCCGTACTGGACGACGTACCCGGAGTCCATCCGCCTGGCCGGCGGTGTCCCGGTGGAGGTCGTCGCGGACGAGACCACCGGCTACCGGGTCTCGGTGGAGCAGCTGGAGGCGGCGCGCACCGAGCGGACGAAGGTCGTCCTCTTCGTCTCCCCGTCCAACCCGACCGGCGCGGTGTACTCCGAGGCCGAGACCGAGGCGATCGGCCGCTGGGCCGTCGAGCACGGCCTGTGGGTGCTCACCGACGAGATCTACGAGCACCTGGTCTACGGCGACGCCGCCGCGGTCTCCCTGCCGGCGCTCCTGCCCGAGCTGCGTGACAAGTGCGTCGTGGTCAACGGTGTGGCGAAGACGTACGCCATGACCGGCTGGCGGGTGGGCTGGGTCATCGGCCCGAAGGACGTCGTCAAGGCCGCGACGAACCTCCAGTCGCACGCCACCTCCAACGTCTCCAACGTGGCCCAGGCGGCCGCCCTGGCCGCCGTCTCGGGCGGCCTGGAGGCCGTGGCGACGATGCGCGAGGCGTTCGACCGGCGGCGCAAGACCATCGTGCGGATGCTCAACGAGATCGACGGCGTGGTCTGCCCGGAGCCCGAGGGCGCGTTCTACGCCTACCCCTCGGTCAAGGCGCTGCTCGGCAAGGAGATCCGGGGCAAGCGCCCGCAGGACACCGTCGAACTGGCCGCGCTGATCCTGGAGGAGGCCGAGGTCGCGGTCGTCCCGGGCGAGGCCTTCGGCACACCGGGCTACCTGCGGCTGTCGTACGCGCTCGGTGACGAGGACCTCGTCGAGGGCGTGAGCCGCATCCAGAAGCTGCTGGCGGAGGCGCGGGACTAGGCCGTTTCTTTCAGATCATCGGATCGTTGGTCTGGGTGTGTCGTTGACTGACGCCCAGT